>JAISIK010000018.1 GCA_031262065.1 Oscillospiraceae bacterium | reverse complement strand
TCCGTGCCGAAAATCCGCTGCGCAGCGCGGTTTGCAAGCACAACTCGTCCGTCGCTTCCCAAAACGACAAGCCCTTCGTTCATGTTTGCTTCGACCTGCGCCAACTCCCGGTTTTTCTCCGACAACTGCCGCAGCTGCGCGGCAATTTTCCGATTCTGTGCGTCGATGCGAAGAAGAAGCGGGGACAGCTCCGCGTAGGTATCGTTTTGCAGTGGCATTTGCAAATCCAAGGTCGCGAAGGGGGCAAGCAGCCGCTTTGTGAGCGAACGCGACAGCACCAGCGAGAGGGCAAGCGCTGCGATAACCGCAAGAAAAATCCAGTGGGCGCTTCGGTCTAAAATGCCCCATACATCCGACACTTCCTTAGAAATACGAATGACTTCGCCCGCGCGCGTGCGCACTGCTGCATAGAAAATATCACGTCCGAAGGTATCCGAGCGCCGTTTGGCGTCGCCTTTGCCGCTTTGCAAAGCGGCGGCGACTTCTGGTCTGGCGGCGTGATTATCCAGTGAAGACAATTCTGCGCGGTTGTCGTAGAGCACCGCGCCGTTTGCCGCAATAAGGGTGACGCGCTCTTCGTCGTCGCCTGCAATCAGGGATAAAAATGCGGTCGAATCGCCGCCCTGTGTGTTGAGCACGGCGGCATAGTGCTGCGCTTGGTTTGCGATGCGGGAAGTGACCTGCGCGCTGATTCCGCCGTAATAAATCCAGATAAAAATCCCGCAGGAGAGCAAAACTACGCAGGCGCTGAGCGAAAAGAGATTCTTAAAAATGCGGCGTTTCATGTTTCACCGCCTAACCGATAGCCAAGCCCGCGCACGGTTTCGATCAGCCGCGCTTTTTCGCCGAGTTTGCCGCGCAGGGTTTGGATATGCACATCCACCGTGCGCGTTTCTCCCTCGAAATCGTAGCCCCAAACCCGCTCGAGGAGCAAGTCACGGGTGAAAACCATGCCGGGATTTTCGAGGAAGAGCTGCAAAAGCGCAAACTCCTTCATAGTCAGCTGCAATGCAGCGCCGTTTACGGTGATGCGGTGCTCGCGCTCGTTTAGGACAATGCCCGCGTGCTGCGCGGGCGTTTCGCTTTGTACGCGGCGCAGCAGCGCTTTTACGCGGGAGACCAGTTCCATAACGCCGAAGGGCTTTGTCATGTAGTCGTCTGCGCCCAAATCAAGCCCCGTGACCTTGTCGTACTCGCTGCCTTTGGCGGTGAGCATGATGATGGGGAGCTTTTGCGTCTTCGGGTTTTCGCGCAGCCGCCGCAAAACGGACAGCCCGTCTTCGCCGGGAAGCATAATGTCCAGAAGCAGAAGCGTCGGCAGTTGCCGCTCCAGCGCGGAAAGCAGACTGCTTGCGTCTGCGAAGCCCTGCGCATCAAAGCCGGTGTTTTTCAGGGTATAAACCACAATATTCCGCAGATTGTCGTCGTCTTCTACGCAGTAGATCATAGACTCACTCCTCTTGCACGCCGCTGATGGAAAAGGCAACCCGCTCGGCGATATTCACGGCATGGTCGCCGATTCGTTCGAGGTATTTTGCAATCATCAGCAGGTCAGCGGCAGCCTCGGAGCTGTCGCTTTCGCTTTGTATCATTTGAATTATACCACGCTTTACTTCCAAAAACAACGCGTCAACCACATCATCGTAGGCAATGACGCTGCGGGCGGTCTGCAAATCGCGGCGGACGAAGGCGTCGATGCTTTGGCGAACCATTTTCATCGTGTGCTGCGCCATGGCGGCAATTTCGGTGTGTGCAAGTGCGGAAAGAAGCGGGAATTGCCCCGCAAGCGTTGCAATATCGAGCGCTTGGTCGCCGATGCGCTCCATATCGGCAATCATTTTCAGGGCGCAGGAGATGTTTCGCAGGTCGCTTGCAACCGGGTGATAGCGAAGCAGCAGCTGCATGCAAAGCTGCTCAATATCGCGCTCCTTGCGGTTGATTTCTTCCTCCAAGAAAGCTGCGGTTTGCACGGCGTGCGCATCGTTTTCCAAAAGCGCGCGCAGCGCGGCTGTGATGGCGTCCTCGCATAGCGCCCCCATGCGAATGAGCTCGTCGCTCAGGGTTTGTAAACTTTGATCAAAACGGGTATCCATCAGCCGAACCTCCCTGTGATGTAGTCCTCGGTGCGCTTGTCGTGCGGGGCGGAGAAAAGCCGGTCGGTGCTGTCGAACTCGACCGCCTCGCCGAGCAGGAAGAAGGCGGTTTTGTCGGAAACGCGGGTTGCCTGCTGCATGTTATGCGTTACAATAACGACGCTGTATTGACGCTTCAGCTCAAAAATCAAGTCCTCAATCTTCGCAGTGGAAATGGGGTCGAGCGCGCTCGTCGGCTCATCCATAAGCAGAACCTCCGGCTCGACTGCCAGGGCGCGCGCAACGCAAAGCCGCTGTTGCTGCCCACCGGACAGAGACAGGGCGCTCTTTTTCAGGCAGTCTTTCGCCTCCTCCCAGAGCGCTGCGCTTCGCAGGGAACGCTCAACAATGCTGTCAAGCAGAACCCGCGAGCGAACGCCGTGGCAGCGCGGACCGTAGGCAATGTTGTCGTAAATGCTCATGGGAAAGGGGTTCGGTTTTTGGAAGACCATCCCCACGCGGCGGCGCAGGGCGTTGACGTCCATGCTGCCGTAAATATCTTCGCCGTCAAGGCTAACGAGTCCCTTTGCAGAAAAGTCGGGAATCAGGTCGTTCATGCGGTTGAGTGTTTTGAGCAGCGTGGATTTCCCGCAGCCGGAAGGACCGATTAGGGCGGTGACCTCGTTTTTTTCAAAGGTGAGATTGATATTTTTGAGCGCGTGGAAGTTGCCGTAGTATGCGTTCAAATTTTGGATTTCTATCATTTGCTTCTTCCTTTCGCGATGCGCTTTGCAAGCATGGACGACAGGGCGTTTAGCCCCGCAACGCACACGAGCAGAACAACCGCCGTGGCGTAGGCTTCATTTGTGTGCAGTCCTTCGTTCCAAAGGGCGTACAGGTGCACCGAGAGCGTGCGCCCCGAACCGAGCAGATTCTCAGGCACTTGCGCAACCGCTCCGGCGGTGTAGATGAGCGCGGCAGTTTCCCCCACAATGCGCCCGGCGCAGAGGATGACTCCCGCAAGGATGCCCGGCGTGGCAGCGGGGAGCGCGATACGAAAAACGGTGCGAAGTTTGCCCGCGCCGAGGGCGAAACTGCCCGCGCGGTAACTGTCCGGCACACTCGACAGCGCCTCCTGCGTTGTGCGAAGCACGATGGGCAGAATCATAATCGAGAGCGTCAGCGCACCTGCCAAGAGGGAGTAGCCGCCGCTGATATGCGTGACGAACAGCAAATAGCCGAACAAACCGTAGACAATCGAGGGAATGCCCGAGAGCGTTTCCGCCGCGATATTCACCATCGTGACAAAGCGGCTGCCGCGGCGGGCATATTCGTTTAAGTAGACGGCAGAGAAAATGCCCAGTGGCAGCGCGATTAAAAATGCGAGCAGGGCGATGGTGAGTGTGTTGACGATTGCCGGGAGCAGGGAGAGATTTTCCGAGGTATACTGCCACGCAAACAGGCGCGGCGACAGGTACGCTACGCCTTTGGCAAGGATGTAGCCGACAATGCCGAGCGCAGTGCAGGCGGTGATTGCCGCAAAGAGCCAAACTAAGCTGCGCAGAATAAGGCTCTGCAATTTTTGCCCGCTTTTCATAGCGTTTTCCTCCGCTTCATGGCTGAGAAGCTCAGATTGATAAGCAAAATGAACACAAAGAGAACCACTGCGGTTGCAATCAGCGCCTCGCGGTGCAAATCCGTTGCGTAGCCCATTTCCAGCACGATATTCGCGGTGAGGGTGCGCACGCCGTCTGTGAGCGCGTTCGGGACAACCGCTTGATTTCCGGCGACCATGATAACCGCCATGGTCTCGCCTACGGCGCGTCCGATGCCCAAAAGGACTGCGGAGGTAATTCCCGATTTGGCGGCGGGCAACACGGCGAAAAATACGCTGCGCTCCTTGCTTGCGCCCAGTGCCAGCGAACCTTCGTAATAGCTCTGCGGCACGGCGCGTATGGCAGCTTCGCTCACGCCGATGACGGTCGGCAGAATCATAATGCCCAGAACAAGCGACGCAGCGAGCAGGCTCGTGCCGCTGCCGCCGAACTGCGTGCGGATGAAGGGCACGATAACCATCAGACCAAAGAAGCCGTAGACCACCGAGGGTATGCCCGCCAGTCCGTCAACAAGGGGCTTGCAGAATTTGTAGAGTCTGTTCGGGCAGAATTTTGCAAGGAAGACTGCCGTAAAGATGCCAATCGGCACGCCGAGAAGCGCAGCGCCGGCTGTGACATAGATGCTGCCGAGAATCATGGGGAAAATGCCGTATGCCCCGCTTGAAGGGCTCCAGTCGCTGCCGCTCAGGAACTCGAAGAACCCGATTTTGGCAATGCCCGGGATGCCGTTAGCAAAGAGGAAGAGGCAAATGGCGGCGATTGCCGCGATGCACACGCAGGCAGACAGTGCAAAAAGCAGCCGCGCAGCTTGTTCTTTGCAACGTTTCATTTTACGAATTCCGACCACTTGCCGACCTGCCCGATATAGATGCTGCAAATCTGCGCCTGTGTGAGCGAGTCGAGCGGATTCAGGGGATTTACAATCACTGCCAAGCCGTCAAGGGCAATCTGCGTGGCATGGATTCCCTGGGAAAGCTCGCTGTCCTTGAGTTCGCGAGACGCCATGCCGATGTCACAGATGCCCGCAATGGCATTGGCAACGCCCATACTTGAGTCACTGGGATTGATTTCAATCTGCGCGTTCGTGTTGCGGGCGCAGTAGGCTTCCTTGAGCTTTTCCATCACGGGGGTGACGGAGGTAGACCCGGCGACGCGGATTTTGCCTGACGGGCGCTGCCCGCTGTATGCAGGCGCACCTTCGACGACCGCGATGTAGCCGCTGTCTTGCACGACCTGCTGCCCTTCGGCGGAAAGGATGAAGGCGATGAAGTCCTGCGAGACCTCGGAAAGGCTGTCGCTCGTTGCGATGATAAAGGGGCGCGAGACGGTGTATGTACCGTTTTTCACGTTTTCGATCGATGCCTCCGCGCCGTCAATTTTCAGAGCCTTGACGCTGGTATTCAGCGAGCCGAGGGAGATGTAGCCGATGGCGTAGGGGTTTTGCGCGACGCTTGTGAGCATCACGCCGGTGCTCTGGGTGGTGTCTGCGGTTTTCGCGGTGCGATCGAGCTTGTTGCCTGCAGCGTCCTTTTCCTCGATGCCTAAAAGCTCGACGAACGCGCCGCGTGTGCCCGAGCCTTCTTCGCGGGTGATGACGGTGATGCCGCGCGTAGGGTCAAATTCCTTGCTGCCGCCGCAGCCTGCGAAGGAAATCAGCAGAATTGCCGAAGAGAGCAGAAGGCATAAACATTTTTTGAACATATCGATTTCTCCTTTTTTCTCGTTTGCGCTTTTTTATACTGAAGTTGCATGATTTCCGCGCTTTGGTATCAGAATAAACCGGGTATGTAAAAGTCGATAGCGCAGTTTTGTAAGGTTTTTGTAAAGCGCGGAAAAACAATTTGGCGCTTGCAAGATGCCCGAATTCGTGATACGATATTTTTATACCGATATAAATGGAGGGAATAACAATGGAAATTCATAAAGTAGTTGTGGCAGGCGGCGGCGTATTGGGCAGCCAGATTGCCTATCAGGCTGCGTACTGCGGCTTTGACGTGACCATTTGGCTGCGCAGTGAGGGCAGCATCGGTCGCACGCAGCCGAAGCTCGACAAACTCAAAGAAGTCTACCGCGAGACCATCGAGAAAATGGCGACGCCCGCAGGGAAGTCGCCCGCCGTCTGGGCAAGAGGCATCGCAGACGCAGAGACTTTTGACCCCGCAGCATGCATCCAAAAGGCGGAGCAGGCTTATGCAGGCGTAAAATTGGAACTGGATATGGCGAAGGCGGTGGCTGACGCCGACCTGATTATTGAGACCATGGCGGAGGATGTGCAAGAAAAAATCGCCTTTTACACGAAGCTTGCACCGCTGCTTCCTGAAAAGACGATTATCGTTACCAATTCCTCGACCCTGCTTCCGTCGATGTTTGCAGAGCACACGGGAAGGCCGGAAAAATACCTCTCCCTGCACTTTGCCAATACCATTTGGCGCAATAACACCGCCGAAGTCATGGCGCAGAGCAAGACAGACCCGCGCTATTTTGACCAAATCCTTGCCTTTGCCAACGACATTCGCATGATTGCTTTGCCCGTTCGCAAGGAGAAAGCGGGCTACTTGCTCAATTCCATGCTTGTACCCCTACTGTTTTCGGCGATGGACCTCTTCGTCGACGGCGTTTCCGAGCCGGAGAGCATCGACAAGGCATGGACGCTCGGCACAGGCGCGCCCTTCGGACCGTTCCGCATTCTCGACACGGTCGGACTCACAACTGCCCACAATATTGTCAAAACCTATTTGCATGTGCCTGAGGCGATTGCGCCCTATCACTTCAAAGCAATGGACGAGATGCTCAGCAAATATATTGCAGAAGGAAAACTCGGCAAATCAACCGGCGAGGGTTTCTATAAGTATTAAAATACAAGCAGGTAAAATACAAGCAGGCGGGATTTTGAAAATCCCGCCTGCGTTAGTCAATTAAAGAAGCGCGAATACATAGACAGCTACAAGCTGACCGCAAGGCAACTGCCCGATGCGGAGATACGTGCAATTATGCGCGAAAACACATTGGATGGATACAAAGAGAATTTGAAGGTTTATGCGAGGGGGAGGGGTTAAAGAGTGAGCTGTTCAGGAAATAGAACGCTTAAAGAAATCTGATTATCTGGTTCATCAGATACTCTTTTACGTGCGGTTTCCGCATAGTTTCCATCAATTTCAATGCCAATATAGTGCCGCCCCAATCGTTTGGCAGCTAAACAAGTTGTTCCAGAACCGGCAAATGGGTCAAGAATTGTTGCGCCTTTTTGTGTTACTAATGAAATCAAACATTCCATTAGCTTTAATGG
>JAISIK010000073.1 GCA_031262065.1 Oscillospiraceae bacterium | reverse complement strand
TTGCTGCAATCTACCCCGACGGCTTCGGGTCTGTTTTGGACGAAAGCGAGAAAGCATTCATTGTGCATGACAACAGCGAAAACTGTGTGGTTATACTGAATGTGACTGAGGAGTATCTGTCATACAGCCAGCTCGACAACGATTTTCTTTACGAGTGTATCGGATACTATGTCAGCGAGTATTTTAACTATATCTATGGGGACGGCTCGGAAAGCGGCATGGGCGATGTAACGTATGGGCAAGGCGGCCCGGATCGCAGACTCGCGACAGCGACGGTCAATTTGTTCAACGAAACGAACGACATGGACGTCTACGTGATCCTGGAGTCACTGACCAACGAGGACGGCAGCGACGGCTATTACGTGGCAGCATACTTCTCCCAATACGGCGAAACCGACCAAGCGGATTCCATCCGGCAGGTCAGCTACTACGGACTCAATAATTAAAGAAACGCTAAGGGGGCTGTTTTGCAACAGCCCCCCATTTTTCAGATTAACGTGCGCGCTTTTGTTCGCAGGGATTTATAGTACTTCTTCAATGATGATTCTGCCTTCAAGCAATAATTTATGAAGAAGATTTTTGCCCTTATTTTCGTTATCAAGGCTCTCACCATACTCGTTTATGAGTCTATACACGGCGTCGTATTTTTCGCGTCGGAGTTCACTTTTCTCACGACCCGGGTAGTAGGAAAACTTGAATTTTAGTTTCCGTCCGCCTGCCTGTTTGTAAGAGTATCCATGACGCTTTTACCATCCTCAGCTCTCTATGTATATTACAGCAAGGTCTATCAGATATATGAAACTATCCCGCATCTAGGTATACAAGGATAGCCTTTGCTTTTGTGTTTCGTCCATGTTAGACGCAACCGCATTGGATTTTGCTGTATTGCGCGATGAAAACAGCGAACGCGCAAGTTTAAGACAAAATGAAAAATGAATGATGAAGTCGGGCTGCGCCCTGATGAATAATGAATAATACAAAGAGCGGCAACCAAGCCCGCAAAAGATTATTCACTATTCATTCTTCATCATTCTTTCTTCATTTAGGCGGCATCAGCCGCCGCTCTTTGGTGGACGATAACGGACTCGAACCGCTGACCCTTCGCACGTCAAGCGAATGCTCTACCAGCTGAGCTAATCGTCCATAGCGGGATTATTATAGTCGATGCCTTTGGCTTTGTCAAGCATAAAAATGCCCGTTCCGACAAAATGCAAAATTCGGCTGCGCAGCGCTTTGCGCAAAGCAATTGCCTGCTTTTCGCCTCTTTTCAAAAATGGGTTTTTGTGGTATACTGTATACTACGAAACTATGCAACCATTGGAGCCTTGTTGCACGAAAGCGATCATCCGCCGGTCAATCGCCCGGCAGTTGTGGGGGTGACCGCCTCGGTCGCCCGAAACCCTCTACATCGGCGCGGGATTGACACGCGTATGCCTAGGGCGGAGAATCGCTGTTAACGATGTACAGCGAAAAATGCGCCAAAATATGCGCCGTGAGCGTTCGTGCGAACAGACTCTACTAAGAGGTGGACTATGACAGACCTTTCAAAGCTGCGGAATTTTTCAATCGTCGCGCATATTGACCACGGTAAATCCACGCTAGCAGACCGCCTGCTTGAGGAGTGCAACACCGTTGCGCGCCGCGATATGGAAGATCAGATTCTCGATTCGATGGATCTGGAGCGGGAGCGCGGCATTACCATCAAGGCGCACGCCGTGAAGCTCAACTACACCGCCGACGACGGCGAAACATATACCCTGAACCTCATCGACACGCCCGGTCACGTGGACTTTAATTACGAAGTTTCGCGCAGCCTTGCAGCCTGCGAGGGCGCGGTGCTTGTTGTTGACGCGTCGCAGGGCATCGAGGCGCAGACGCTTGCCAATACCTACCTCGCCATCGACGCGGGGCTGGAGGTTCTGCCGGTTATCAACAAAATCGACCTGCCCGCAGCCCGCCCGGCGGAGATTAAGCAGGAAATTGAAGACGTAATCGGCATTCCGGCAATGGACGCGCCGGAGGTTTCGGCAAAAAGCGGCATCAACATTCACGCGGTGCTCGAGACCATCGTCAAGGGCGTTCCCGCGCCGCAGGGCGACCGCGAAGCACCCCTGCAAGCGCTCATTTTCGACAGCCAGTACGACAGCTATCGCGGCGTTATCGTCTACTTGCGCGTGAAAAACGGCGTTCTGCGAGCGGGCATGGAGATTCGCATGATGGCGACCGGCGCGCAGTACAAGGTCGTCGAAGTCGGCACGCTGCACCCGAACGGCATGATTCCCTGCGACGCGTTAGGCGCAGGCGAAGTCGGCTATCTGACCGCCGCCATAAAAAACGTGGCAGACACCCGCGTGGGCGACACCATTACGGGCAGCGCCAGACCCTGTGAAGAGGCGCTGCCGGGCTACCAGAGCGTGCTGCCGATGGTCTATTCCGGCATTTATCCCGCCGACGGCAGCAAATACGGCGATTTGCGCGACGCGCTCGAGAAGCTCAAGCTCAACGATGCCTCCATGTCTTACGTGCAGGAAAGCTCGATTGCGCTCGGCTTCGGCTTCCGCTGCGGCTTTTTGGGGCTGCTGCATATGGAGATTATCATGGAGCGGCTTGAGCGGGAGTACAATCTCGACCTCATTACCACCGCGCCGAACGTCGTCTATCGAATTACGAAAATCAACGGGCAGACCCTTGAGGTTTACACGCCGCTGAATTACCCCGACCCGGCGGAAATTCAGCAGTGCGAAGAGCCTTACGTGAAGGCGAGCATCCTGACGCCGCAGGAATATGTGGGCAATATCATGGAGCTGTGCCAAGCGCGGCGCGGCGAATACCGCGACATGGCGTATCTGGAATCCGGGCGCGTGGAGCTGCGCTACTACATGCCTCTTAACGAAATTATTTATGACTTTTTCGACGCGCTCAAATCCCGCACCCGCGGCTACGGCTCGCTGGACTACGAGCTGGACGAATACCGTCTGTCGCGGCTGGTGAAGCTGGATATCCTGCTCAACGGCGAGGTGGTCGATGCGCTGTCGTTCATCCTCTTTGCGGACAACGCCTATCCGCGCGCGCGGCGCATCTGCGAGAAGCTCAAGGAGCATATCCCGCGGCAGATGTTTGAAATCCCCGTGCAGGCTGCCATCGGCGGCAAGATTATCGCCCGTGAGACCATTAAGGCGCTGCGCAAGGACGTGCTTGCCAAGTGCTACGGCGGCGATATTACCCGCAAGAAGAAGCTGCTGGAAAAACAAAAGGAAGGCAAGAAGCGCATGCGCACCTTCGGCACGGTCGCCGTGCCGTCGGAGGCGTTTATGGCGGTTTTGAAGCTGGACGAATGAAAACAGTCACGATTTACACCGACGGGGCTTGCTCCGGCAATCCCGGCCCCGGCGGCTGGGCTGCGATTTTGGAATGGAACGGTCGGGAGAAAGAGCTATCCGGCGGCGAGGCGGAAACCACGAACAACCGCATGGAGCTGCGCGGCGTGATTGCTGGGCTTAGCGCCTTGAAAGAGCCGTGCGAGGTCGCGCTTTTCACCGACTCGAAGTACCTCATCGATTCCGTTACAAAGCGCTGGGTCTACGGCTGGCAGGCGCGCGGCTGGGTCAAGCCCGACAAGAAGCCCGCGCTCAACGCAGACCTTTGGGCAGTGCTCCTGCCCCTTTTGGAAAAGCACAGCGTAAGCTGGCACTGGGTCAAGGGTCACGCGGACAACCCGAAGAACAACCGCTGCGACCAACTTGCCGTGGCGCAGAGCAGAAAATTCAAAGACGGAGAGGCTTTGTAGAATGTTATATGCAAGTTTAGCAGCCTTCGTTGCGGCAATTGTCGGCTTAGACCAGTGGACAAAATGGCTGACCGTGCGGGCAATCGAAACGACCTCCGGCGCGGCGGTGATTCCCGCGATTCCGGGCGTATTTCATATCACGCACGTGAAAAATACGGGCGCTGCGTGGTCGATGCTCGAGGGGCAGCGCTGGCTGTTTATCGCGGTGTCGCTACTCTTTTTCGCGGCTGTCGGCTTTATGATTTGGAAGAAGTATCTGACGAAGAAGTTCGAGCTTTGGTGCTTAGCTGCCATCGTCGGCGGGGCAATCGGCAACCTCATCGACCGCATTGCAACGGGCGCGGTGACGGATATGATTTGCTTGGATTTTATAAGTTTTCCGGTTTTCAATGTCGCGGACTGCTTCGTAACTTGCGGCTGCGTCCTGCTGTTTGTGTACATCCTCTTCTTCGACCGCAAGAAGGAGCCCGCCGATGAAGTGCGCAGCTGAGGAGTCGGGGCTGCGGCTCGACGTGTTTTTGGCGCAGCAGTTTCCCGATTTGACGCGCAGCGCCCTGCAAAAGCTGTTGGAGCAGGGCATGGTTTCCTGCAACGGCGTGGCGGTTAAGAAAAATGCGAAAACGCAGGCGGGCGCGCAATACGATGTGACGATTCCCGCGCCGCAAGCTGCGCAGCTGCGCCCGCAGGAGATTCCCTTGGCGGTGGTTTTTGAAGATGCGGACGTGCTTGTCGTCAACAAGCCCAAGGGCATGGTTGTGCACCCGGCTGCGGGGCACAGCGACGGCACGCTCGTCAATGCGCTGCTGCATCATTGCGCAGGCAGTTTGTCGGGCATCAACGGGGAACTGCGCCCCGGCATTGTCCACCGCATCGACCGGGACACAACGGGGCTTTTGATTGTGGCGAAGAATGATTTTGCCCACCAAAGTCTTGCCCGTCAGCTGAAGGATCACAGCCTGCGCAGAACTTACGAGTGCATCGTCTGCGGCGGATTTCGGGAGGACAGCGGCACGATTGACGCGCCCATCGGCAGACACCACAGCGACCGCAAGCGCATGGCGGTAACGGAAAAGAACAGCCGCCATGCGGTGACGCACTGGCAGGTGCTCGAACGCTTCGGGCAGTACACGCATTTGCAGTGCCGGCTGCAAACCGGGCGCACCCATCAAATTCGCGTGCATTTGTCCCATATCCACAGACCCATCGCGGGCGATAGCGTCTACGGGCTGCAAAAGCGGGAGCTGGGGCTCTCCTCGCAGTGTCTGCACGCGCGGGCGCTGACCTTTGTGCATCCGCGAACGGGCGAGGAAATGACGGTTTCCTGCGAGCTGCCGGAGGAATTTCGGGCAGCCCTTGCCAAATTGCGGGCGCAGCGCTGAACCGCCGCCGCACGTTTTGATTGACTTCCCTGAAATTTGCCATTATACTATATTATGATATACTGTGCGGCTGACAATGCGTCTGCGCGCATATAGGAGGAACGTATGCTGAAAAATTCCGATAAAACGATGGAGAAAATTGTCGCCCTGTGCAAGGGGCGCGGCTTTGTGTTTTCCGGCTCCGAGATTTACGGCGGGCTGGCGAACACGTGGGACTACGGCCCTTTGGGCACGGAGCTGAAAAATAATGTCAAACGCGCGTGGTGGAAGAAGTTTGTGCAGGAGAATCCCTACAATGTGGGGCTGGACTCCGCCATCTTGATGAACCCGCAGACCTGGCATGCCTCGGGGCATCTCGGCGGCTTTGCAGACCCCCTGATGGACTGCCGCGAATGCAAAGAGCGCTTCCGCGCGGACAACCTCATTGAAGACTACTGCAAGGCAAACGGCATCACGCTCTCGCGCCCGCTCGACGCCTTTTCCCAGCAGGAGATGAGTGCATTTATTGAAGAACATGCCGTGCCCTGCCCCTCCTGCGGCAAGCACAATTTTACCGATATTCGGCAGTTTAACCTGATGTTCAAAACTTTCCAAGGCGTTACGGAAGACGCGAAGAACGTTGTCTACCTGCGCCCCGAGACTGCGCAGGGCATCTTCGTAAACTTTAACAATATCCAGCGCACCACACGCCGCAAACTCCCCTTCGGCGTATGCCAGATCGGCAAATCCTTCCGCAATGAAATCACGCCCGGCAACTTCACCTTCCGCACCCGCGAATTCGAGCAGATGGAGCTGGAATTTTTCTGCAAGCCCGGCACGGATTTGGAGTGGTTCTCTTACTGGCGCGGATTTTGCGAGCAGTGGCTGCTGGGTTTGGGCATGCGCCCCGAAAACCTGCGCCTGCGCGACCATGACGCGGACGAACTGTCCTTCTACTCCAAGGCGACGACGGACTTCGAGTTCCTCTTCCCCTTCGGTTGGGGCGAGCTATGGGGCGTGGCGGATCGCACGGATTACGACCTGAGCCAGCACGAAAAGGCGTCTGGGCAGGATCTCAAATTCTACGACCAAGAGGCAAACGAGCACTATGTGCCCTACGTAATCGAGCCGTCGCTCGGCGCTGACCGCGCAACGCTTGCCTTCTTGATTGACGCTTACGACGAGGAAGTCGTCGGGCAGGACAAGAGCGGCAAGGACGATGTGCGCGTGGTTCTGCGCCTGCATCCGGCGCTTGCGCCCTTTAAGGCAGCGGTTCTGCCGCTGTCGAAGAAGCTCTCTCCCGCAGCGACGCAGGTGTACCACGCCCTGCAGAAAGACTTTATGGTCGATTTCGACGATGCAGGTTCAATCGGCAAGCGCTATCGTCGCGAGGACGAAATCGGCACGCCCTTCTGCATCACGGTCGATTTCGACACCGTGGGCGATGCGGAAAAGGGCATTAAGCCTGACAATGCAGTTACCGTGCGCGACCGCGACACCATGGAGCAGGTGCGCGTTCCCATCAGCGAGCTGAAAGACTACCTGCGCGACAAACTCTGCTACTGATCCGGGAGGCGAGATTGTGAAAAAGTCCCTGCGGCAGCGGCTTGCCCCGCCGAAACTGAAAACACCCCTGCGCAGGACGTTAACCGCCCTGCTCTTTGCCTGCGCGACTGCGGGGCTTTCCCTGCTTTCCCTCATGCTCTCGACCATCTCTTTCTCATTTCATCGCTTATTGGCGTATTTCGACTATCCCATGCTCCTGCTTTTGAATTTCCTCCCCATTGCGCTGCTGATGCTGCTGTTCTTTGCCCTGAGTAACCGCGCGTGGATTGCCTATTTGATTACCGGTACGCTGGTTATCGTGCTGGGATTTATCAATTATTTCAAAATCCTGCTGCGCGGCGAGCCGTTTTTGGTGACGGATATCGTCTTTGCAGGTGAGGCGGCGGGAATAGTCGGGGAGTATTCGCTGGTTTTTCCCAAGTGGTTCTTCCTCAGCGTTTTTCTGCTGATTGCGGGCACGATGCTGCTGTTTTACTTTGCGCGCAGCCGCATTGTCAAGCGTGTGTGGTGGATTCGCCCGATTGCGGTCGCCGTGTGTGTCGGCATCGGCGTGTTTGCGTGGTTTCATTGGTATACAGACGAGGAACTATTTTCCTATCAGCGAGTCGGGGAGCCGATTTATAATACTTGGAAGCCAAGCGAGAATGCTGCCGCGCACGGTTTTTTGTATTCCTTTATATACTCCGTCAATGACGTGGTCGTCACGGAGCCTGGCGGCTACAGTGAAAAGAAGGCAGAAGCGCTTTTGGCGCAGTATGCATCAGCAGATATTGCGCAAAGGGTGAATGTCATTGCCGTTATGCTCGAGAGTTACAGCGATTTGTCAGCATTTCCATCGGTAGAGTTTACGGCAGATGCGTATGAAGCGTGGCATGCCCTGGAGCAAGAGAGCTACAGCGGCGTGATCGTCGCAGATACCTTCGCCGGGGGCACGGTGAACACCGAGCGTGCATTCTTGACGGGCTTTCATTATCCGCAGCCGCGCTACAATCGCAATACAGCCTCCTTTGTGTACTACTTCAAGCAGCAGGGATATGTCACCGCAGGCGCACACCCGGGCTACAGCTGGTTCTATAACCGCATCCGTATCAACGAGCGGCTGGGCTTTGACAGCTATCTCTTCAGCGATACCTACTACGAGCACTTCACCAAAGAAAAGTATGCCAGGGACTATTTTTTCTTCCCGGATTTACGCAGCCGCTATGAGCAGCATCTTGCAAGCAGTGATGCACCGTATTTCTCCTTTATTGTAACATTCCAGAACCACAGCCCCTATGACGAGACGCAGCTTTTGGGGCAGGAGTATATTCCCCACGAGGGCATGGACGATGCCACCTATTTCGCTGCGAACAATTATCTCTCCGGCGTAGCGGACACGGGGCAGCGGGTTTCCGAATTTGTGGATACCTTCCGCGAAGACGAAGAGCCGGTTGTCTTGCTGATCTTCGGCGACCACAAGGCGAAGCTCGGAACGGACATTGACTTTTATACCAAGCTTGCCAAAATTGATGAATCTACGCAGGAAGAATTATACACTGCTCCCTATCTCATTTGGGCAAACGATGCAGCCAAAGAGCAACTGGGCAAGGATTTTTCGGGCGAAGGCGCAACCATTTCGCCGATGTACCTGATGACGGAGCTGTTCGATTGCTGCGGCTGGGAGGGAAACGCGTGGCTGCAAGCCCTGCGCGATTACCGCGAAATCCTGCCCGTAATACGCGCAAGCAGTGCGTATTTCAGCAGTCCCTCCATCGCGCAAACAGAAAGCAGCGCCGAGCGCGTCGCACGAAAGCAGGAAGCTTTTGAGGAGATGGAAATTCTCCAGTATTACATGCGTGAACAATTGCAATAACGAAATTTTAGTGTAAAGGAATGAGTACCATGGAAAAATTGTACGGCAGTCAACTGGCAATTACGGCAACGCGTGCAAGGCTGCTTGCACTCGGCGCGGTGCACACCGCCGCATCCGGGCATATCGGCGGCAGCCTGTCTGCCATCGACATGATCACAGCCCTGTATTTCAATGTGATGAACATTGACCCCGCAAAGCCCGACGACGAAAACCGCGACCGCTTTGTCCTCTCAAAGGGGCACTGTTCGCCCGCGCTGTATGCGGTTTTGGCGCTGCGCGGCTACTTCCCGCAGGAGGATCTCAAGCTCTTCCGCTCCATCAAGGGGCATATGTCCGGGCATGCGGAAATGCGCCATGTGGCGGGTGTGGATATGTCCACAGGCTCTCTGGGGCAGGGCATTTCGGCTGCCGTGGGCATGGCGCTGGGCGGAAAGCTGCAGAAAAAGGACTTCCGCGTCTACGCCGTTCTGGGAGACGGCGAGCTTGCAGAAGGGCAGGTCTGGGAGGCTGCGATGTCCGCAGCGAAGTACAATCTCGACAATCTGTGCGCCGTTGTTGACGTCAACGGGCTGCAAATCGACGGCGCAACAAAGGACGTCATGCCCACCGAGCCGCTGGATCAGAAGTTCGCTGCTTTTAACTGGAACGTCATCACCGCAGAAGGGCACGACCCCTGCGCGCTCGTGAAGGCGTTTGAGGAAGCAAAGGCGTACAAGGGCAAGCCCAGCGTCATTTTGGCAAAGACGGTAAAGGGCAAGGGCGTTTCCTTTATGGAGAATAACTACGGCTGGCACGGCAAAGCGCCGAACGATGAGCAGTTCGAGCAGGCAAAGGGCGAGCTGGAAGCAAAATTGGCGGAATTGGAGGGCAAATAATATGAAAATTGCTACACGTGCCGCTTACGGCGAGGCGCTTGTCGCTTTGGCGCAGAAGTACCCGCAGCTCGTCGTTTTCGACGCAGACCTTGCCGGGGCGACGATGACCAAGGGTTTCGCAGCCGCGTATCCCGACCGCTTTTTTGATATGGGCATCGCAGAATGCAATATGACGGGCGTTGCAGCGGGTCTTTCCACCTGCGGCTTTATCCCCTTTACCAACACCTTCGCCATGTTCGCAGCGGGACGCGCCTGGGAGCAGGTGCGCAATTCCATCGCTTACCCGCGGCTGAATGTCAAGGTCGTCGGCTCGCACGGCGGTTTGTCCGTCGGCGAAGACGGCGCAACACACCAGTGCATCGAGGACTTTGCGCTCATGCGCGCCATCCCGGGTATGCTGGTTCTTTGCCCCTGCGATGGGCATGAAATGCACTTGGCGGTCGAGGCGCTGCTCAATTACGACGGTCCTGCGTATATGCGTTTGGGTCGTGCGGCGGTCGAAACCGTGACTGACGCAGTAGAAGGCTACAAATTCGAGCTGGGCAAGGGCGCCGTTTTGGCAGACGGTAAGGACGCGGCGATTATCGCCACGGGCATTATGGTGCAGCTGGCGCTCAAGGCGCGCGAGATTTTGGCTGCGGAGGGAATCGGCGTTCGCGTAATTGATATGCACACCATCAAGCCGCTTGATACCGCGCTTGTGCGCAAGGCTGCGGAGGAAACGGGCTGCATCGTCACCACCGAGGAGCACAATGTAATCGGCGGGCTCGGCGGCGCGGTGAGCGAGTATCTGAGCGAGGCATACCCCGTGCCTGTCGTGCGCCACGGCGCGAACGACGAGTTCGGCAGAAGCGGAACTGCCGGCGCGGTTCTGGAGGCGTACGGTCTGACCGCCGACGGCATCTGCGAGAAAGTGCGCCATGCACTGACGCTGAAGAAATAAAGCAAAATGCCCTGCTACGGCAGGGCATTGGCGCATTATAAGGGTATTTTTGGGAAATACTTCAGCGTAGAGTTATTTGAAAGGATACTGCCATGATTTATCTGGACAACGCCGCGACTACGCGCCCCTGTGGCGCAGCGATTGCGGCGATCACGAGCACGCTCACGCAGGATTGGGGCAATCCCAGCTCGGTGCATCATTTCGGCGTGGAGGCTGCGCGCTTGCTCGCCCGTTCGCGCGAAAGCGTTGCGCAGAGTATCGGCGCACAGCCGCAGACGGTGTACTTCACCTCCGGCGCTACGGAGTCGAACAACTGGGTGATTTATGCTGCTGCCGAGCGGCTGGGCAAGCGCGGCAAGCATATCATTACCACCGCAGTTGAGCACCACGCGGTGCTGCACCCGATAAAAAAGCTGGAGTCTGCGGGCTTTTCCGTAAGCTATTTGCAGCCGGACGGCCTCGGGCGGGTTAGCCTTGCGGATTTGGAAGCTGCGCTCAGACCCGATACGATTCTTGTGAGCATTATGGCTGTCAACAACGAAAGCGGCGCGGTTATGCCCATCGAGGCGATGGCGAAGCTGACCCACCGTACGTCACCCTTTGCCCTATTTCACACCGATGCGGTGCAGGCGCTGTTCAAACAGCCGCTTCGTGCGAAAGCCTTGGGCGTCGATGCGCTCAGCATTTCGGGGCACAAAGTACACGCCGGCAAGGGCGTCGGCGCGCTGTACCTGCGCGACGGGCTGCATCTGCCTGCGCTTCTGCGCGGCGGCGGACAGGAATCGAATCTGCGCGGCGGCACGGAAAACCTGCCCATGATTGCGGGCTTTGCGGCAGCTTGTGAAGCGCAGAAAAAGACGCATAAAGACGATATTGCAGCCATGCGCGCGCTGCAGGCATCCTGCCGCGCGCAACTGGAGCAAATCCCGGGGCTTACGCTCCTCGGCGCGCAGGATGCGCCGCATATTGTCACTTTCGCGCTGGAAGGTTTGCGCACACAGGGCATCATCAACGCCCTGCAGGAGCGGGGCATCTATGTTTCGGCAGGCTCTGCCTGCAGTCGCGGGCATCGCAGCCATGTGCTTACGGCGATGCAAATCCCGCCCGCGCAGATTGACGGCGCGGTACGCGCCTCCTTCTCCCGCGAAACAACGCAGGCGGATATCGACGCCTTGGCGCAGGCACTGCCGGAGGTTATTGAAAACTTAGGATAATTGCGCAATGGCGTCGGCAACCGCGCCGTCTTGGCATGCGCAGACGGGCAAAAAGCCCATTTGCCTGAGCGCGGGGTCGCAATCTCCCGTGCAGAAGGCAATATCCGCCTCGCGCAGCATGGCGGTGTCGTTCGGCGCATCGCCGATGCAGACGAGAATGTCGCGCCCCAAGCGATTTGCAAGGGCGCGCGCGGCAGTGCCCTTATTGCAGGACGCAGACCACAGCTCGACAATGTGCGGCATGGAGCGCGTCACGGAAAAATCCGCCCCGCCGAGCATGCTTGCATAGGCAAGCAGTTCATCCCAGAAAGAAAGGCTTTCCGGAGTCTTCGGGTCGTCGTAGCCGCCGTAGGCGGCGATTTTGAGCCATGGTTCGGGGATTTCCCCCTGCGGGTAAACCACGGGCACACCTGCATTTTGCAAAATCGCGTCGCGCTTGTCGTTTCGCCCGAAGGCGTAGTGCGTATGCGCGCTTTGCACCTCAAAACGCACCTGCGGGTAGCGCATCCGCAGTGCATGCAGGACGGTTTTTGCGCGCTGCGGCAGTGCCTGCGCCTGCGAAAGCGCCCCGCTTGCATAGTCGTAGCAAGCTGCGCCGTTATACAAAAGGCAGGGCGCGTTCATCGGCACAATCTCCGCTTGCTTGCGGAAAAAGGGGATGCTGCGCCCGCTGCCGACGGTGAACTTGCCGCCGTTTTCTATAAACTGCCGAATGGCTGCAAGATTGCGCTGCTGCACGTTGCCGTGCAAATCCGTCAAGGTGCGGTCAAAATCGCTGACGAAGAGCACCCGTGAAAATTTCCCCATGATAAAGCCCCCTATTCGTCTGCATTTTACCATTTTCGCAGCCAAAAGTCAAAAACAGCGGGCTCGTTTCCGAGCCCGCTGCGCGTTTTTTGTGCGTTTAGGAGAAGTTGAACCAATCGTTCACTATGTCTTCAAGACCCGCACTTCCAACTTTGACTACATACCAGCTGTTGAGTTCGTTCACTGCATAGGATTGCACTGCAACGAGCACAATCAGCGTGATGATAACCGGCAGGGTCATCTTGAGGTTAAAGACCTGCGCCACGGTTGCAATTGTGATAATCACCCATGCAGCCGTAATGATCGTGCCGAAGTAGCCGTATAAATCCGGCGCAATCAGTGTGGCGATCGCGCCCACGAGGGTCAGGCAAGCGGGAAGCAGTGCGCCTACGCCGACTGCTGCAAGAATCGCCTTGAAATCCACAGCCTTTTTCGCCAAGGTCAAAAGCAGGAACAGTGCGCCCGCGGTCAGCGCAAAGGTGATAAGCGGGGCGAAAATTGCGGTTACAATCCAAGCGCCGGCTGCGAAGCCGCCATATTCCACGCGCAGAGCAAAAAACAGCGTGGCGAGCAGGGTCGCGATTACGGAAAACGCCATAATCAAAAGACCGCTCAGCATATCCCGCTCGGCAACCGCTTCGCGGATTGCAAGCACGGGGTTCTTGAAAAAGCGCAGGCTGAGCGCGGGGAGTTGCTTGAGCTTCTCCTGCAATGCGCCCGATTGCGAAGTGGCAGGGTATGCTGCGGGAGCTTGGGTGCAGGGACAAACGCCGTCTTCAGGCAGAGGCTGCCCGCAACGATTACAGAAATTCGCCATAGTAGTACCTCCGTTCATATTTCCTCCTATCCAGTATACCGATTGCATTTCCGTCTGTCAATGCGTATTGTGGATATTCCGGAGAAATTTTCTCTTTCCTAAACGGCGCGCAGCTGTTATACTTAGCCTATAGGCTACGAGAGGAGACTGTGCGATGAAACGAATGCTGTGCGCAATGCTGTGTCTGGCATGTATTTTTGCACTTGCGCCCGCAAGGGCGGCGACAACTTCTTTGGACGAGCAGATGGCGGAATTTATGGCGCAAAATGCGCTGGACGCGGAGAATTTTGCCCTGTGCTATATCGACACCGTCACAGGGGAGAGCTACAGCTACAACGAAGACGCCTTCTTCCCCGTCGGGCGGGTGTGGATACTGCCGCTGCATATGTATTATTACGAGCGCGAGGCGCGCGGCGATTACGAGCCGGAATACGATGAAGACGGCTACCTGGAGGAAGAATTCACTATCGGCGGGCTGACGCTCGAGGAGTGCCGCTACCGAAGCATTATTGGCGGCGATGAGAAGGTCTCTGCGGGCATGCGAAACACCTTGGGCAATTTCGCGCAGTACAAGCAGCTCGTTAACGACACCTACGGCGGCTACGACAGCGACCTGCTGCCCGACGAATACTTTACAAGCAACGCCTACAACGCAAAAATGCTGATTACGGCGCTGAACTATCTCAATGTGCGCCCCGAGTTCTTCGGCGGGCTGACTGCCAATTTGCGCATGGTGCAAAAAGACGACGGCATTGCGGGTTACAGCGGCGGCTACAGCCTCGTGCATCTGCGCGGCGAGGAGGAGGGCGTGATTTGCGACCTCGGCGCGGTGGACGCGCAGCGCCCCTACCTGCTTGCCTGCTTTGTAAAGGCGGAAAAGGGCGATGAAATTTTGGCGCAGGTGAACGATTTGCTGTGTACGTACAACGAAGAGAACGAACCGGAGCAGGGACACAACGAGCCGCTTCCCGCGCCGATTGTTTTGCCGAGTGAAGAGGAGTTGCCGATTGTGCAGGATTCTCCCAAGACGCCCGACGGCACGTCCCCGGCGCTCTTGTGGGGAGGGCTTGCGCTCACCTGCGTTGCAGGCGGCACCGCGCTTCTTTTGCGCCGCAAAAGGCGCAGATAATCCGATAACGAAGGAAGACACGCCCGCGGCGTGTCTTCCAGCCTGTCAAAATAGTCCAAAGGACTATTTTGACAGGCTGCTTTAGGTTTGCAGAGCTTTGGAAAAGCTCTGCAAACCGTCTTTATTGAACGCGAAAGACAACCCTGACGGTTTTCTTTCACACTATCTTTCCCTCCGTAACCCTTGGTATCCTGTTCTTTGACAGGCTGAGGAAGACTTTGCGCAAAGAACGGCGGCTTATGGACTTTTCATGCAGATGGCGTAGCTTTGGATTTGATGCGACGAGCCGATCAAAGCGGTGGCGGTGCTTTTTGCAGTCACCTGCCAGCTGTTGCCGACTAGGTTCGGCGTGCTGCGCGTGAAAATGATGTCGCCGCTGTTATCCGGCTCTAAGAAGCCGCCGCTGATGAGCTTTGTGCCGTTGGGGCAACTCGCGGTCAGACTGTTGACAACCCCGGCGGGGGACACGGTTGCGCTTGCGGTGACGGTGGAGATTGTCGGCGATAAGGCAGGACCTGTCGGACCTGTGACGCCCTGTGAACCCGTAGCGCCTGTTGCGCCGACATCACCCGTAGCACCCGTCGCGCCCGTAGTACCTTGGATACCTTGCGCACCCGTTGCACCTTGAATGCCCTGCACGCCTGTAGCGCCCGTAGCACCTTGGATACCAGTAGCACCCTGTGCGCCCGTTGCACCTTGGATACCCTGTGCACCCGTAGCACCTTGCAAGCCTTGCGCGCCTGTTGCGCCCGTCGCCCCGGTTGCGCCCCGTAAGCCCTGTTCGCCTTGGATTCCTTGTTCACCCTGAATGCCCTGCGCTCCTGTGGCACCTGTCGCGCCTTGGATACCCTGCGGGCCTGTTGCTCCCGTCGCACCACGAATTCCCTGCTCGCCCGTTGCACCCGTTGCGCCTGTTGTGCCTGTCGCGCCGACCTCGCCTTGCATGCCCTGTTCGCCTTGGAGACCCTGAATGCCTTGTTCGCCTTGGATGCCCTGTTCACCCTGTATGCCCTGCGGACCCGTCGCGCCGACCTCTCCTTGGATGCCTTGCTCACCCTGTATGCCTTGTGCGCCTGTCGCGCCCGCTACGCCCTGGATGCCCTGTTCGCCTTGAACGCCCTGCGGGCCTGCAATCGTTCCGACGCTTTCCCACGATTGCGTGTCAACATCCCATACATAGGCATCGGGGTTAACATAATATGCGTCGCCCTGCGAACCTGTGGGGTGCGCAGCTTCTAATTCTTCCAGCGTGTCGAACGAGCCTTTCAGTGTTCCGATGGGTCCCATCGGCCCTTGCACGCCCTGCGGACCTGTCGGACCGATTTCGCCTTGAATGCCTTGTTCTCCCTGTATGCCCTGTACGCCCGTCGAACCAAGCTCACCCTGAATGCCTTGTTCGCCCTGTATACCCTGTACGCCCGTCGCGCCGATTTCACCCTGAATGCCCTGTTCGCCTTGCGCGCCTGTCACGCCGATTTCACCCTGCAAGCCTTGTATACCTTGCACACCCTGCGGACCTGTCGGTCCGATTTCGCCTTGGACGCCTTGTTCGCCTGTCGCGCCCGTCGCGCCGATTTCACCCTGCAAGCCTTGTATACCTTGCACACCCTGCGGCCCTGTCGAACCGACTTCCCCTTGCATGCCCTGCTCGCCCTGTTCGCCTTGTGCTCCGGTCGCACCCTGTAAGCCTTGCGCACCCGTTGCACCAGTCGCGCCCTGTATACCCTGCAAACCCGTCGCGCCGATCTCGCCCTGTAAGCCTTGCGCACCCGTTGCACCCTGAAAACCTTGCGCACCCGTTGCACCAGTCGCGCCCTGCAAGCCTTGCACGCCTGTTGCTCCGGTTGCACCCTGAATACCTTGCGCACCCGTTGCACCCGTCACGCCCTGTATGCCTTGCGCGCCTGTTGCTCCGGTTGCACCCTGTATACCCTGCGCGCCCGCTTCTCCTTGGATGCCTTGCACGCCCTGTATGCCTTGAATCCCCTGCAAACCCGTCGCGCCGACCTCGCCTTGCATGCCCTGTTCGCCCTGCAAACCCTGCACACCTTGGATACCCTGCGCCCCTGTGGGGCCCTGTTCTCCCTGCAATCCTTGCACGCCTTGGATACCTTGCGGGCCTGCAATCATGCCGACATTCAGCCAAGCTCCCGCGCTGTCGTCCCAGATATAAAGATTCGGGTTAACATAATACGCATCGCCGCGCGTGCCTGTCGGATGCGCGGCAATTAACTCGTCATAAGAGGGGAAAGCACCGTTAAGCGCGCCCACACTGCCTTCCGCGCCCTGTATACCTTGTTCGCCTGTCGCGCCGCGCTGCCCTTGCTCTCCCTGTATGCCCTGCGCGCCTTCAATGCCCTGCGGCCCGGTCGACCCCGGGATGCCCTGCGCGCCCTGCATGCCTTGGACGCCCTGTTCCCCCTGCGTTCCTTGCGCGCCCGTTGCGCCGCGTATGCCCGGTGCTCCCGGTGAACCTTGCGCACCTGTTGCGCCTGTTGCACCCCGCGGACCTGTCGCGCCGACCTCTCCCGTAGCGCCCGGCACATCGCTGGCGATAATAAGCGGGGTGAATGACGGGTCGTCACCCGGTGCACCCTGCTGCGGCGTCGCCGTAGTTATATACGCAGCACCGCTGTAAAGAACTACCGCGCCCAGCGGGTAATCGGTTTTTCCGGGCAGGTAGTTCTGCGCGCCGTCTAATGCGGCAGGGCCAGTTGCGCCCGTCGCGCCGCCGCAGCACTCTAAATTGACAGTAGCAGGACACTGCGACACGCGGATATCCATCGTGTTTGATGTAAAAATCAGGCGGTCGGCGCGGCAAATCGGCACGGTTTTGCCCGAGGGGTCTTGCACGCAAAACTGGGGCAAGCCCGATTGCGGGTCGTTCGGCGGTGGGCACGAACACCCGCCGCAGGGTATTTGATTTTTATAGTGTTTCATGAATATTGCCTCCCGCAGCAGCGCGTTTGTCGTTTATTCCCATCGTATGCCGCCCGCTTTGGCAGTGCTACTGCAATGCAGGCTGAAACCGACAGAGATACCCGCGAAATAGGAAAAGGGGCTGCAGCTTTTGCGCCGCAGCCCTTGCTCCGTTATATTACGACATAATTCCTGCGGCTTGCAGCGCGGAAATAATGTCATTGACCGTTGTTGCGATTTCTTCTGTGGTTGCCGAAGCGGGGGTGGCGATAGCGGAAACGGTTTCCGCTGGTTGCACAGGTCCTGTAGGTCCGGTCGGACCGGTATCGCCTGTCGCACCTGTCGCGCCAGTGTCACCTGTAGCACCCGTTGCGCCAGTGTCACCTGTAGCACCCGTTGCGCCCGTGTCGCCTGTTGCGCCTGTAGCACCCGTTGCGCCTGCATCGCCCGTAGCACCTGTAGCACCCGTAGCGCCTGTCGCACCCGTTGCACCTGCATCACCTGTCGCACCTGTTACACCTGCATCACCTGTCGCGCCTGTTGCACCTGTTGCGCCGGTTGCGCCCGTTGCACCTGTAACACCCGCACCCGTAGCGCCGGTACCACCTGTTGCGCCCGTCGCGCCCGTCGCGCCGGTAGCTCCTGTTGCACCTGTTGCTGTTGCACTGCCCGGTGCACCTGTTGCGCCTGTCGAACCCGTTGCACCCGGTGCACCTGCGGGACCCGTCGCGCCCGGAAGGCCTTGCTCTCCTGTAGCGCCCTTAGCGCCTGTAGGTCCCATGCAGCAGCAATAGTACCTTCTGTATTGTGTCATAGCTACGTCCTCCTTTTTAGTTGACTGAAATATTGCCGATTGTACTCGACAGAAGCCGAGTTGGGACGTATTGCGGCTACTTTCTCGTTATACTCCTCAGCGCTATCTATGTCGCCCAATTTGTCAAAACAGACCACGAGCTCAGCCAAGGGGATATAGTCCCAAAACTCGTCACGTATAAAGCCCCATGTTGTTGGCTTTTCTAAAGTGAGAACTGTTCGGAACCAGAATAAAGCTTTCGTCCAATTCTGCTGTTTTTTATAGATATATCCTATTTTACAACAAATTTCAGCTCTCGGCGTATCATATGCGAAGCTCCCGAACAGTGTTACAAGCGCCTTATCATCGTCGCCCATGGCGCTGTAACAAGCAGCCATGCCTTCGCAGGCGCTGATATTATCCTCAATCCAACCGTCCGCGCGGGCAAAATACTCCTGATACATATCCAGCGACGCCTTAAACCGTCCGAAGGTCGATAATTCGCGCGCATAGTAGTACAGCCCCCGCGTGGAGAGGGTTTTCCCCGCCTCAATCTGCTTTTCGTATATTCTGAGATTGCGGTCGCTGTAGCCATCCTTGTGCTTATTGTGCTTAATCATGACGTCCGCTTGCACGACTTTGCCGCTTTTATCCAGATACTCGTGGACGGGTTCGTGCCAGCGGTAGTTATTTGCGCGTTTGGTCAGCCGCTCTCTGAAAAAGGAGAACGTGACCACGCCCTGCGCGTTTATCTGCGTAGCGTAGCGCATCATCACTGCGTCTTCATCGGTGAGATTTTCTTTCAGCGTGAGAAATTTTTCCACGTTTTCATCATCGATGATATCGTCGGCGTCCAGCCAGAGGATGTAGTCTTGGGTGGCGAAGCTGTAGGCGTAATTCCGCGCTGCGGAAAAATCGTCACACCACTCAAAGTCATAAACCTGATCGGTGTATCGCTTTGCGATTTCCTTTGTGGAATCGGCAGAGCCGGTATCTACAATAATAATTTCGTCTACGATTTTTTGCGCGCAATCCAGACAATTGGTCAGGTGTTCGCTTTCGTTTTTGACAATCATACATAAACTTATAGTAGCCATATTTCCTCCTTAACGATTGCAGTCGGTAGATTCAACTACACACTATGCGCTCGCGCGGGAAAGTGTTACGCGGGAAATGCCGGCTTGCAGCCTTGTGCAAACCGGCATTTCGAGAAGGCTTTACGTGCGGTTGTCCTTGAATTTGATGACGATGCGGAACTGGTGTTCCGGGCGCTCGTCGAGATTGCGGCTGCAAATTTTGGCGTCGAGAATGGGGCTATAACCAAAATAGAGCAAACTGCTTACGATACTGTTCTTCGCGCGGGGGATGTAGCCGAGTTTGGTGTTGCCGAAGGAAATCGCTACCGCTTCCGGGTCATAGGGGTTCTCCGGATCGCAGGTCAGGGAAACGGCAGTGCCCGGTTGCAGGTGGTCGATGACGTCCAAGCCGTCATAGTAGGCAAAGCCTGCGATGTGGCAGTCGAGCAAATTGCGGCTTCTTTCATACATAATTTGTTCCTCCTTCAAGTTTTCCATGCTTTATGAACATAGAATAGCAAATGCAGTGTCCGATAAAACGGACTGCGCAAGCTTTTTTATTTAAGCGCGGAAAAAAGTACGGAAAAATAGCGCGGCGTCCGCCGCGCTGAAAAAGTGAAATTATTGCTTGACTTTTCGAGCAAACTGCATATAATTATAAATGCACTTCGGCAAAAAATGTAGCGGGTTTGTGTAACGGTAGCACACCGGACTCTGACTCCGTTTGTGAGGGTTCGAATCCTTCACCCGCTGCCAAAAAGCGGCGGTTTTACAACCGCCTAAATGAATGATGAAGATTGAATAATGAATAATTTATAATAAGAGAACTCACGAGCCGCTTTTTGTATTGTTCATTATTCACTATTCATTAGCGTAGTGACTTCATTATTCATTAAATTCCCTCGCCCGAAGGCGGAAAGCATGCATCTTTTTTCAGATGATTACAAAAATGGAACGCCTGCAAACGTTGTGTTT
Organism: Oscillospiraceae bacterium; assembly: GCA_031262065.1. Lineage (GTDB taxonomy): Bacteria > Bacillota > Clostridia > Oscillospirales > Oscillospiraceae > JAZOXB01. The sequence continues at coordinate 13,031 of JAISIK010000073.1, read as the reverse complement.
GCAGGCGTTCTCCTTTTTTCAAGGAATGTAGGCAAATACAATATAGCAAATCTGATACGTAGAGCACCGAAGTTGAGCAGTATTCTTGCACCCCTGAGAAAGAATAATGCTTAAAAAATGCTTAAAGCATCTGTCAAAAAACTCCCCATTGGGGAGTTTTTTTGACAGGCTGACCCTGCATCCCTTGAGGATACAGGGTTTTTGTGTTTAAGCCTTTTCTTGCTGCGCCCAATTTGGATGATTAAAAACGCAGTCTACCTCGAGTGCGCGGGATAATACCCGCAGGGCAATCGACAAAACCGGGCACTTCTGTCATAATATCTCCTTGATAAGGAGGCGTTGTGATGAACACGTTATCAAACCAGATAGAAAACTATCTTTATTATTGTACATATCAAAAGAAACTGAGCAAAAAAACTGTCAAGGCATATCGAATTGATTTGACGCAGTTCTCTTCTTTCGCGAAAACCGAGGAGAGCCCGCTGTCTAAGCAGTGCATTACAGAGTACATTCAAAAGCTGCATGCCGAGTATAAACCCAAATCGGTGAAGAGGAAGATAGCCTGCCTCAGGGCATTTATCAATCATTTGGAGTTTGAAGAAGAAATCGAAAGAAACCCAATTGATAAATTGCGGCTGGATTTTAGAGAACCATTGGCGCTGCCCAAAGCGATATCCCTCAAAACCATACAAAAGCTTTTCCACGCCGCCTACGGGTCATTAAATACTGCAGATACGGCACAAGCTTGTAACGCTACCATCCGTGATATTGCAGTTCTCGAATTGCTGTTCGCGACCGGATTGCGGGTATCTGAGCTCTGCGGCATTGCTGCAGGGCACATTAATCTGCGCGAAGGATACGTGAAAGTGCAGGGAAAGGGCGCAAGGGAAAGAATTGTTTTCATTACCAATCCGGAAGTGCTGGCTGCGCTGCGGATGTATAAGAAAATGTTTGAGGTATATATCCATAGAACGGGATGGTTTTTTGTAAATCGGTTGCAGCAAAAATTGTCTGAGCAGTCCGTGCGAACGATGATTCAAAGGTATGCCGACAGGGCAAAAATCGCGGAGCACATTACCCCGCATATGATACGGCACTCTTTTGCGACGCTGATGCTGGAGGAGGATGTGGATATACGCTATATTCAGAGCATTTTAGGTCACAGTTCCATTACAACCACGCAAATTTATACGCATGTTTCCCCGGGGAAACAAAGAAGGATCATGAAGAATAAACACCCGAGAAATAGGGTGCGGATATAGCTTATCGGGCGCGTCCATTGCCGTGGAAGCGCCCGATTTCAACAGTGGATAATTAGAAATTATCCACTGTTGTACAAGAGGTGTGTCTATGGTGATTAGCCACATGAAAAAATTTGACATAAAAATACCTGAAGATTTAGTTGTCTTCATTTCTGGTGTTCCTGGCGTTGGTAAAACTACTATATCATATGAATTGTTAAAAGCGTTTCCTCAATTCAGAATAATTGAAGAAACTGATTTAATTAGGGAAGTATTGAGAGGTTACAATGACTACATCAAAAACGAGTTTGGAGAAGTGGCTCAACCTCTATTTGATAAAATAGAAATATATGATCATATGAAGTTTTTGAGCTTTGATGAGGCTAAGAAACAATGCCAAATCATGAAGAACTCCTTTGAGAAAATCGTTGCAAGACAACAACGGAAAGGCATTCCATCTATTGTCAACGGAGTACATATAATTCCTGAAATTCTCGATGGACTTGCAAAAAATCGCAATATAATCTATATTAACTTGTTTATCACAAATGAGCATGATATCTATAATCGATTAAAAGAAAGAAATCCAGATAAATATAGCAAAAACTATATATCGCTAATATATAAAACTAATATTGATTTATATTTAAGTACATTAAAACTTGCTGATAAAGCAGGATGTATTTTCAACAGCATTGACGTAACAGCTTTAAATGTTTTAGAAACGCTAAATGAGGTTGTCGAGTGCATAATAAGAAGAATTGAAGATGCCCATTAAAACATTTCTTGCGCCATAACCCAAACATTTTCAAATTTATTAACGCACTCTTTTCCTTTGTTTGACTTAACACCAAAAACCTCAAATGCTGTATTAGTAAGCAATTGAGGTCTTCCATAGGCATCAAAACTTGGTCTAGAGTAGATAATGCTATTATCCACTCTAATAATAATTTCTTCTCTTCTGTTTGTATAAGACCTAAAACACTTTTTTAGTTGGATATTTTCTCCAACCTCGTCTTTTGCTCTTAGTATAGTTGCTTCTAGCTCAGGTTTAAATATTTCTTGTTTCAAATGTGCTCTTCTTACTTCATCAGAGTTTGGATCAAGAAATAGGCATCTAAAATCGATTCCATCCATTCCTAGCTGTTCGTTTGCAGCTTTTTCGTGAAGATACAGAAAAAACTCTTTAAAACTGCCTCCGAATAGTTTCATATTTTTTCTGCCATATATCCAGAGCTGTTTTCCTGTATAGAGAAACGATTCTGTGATTATTTTTAGCAAGTCGTAACTCTCAAACCCAGAAAGGAAAAATGCAGATTTTTCTCTAAAGGACGGATTTTCCATAATGAATGCATCATTATGAATTAGCGTTTCAACTAAGTCCTCACATTGTATATCAACAAGTCTGAAATCTTCATTAACATTAATGACTGACTGTATATAAATATCAATTTTCTTTCTATTTGTAGCTGAGTTATTTATATTGAAGCAACTAAAAAAGTTTGACACAAAGTCTACGCTATTAAACCTTACCTCTCTTACTACATTCATTGGGTTGTCTATCCATGAGTGCCAATTGGGGTCATCATCAAAGAGTAGCGGTATAACTGTTTTTTTCAGGCCACGTGCAAACCCTGCCTCAAACAATAACCACGGCGCCTTCTTGTTTTCCTTAGTAAAACATAAGACCAGTATTTCAGATTCAATTATTTTATTTATTATCTTATCTTGAACATCCTCGCCTCCGTATATATCAACTTCAGAAACAAAGGCTTCTATTTTAGGATTAAGCTTCTCTAATAGCTCTTTTGTTTTAATTGCATACTCCTTGCTTTTTGCTTTTGACCAGCTGATGAATATGTTCATTAGTTCTATTCCCTTTAAAAGTTTATTAAAACTATTTTCAACAGTGGATAATTTCTAATTATCCGCTGTTGAATTTTGTAATATTATATCATATGCTTCTTATAAATGCAACATAAATATGTTTTGTGTTCCGCTTCTTTCTCATGAAATTCCGGCGGTTTAACTTCCATTTCTTTATGCTGTCAAGCAAGCGCCGGGCAAGTTGCATTTGCCCGGCGAAATAGTTGGTAAAAGGCTCGGCGTGATGATATACTATACAAAAACGAACGGAGAGTCGCAATGGATAAATGGTATGACGAAGAATATGCATGGGAGATTCAAGTTATCGGCTTTCTTCGCGGCGAAAAAACGCAAGGCTACTGCAGAAACGGCGAACAGATCGGCGATACCTACACCTGCACCTACGGCTGTCCTGTGAACGCGGATGGGCACGGCATTTGCGCAAAAGCGATGCTGCTGATGTTCCCGATTATGGAGGCGGTCAGAAGCGGCGGCGATTTGGAGAACATCGGCGGCAGCGGGAAGTACAGCAAGGATCTGGTCTGCCCGGACGGCTGTGTGATTTTTCGTATGACGGCGAAGAAGCGGCAGGACGGAAACATTTTCAAGGGGATGCACTTTAATGAAAAGCCTGTTTAGGCGATGGTCTTTGCAATCGATGCCGAAATTGTGCAAATAATATTACGCGCCGAAAGCCTGTGGCTTTCGGCGCGCAATGCCTTATTTTTCGAGCAGTTTTGCGGCAAGCTGCTCGTTTTGCGCGGCAAGCGTACGAAGCCGCCGGATATTTTCCTCGCCCGCGGAGCCTTCTGCCATGGCGCGGTCGATAAGCTTGCACAGCGCGGCGCTTGTAACCTGCCGTAGGTCGAGGTAGAGCTTTTGCCCCAAATACTCCATAAAACCGCTGACCTTCGGGTCGTAAACCACGCCGACCATCGGCACGCCCTGCCCGGCTGCAAAGACCAGCGCGTGCAGGCGCATGGAAAGCAGCAGCGACATTTTGGAAATCAACGCAATGACCGCGCGACTCCCGCTCAGCCCGGGCATTACGATATGCGGGCAGGTCAGATGCTCCGCCAGCGCCTTTGTTGCGGGAAGATCCCGTCCGCTTTCCATGGGGTAGAGCAGCGGAATCAGCCCGTAGGCGCTGCTTGCATAGTCAGCAGCAGCTGCAATGGCGGAGAGTTTTTCTTCAAAGCAGTCCCACGGGCGCACCGCGAGCATCAGGTAGCGCTTGTCCGCCGAAATGCCGTGCCGGGCGAGTATGGAGGGCGTGAAATCCTCCTCGCGCGGCGAAATGGTCAGCGTAGGGTCGGCGGTGAGGTGAATCTCGGGCTTGCGTACGCCGAGCGCCTCCAATTCGCGCTGCGCCTGCGCGTCGCGCAGGGAGATGAGATCCGCGTAGCGGTTGAGAATTTTCGTCGTCTTTTTGCGGTTGCCCGGCTTGCTGATCGGGCCTATGCCGCAGCCGTAGAGCATGACCTTCGCGCCGCATTTTTTTGCCAGGCGGACGCCAAAGAGATAGTACAGCAGGGAGTTTGTGCTCGTTACATCCTGCATCAGCGTCCCCCCGCCGCTCAAGTACAGGGCACTATGGCGCAAAATGCGCCAAATTTTCAAAATATTCAAGGTATACACCGCGCCGATTCTTGCCTGCAAGCGTGTGTTTTTCGGGTCGCGGCTCGTTGCGCACAGGGGCATATCGGGGTCGATGCGCCGCATCTGCTCGATGATGGCGTCGAGAATTGCCTCGTCGCCGTTGTTGCCGCGCCCGTATGCGCCGCAAATGAGCACCCCGTCGCGCTTCTTTTTCGGGCGGTTTGCGCGGCGGATTGTTGCTTCATAGCAGGATTTTTGCCGCGCAAGCATGGTTTTCGTGGAAAATTCGCGCTTGGTTTTATCAAAGAGCGCCTGCCCCATGCGACGGCGCGCCTCGTCATTTTCCGCCATGAAAACCATGTGTTTTGCCAGCTCGTCAACATCTCGCGGCTCGAAGAGAAGCCCCTGCACGCCGTGCGTAATCAGAAGCGGCACGCCGCCGACGCGGCTGGAGATGGTGGCGCAGCGCATCTGCGCCCCCTCGAGCAGAACGTAGGGGAATCCCTCAGACAGGGAGGTCAACAAATTGACGTCTATCGCGTTGTAAAAGCCCGGCATGTCCTGCACCCAGCCTGCAAAGCAGACGGTGTTTTCCGCGCAAATTTGCTGCGCAAGCGCCTGAATCTCCTGCGCCTGCTCGCCGTCGCCCGCGATGAGCAGCCGCAGCTGCGGGCACTGCTGCTGCGCCTTTGAGAAGGCGCGCAAAAGCGTCGTCATATCCTTAATCGGGGAAATGCGCGCTGCAATGCCGAGCACGACAGAACGCTCGTCAAACTGCAAGCCGAGGTTTTGCAGATACTCCTCGCGGGGAAGGGGCGTTGCGATGCTTTCAAAGTCCACGCCGTTATATACGGAGAAAACCCGCTGCGGGTTGAAGCCGCGCGCGATGAGCATTTGCGAAATAACGTCGGAAACACCGACCCACGCATCAAAGCGCCGCAGGGCGAGCTTGTTGATATTGCCGAAGGTCAGCGCTGCCGCAGGCCTTCCCATATAGTCTAAGCGGTAGTCGCTGTGCACGGTGGTGATGATGGGAATGCCCGCCTGCTTTTTGAGCATCGCGCCCATCATATTCGCCCGCGCGCCGTGGCAATGAATCAGCTGATAGCCGTCGTGGCGAATCATCGCCAAAATGCGGCGGCGCGTTGCGAAGAGATTGCCCTCTTCCAACACGGTCGAGGGAATATCCAGCAGCCGCGCTTCGTCGAGAAAATCGCCGCGCGTGAAGCACACAAGGTGCACGGTCTCGGTTTTATTGAGTTGCTCCAAAAGTGACAAAACATGCGTCTTCGCGCCGCCGACGTCGCCGCCGGAAATCATATGCAGAATCTTCATTCGTTGTCCCCCGGTTTTGCTCTTGTATTCCGCTGCGGAATCGGGTATAATTACCAATATTCTGATTATAGTATAGTTATTCGCAAGAAGCAAACAGAAAAATAGAAGCCTTTGGGAGGTTGCCATGAAATTTTTCGGAAACAAGGGAAAGCTTTTCGGGAAGCTGAATATTATCGATTTGATTTTGCTCCTGCTTGTGATTGCCGTTGTTGCATTTATGGGCTATAAACTGCTCGGCGGTTCGCAAGAGACCGCTACTTCGGATGCGCTGCCGAATCCGAATTTTCGCTTTGCGGTGCTCTGCGAAAAGCTGCCGTTACAGGTCGCGCAGAGCGTGTTGAAAAACGCGGGACCGCAGGCGGAGGAAACGATTTTTGACGAGCCGAGCCGGATTTTTAATGTCAATCAACTCTATGATGCACAGATTACCACCATTGAAGTGCAGGAACGGGAAGATGGCTACGTGGATCTTCTTATTACAATAGAGGGTGTGCCCACAAAGAGCGATATAGGATATTCCTTAGGCTTGCAGGAGATTCGCATTGGCAAGGAATACACAGTAAAAACACAAACCATTGAGCTGGAGGGGACAATTATAGCCACGGAGGTGCTCGATGGCTGAGATTTTGAAAAGCAGCCTGGTTTGGCGGTTTTTCATGGCATTGGCGGCTCTTTACCGCCGTTCGCCTTTGGCGCGCGCCGTTGCGGCGGTCGGGAGAGCATGGCGCGACAGCGCGACCTATCGCTTCTTCGCAAAGCGCTTGACTGCGCAGTCGGCAGTGGAGCGCGCCTGCTATCGGCGGCTTCTTGATGCGCTGAATGCAGGGCTTTGGCGCATGGGGAAGCGACTGCAAGGTGCGCGCGAAACGAGCGTACTTCTTCGCGCCGGACGGCAGAGCTTCTTTTGGCGGGCAGTTTCCCACAGAATAACGCCGCTTTTGCTCTTGGTAATCGCCGCCTATGCGCCGATTGACTACGCGCTGCGCGATTGGGTGCAACTGCCGTCGCTTGCCGCCGTGTGGGACGAGCTGTTGCTGATTTTCGGCTTTTTCTGGGTGCTGCGCCGCGCCGCGCTGGCGGAGCGACCCCTGCGCAGCCGGGCAAATCGGATGGATTTTCCCCTTGCCTTTTACCTGCTTGCGGGCGTCCTTCTGCTGCTGTGTGTCACGCCGTATCCGAGCATCAATATCACGGGCTTCCGCGCGAGCCTACAGTACCTGCTTCTGTTTTTCCTTGTTACGCGCCTGATTCGCGACGAGAAAGATTTCAATCTGCTCTACCATGCGATGATAGCGATTGCAACCGTGATAGCGCTGCACGGTATTTGGCAGTTTATTATCGGCGTGGAAATCCCCGAAAACTGGACGGATAACGCCGAGGGAAGCGTGCGAACCCGCGTATTTTCCATATTCAGCAACCCCAACATTATGGGCGCGTATATGCTGCTCTTTGCGCCTATGGCGATCGGGCGCGCATACGCTGCAAAAGGCGGACGCGAACGGGTGTTTTTCTGGAGCTGCGGCATTGCCATGTGCCTGTCCTGCCTGTTTACGATGTCGCGCGGCGCGTGGCTGGCGCTTGCCGTGGCTGCGCTGCTCTTTGCCGTGATTGTGGATCGCAAGCTGCTTGCGCTGATGCTGCTTGGGGGCGTATTTGCCTGCTTCCTGCCCTTCGTGCGCAGCCGTTTGGGCTATCTTTTCACTGCCTCCTTTGCGGAATCCAACGCAAGAGGCGGGCGGGAGAAGCGCTGGAGCGCTGCGATTCGATACTTGAAACAATTCAATGTTTGGACGGGCATGGGCTATGGCATGTACGGCGGCGCGGTCGCAGTGCAGAACCCGGTGCTTCCGGGCATTGAGTATATGTATGTCGATAACTATTATGTGAAAATCTTGGTAGAAAACGGCATCTTGGGGCTTTCTGCATTTCTCCTGTCGCTCTGGGGCATGATTTGGGGCGGGCTGTGCGCCTGCGCGCGCACGGTAAAAACAAGGCTGAACCCTCTGTGCGCGGGCATGCTGGCAGGGCTTGTCGGCATTTTGGTGCAGAGCTTCTTTGAAAGCGTCTGGGAAGAGCCCTATATGATGGCAATTTTCTTCGCAATCGCGGGGATGCTTGCTTGCGCAGGAAGCTTCTCCAAAGAAAACATGTAAAAAGCAGGGGCGACCATGACGGTCGCCCCTGTAAAGTTTTGTTGCGCATGATTTTCTATACGCGCAGCGGATATTGACACACGAAAGTTTCCCTGCTATACTGCTGATAAGCCATATACATAGAAATTTCGGTTTTGCGTTCGTGTGGCGGTAGTATAAGGAGGACAAAGAGAAATGAAAAAGACGATGGCAATGCTCCTATCCATAGCGCTCCTTTTGGCGTGTTTCTCAATTAGTTCGGCAGCAGAGCCGAAAACGGATTTGACAAAAGAATCCGAGGCAATTCGCGCACTTGACGTGCCCTTGCTCCGTCCGTCTACAACCTTGCAGGATCAATGCGTTGTTCAAGGCGAGAAGGCTGCCCTGCATTTTACATTGGATGCTCCCGGTGGCGCGGGATTTACGTATACCGTGCAAGTTGAACGCCGAGCAGAGGAAGGCGATACCGCGCCTGTTGCTTCGTGGACGGGCGACGTCCCCGAAAGTCCGGGTCTGTCCGCTCTGCGATTTGAATGGGACACGAGCGGTCTTCCGTGCGGAAGCTACAGCGTCAAATACTTTGCCGGCAAAAACGGTGCGCTCGTAGGATCGGTGAACAGCGCCGCGGGGCTTGCCATTGTAGACAAGGCAATTCCTCTGGAGAGCATCGAAATGACAAATACGCGCTATTCCATGCAGGTGGGAGATCAAACCGGTTTTCCGATGCTAGCAACGCCCTACAATCACACAAACTCCAGAGATATTACCGTAACAAGCTCCAACAACGATGCAGCATATGCCTATGAAGAGGGCGGCTATATTTACGTTGAAAAGCGCACCGCGGAATCCGCCGTCATTACCGTATCGATGGGCGGCAAAAGCTGTACGTTCGAGGTCTATACGCCCGACGGCGGTATCACGCTCGACCGCGAGTCCGCGACGCTGCTTCTTGGAGAGGAAGCCATGCTCACAGCCACCTTGCAGCCCCCGGTCACAGCGGGAGAGGTGGAATGGTCGTCTTCCGACCCCTCCATAGTTTCTGTGCAGAACGGTCTGATGAAAGCCCACAAGTTGGGAACGGCGACGATTCGCGCATCCGTGCAGGGCTATACCGCTTGGTGCGCGGTGAGCGTTAACCCGAAAAATCCGATAACAAGCATTTCGTATTTAAGAACGGACTATGGTGTTCCCCACAATACCGAGGTGCAGTTGAACCCCACCATCACCCCCGCCGACAGCGACAGCACCATCTCGTGGGAAAGCACGAACACCGCCGTTGTTACGGTTGACGAGAACGGGCTTGTAAAAGCAGTCGGTCCGGGTATGGCAGCAGTAACTGCCACCGCGTATGGCAATACCGTTTGGGCGGACGTCTTCTTTTATGTCGGTGCGTGCAGTCAATCTCAATTCACCGATATGCCCGATGAAAATCACTGGGCGCACGCAGGTCTCGACTATGCAGTCTACTACGAGCTTCTCAACGGAACGAGCAGTACCACCCTCTCGCCCGATATGGTGATGAGCCGCGCGATGCTGGTCACCGTTCTGTGGCGTGCGGAGATGTCGCTGAGCGGCGGCGAGAATCCCTTCAGCGATGTCCCCGCCGGGGCGTATTACACCGAAGCGGTCGCGTGGGCGAATACAAACAACATCGTCAACGGTGTCGGCGGCGGCAAATTCGACCCCAATGGCAACATCACCCGCGAGCAACTGGCTACGATTTTATTCCGCTATGCGGCATATCGGGAAGATAGTTCCGCAGTGCAGGCGGATTTAAGCGCTTTCCCCGATGCAGGCAAGGTCAGCCCTTGGGCAAGGGAAGCCATGCAGTGGGCTGTCGCGAAGGGTTTGATTACAGGTACTGCGAATAACGGCGTTACCTATCTCGACCCGCAGGGAAGCGCCACCCGCGCGCAGGTTGCTACCATCCTGATGCGCTACTACAAGACGTAAAAAAGAAATTTGCTCCGGCGCAACACAAAAAAAGCTGCCGGCATTCCCGAACAGGGAATGCCGGCGCTTGCTTTCGTGAGAGCCTTTCCCTTGTGAATCCTAAAATAGGGAAGATATCCGCAAGCGGCAACCCCGATAAGGTTGCCGCTTGTGCTACTTCTTGCCGCGTAGTTCAATGATATGGTCACGCAGGGCGGCTGCGTATTCGTATTCCATCATGCGGGCGGCTGCGCGCATTTCTTTCTCCAAACGCACAATTTCCCGCTCGCGCTCCGCCTTCGTCATCTTCACGCCGTCGCGTTTGGCGCCCTCCGTCTCGTTCATCGTGATTTCCAGCAGGGCGCGGACGTCTTTGATAATCGTTTTCGGCACAATGCCGTGCGCCTGATTGTACGCATCCTGAATCCCGCGCCTGCGCTCGGTTTCACTGATGGCTGCCTTCATGGCGGCGGTGGTTTTGTCCGCATACATAATCACGCGCCCCTGCGCGTTACGCGCGGCGCGCCCGATGGTCTGAATAAGGCTGGTTTCGCTGCGCAGGAAGCCCTCTTTATCCGCGTCCAAGATTGCCACGAGAGAAACCTCCGGCAAATCCAGCCCTTCGCGCAGCAGGTTGATGCCCACGAGCACGTCGAACTTCGCCATGCGCAGGTCGCGCAGGATTTCCATGCGCTCCATCGCGGCAACGTCAGAGTGCATATAGCGCACGCGGATACCCGCGCTGAGCAGATAGGCGGTTAAGTCCTCCGCCATTTTTTTCGTCAGAGTCGTAACGAGCACACGCTCGTTTTGCGCCACAACGCGGTTGCATTCGCCGATTAAGTCGTCGACCTGCCCCTCAATCGGGCGAATTTCCACCTTTGGGTCGAGAAGACCCGTCGGGCGGATCACCTGCTCGGCGATTTGCCCTGCCCGCTCTTTCTCAAATTCGGCGGGCGTTGCGGAGACATACACCGCCTGATGGATTTTGCTCTGAAATTCGGGGAAGGTGAGCGGACGGTTATCAAACGCGCTGGGTAGGCGGAAGCCGTAGTTGACAAGGCTTTCCTTACGGCTGCGGTCGCCGGCGTACATCGCGCGTACCTGCGGCAGGGTGACGTGGCTTTCGTCCACGAAGAGCAGAAAATCGTCGGGGAAATAGTCCAAAAGCGTCTTCGGCGGCGTGCCCGGGGCGCGCCCGGAGATGACGCGGGAGTAGTTTTCGATGCCGCTGCAGAAGCCGATTTCCTGCAGCATCTCCAAATCGTAGAGCGTCCGCTGGCGGATGCGCTGCGCCTCCAAAAGCTGCTCGTTGTCCTTGAAAAATCGCTCACGTTCTTCCATTTCTCGCTCAATTTCGCCCATTGCGCGTTCGAGCTTATCGCGGGAGGCAACGTAGTGCGACGCGGGATAGATGGCGACGTGGTTGACCACGCGCTCAGGGACGCCCGTCACGGCGTTGATTTCAGAAATGCGGTCGATTTCGTCGCCGAAAAATTCCACCCGAATGGCACGCTGCGCCCAGTAGACGGGGTAGATTTCCACCGTGTCGCCGCGCACGCGGAAGGTGTTTCGCACGAAATTGACGTCATTTCGCTCGTAGCGGATTTCGACGAGCTTTTTCATCAGCTCTTCGCGGGATTTCACCGCGCCGCTACGCAGAGAGATGACCATGTTCTTATAGTCAATCGGGTCACCCAGCCCGTAAATGCACGACACGGAGGCAACGACAATCACATCCCGCCGCTCAAAGAGCGAGGAGGTGGCGCTGTGCCGCAGCCGCTCAATTTCCTCGTTGATGGAGGAGTCTTTTTCAATATAGGTATCGGTGTGCGCGATATACGCCTCCGGCTGGTAATAGTCGTAGTAAGAAATGAAGTATTCCACCACATTTTCGGGGAAAAACTCCCGAAATTCGCTGCAAAGCTGCGCAGCGAGGGTTTTGTTGTGCGCCAAAATCAGCGTCGGGCGGTTGAGATTTGCAATTACAGACGCCATCGTGAAGGTTTTGCCCGAGCCGGTTACGCCCAAAAGCACCTGCTCAGCAAGCCCGTTTTGAATCCCTTCGGTCAGCGCATGAATCGCCTCGGGCTGGTCGCCCGTGGGCTGAAAGGGCGCGTGCAGTTTGAAATCCATAAATCTTTCCTCAATTTCGCGGCAGATAGCCGCTGTCGCTCATGGAAACAAAGTCGTCATCTGCAATCACGAGGTGATCGAGAAGCAGAATATCCATAATATCCAGCGCCTCGCGCAGGCGCAGCGTCAGCGTGACGTCTTCTTTGGACGGCAGGGCGATTCCCGAGGGGTGGTTGTGCGCCAAAACCAGCGCGGAGGCGTTGGCTGCAAGCGCCTCGTGCACCAAGCGGCGCATAGGCACATTCGCAGAGTTGATGCTGCCCCGCCCAAGCAGGCGGCAGGCGAGCACTTTGCCCGTGGCGTCGAGCGCGAGCAGATACACCAGCTCCTCCCGTGCACCGTAAAAATAGGGCAGCAAATAGTTGCCGCAGGCGGTGTTCGAGGACAGACGCGTCTCTTTATCCGAGCGCGAGAGGAAGTAGCGCCTGTGCAGCTCGGGCACAAGCCGCAGAAGCCTTACAGCGTTTTCATCCAGCCCGTCAATCGGCAGCAAATCCGCCTGTGAAGCCTCTAAAATTGCCCAAAGACTCGAAAAGCGTTCCATGAGCAGCTGCGCAAGCGCCTGTGCCTGCGCTTCGGGCGCGGCGAAGCGCAGCAGTAGCTCCAAAAGCTCCGCATCGCTCATGCCGTCTGCGCCGCCGCGTGCAAAGCGGCGTGCCAGCCGATCGTTTTTGCTGTCCATACAAACCGCTCCTTACAACACGTTTTTCAGGTACTGCCCCGTATACGAGCCCTCCGCCTGCGCGACTTCCTCCGGCGTGCCGCAGGCGACAATCCGCCCGCCGCCGTC
>JAISIK010000068.1 GCA_031262065.1 Oscillospiraceae bacterium | reverse complement strand
TTGCTGTCCATACAAACCGCTCCTTACAACACGTTTTTCAGGTACTGCCCCGTATACGAGCCCTCCGCCTGCGCGACTTCCTCCGGCGTGCCGCAGGCGACAATCCGCCCGCCGCCGTCCCCGCCGTCGGGGCCGAGGTCGATGATGTGGTCGGCTGATTTGATCATGTCGAGATTGTGCTCGATAATCAGCACGGAGTTTCCGGCGTCAACGAGCGTTTGCAGAACACCCAGCAGCTTCTGCGTGTCGTACATGTGCAGCCCCGTCGTCGGCTCGTCGAGCACGTAGATGGTGCGCCCCGTTGCGCGGCGGGAAAGCTCCGTTGCGAGCTTTACGCGCTGCGCCTCACCGCCGGACAGGGTCGTGGAGCTTTGCCCAAGCTTGATATAGCCCAGCCCGACTTCGACCAGCGTGGCGACCTTCGCGCGGATGCGCGGCAGATTGTCGAAGAATTCCAGCGCCTCGTCGGCGGTCATTTCCAGCACGTCGGAGATGTTCTTGCCCTTGTAGAGCACCTCCAGCGTTTCGCGGTTGTAGCGCTTGCCGTGGCATACGTCGCAGGCGACGTAGACATCGGGCAGAAAGTGCATCTCAATTTTCACCAAGCCGTCGCCGCAGCACGCCTCGCAGCGCCCGCCCTTGACGTTAAAGGAGAAGCGCCCGGCGCTGTAGCCCCGCGCTTTTGCGTCTGCGGTGGAGGCAAAGAGGTCGCGAATATCGGAAAACAGCCCCGTGTAAGTGGCGGGGTTCGAGCGCGGGGTGCGCCCGATGGGGCTTTGGTCGATGTTGATGATTTTGTCGAGCGCGTCGATGCCCTCGAAGCGTTCGTGCTTGCCCGCGCGGGTGCGGGCGTGGTTGAGCTTGTTTGCGAGCTTGTTGCAGATGATTTCATTGACCAGCGAGGATTTGCCCGAGCCGGAGACGCCCGTAATGCAGGTGAGCGTGCCGAGCGGAATGTGCACGTCGATGCTGCGCAGGTTGTTGGCGCTTGCGCCGTAGACACTGAGCGTTTTGCCGCTTCCCGCACGCCGCACGGCGGGCGGGAGAATCCTGCGCTTGCCGGATAAGTACTGCCCCGTGATGCTTTCTGGGCACGCTATAATGTCCTGCAGCGTGCCCTGCGCGACGATTTCCCCGCCGCGAATGCCCGCGTAGGGTCCGACGTCAACGATATAATCCGCAGCGCGGATGGTATCCTCGTCGTGCTCAACAACGATAAGCGTATTTCCCAAATCGCGCAGGTCGCGCAGGGTAGCCAGCAGTTTTTCGTTGTCGCTCTGGTGCAGACCGATGCTCGGCTCGTCGAGGATGTACAAAACGCCCATCAGGGATGATCCGATTTGCGTTGCCAAGCGGATACGCTGCGACTCGCCGCCGGAGAGCGTGCCTGCCGAGCGCGAGAGCGTGAGGTAGCGCAGACCCACGCTGCGCAAAAAGCCGAGGCGCGAGCGGATTTCGTGCAAAATCTGTTCTGCAATCACGGCAAACGAGCCTTCGAGCTTGAGGGCGTTGATAAACTCCAACCCCTTGTCCACGGACAGGGCGCAAAAGGCGCTGATGGACATGCCGCCCACTGTAACAGCCCGCGTAATATCGGACAGGCGGTCGCCGTGGCAGTGGGGGCAGGGGGAGGTGGACATATATTCCTCCAGCTCCTTGCGCACTGCCTCGGACTGCGTTTCGCGGCTGCGCCGCTCGATATTCGGGATAATGCCCTCGAAAGCCTGCCTAAGCGTGCCGCTGCCGTTGCCGCGGTTATAATGCAGCTCCAATTGTTCGCCGCGCGTGCCGTACAGGATAACGTCCAGAACCTCCGCGGACAGGTCTTTGATGGGGCGGTGCAGGTCGAAGCGGTATTTCTTCGCCATCGCCTCGAAGTACATGCGGGCGATGGAGTCGTTTTTGATATTGCCCCAGCCGCTTGCCTGAATCGCGCCGTCGTAAATCGACAAATCCGTGTCCGGCAGAACCAGCGCGGGGTCAACCTTCAGCAAATAGCCCAGCCCCGCGCATGCGGGACAGGCGCCCATGGGATTGTTAAACGAAAACATGCGCGGCGAAAGCTCCGGCATGGAAATGCCGCAGTCCTCGCAGGCATAATTGCGGGAAAAGAGCGTTTCCTCGTCGGTGTCGACGCGGTGGATGAGAACCAGCCCGTCCGCGTGCGACAGGGCGGTCTCCACGGAGTCGGTGAGGCGGCGGGTAATATCGCCTCGCACAATCAGGCGGTCAACGACCAGCTCGATGCGGTGCTTGTTGTTCTTTTCCATGGGGATTTCTTCGCTCAGGTCGTACATCATGCCGTCAACGCGCACGCGGGAGAAGCCGCCGCGCCGCGCATCTGCCAGGAGCTTCGCATGCTCGCCCTTTTTGCCGCGCACAATGGGCGCAAGCACCTCGAAGCGCGTGCCTTCCGGCATAAGCAGCACGCGGTCAACAATTTGGTCGATGGTTTGGCGGCGGATTTCCCTGCCGCATTTCGGGCAGTGGGGAATGCCGACCCGCGCCCACAGAAGGCGCAGATAGTCGTAAATCTCCGTGACTGTGCCGACGGTTGAGCGGGGATTTTTCGAGGTGGTTTTCTGGTCGATGGAGATGGCGGGCGAAAGCCCCTCAATCACATCAACGTCCGGCTTGTCCATCTGCCCCAAAAACTGGCGCACAAAGGCGGAGAGCGACTCGACATAGCGCCTGCGCCCCTCTGCGTAGATGGTATTAAAGGCAAGCGAGGACTTCCCCGAGCCTGACAGTCCCGTGAAAACACACAGCGCGTCGCGCGGAATCTCGACATCTACATTTTTCAGATTATTTTCACGTGCGCCCTGCACGAAGATCGTATTGCGCATAGGATTCCTCCGAAAGAGAACAAAAAATTGAGTATTTGTAATTATAGCACATTTGTTCGCAAAAAGCAACGACGAGTTTTTTCGAAAATTTGTTTCGCTACCATCTTGCAATTTCCCTCCGAATTGTGTATTATCGGATAAAATATGACAAAATAGCCCTAAATGGTGAGTTTCCTCGCAAGAAATTCCCAAAAAAAGGCTGTGTTGTGCATTACCGGAACGGCACATCCTATCATTAGCAGGGGGGTTCGCGAATGAAGGAGCAAATTTTATGGATTCTTGAGCAGCTGCAGCAGCCGGCGTTTCTTGCGGAAAACGGCGTGGTTGCGTGGCGAAATACTGCCGCGCAAGGCGCGGTTTCGGTGGGCACAACGGTGAAGGCGCTGCTTGGGGAGAATATGGCGCTGTTTTCCATGTGGCAGCGCGAAGAAACGCTGCTGTTGCCGCTGGCAATCGGCGGCGAGCAAATGCAGGTGAGCGTACGCGCGGTGCAGGAGGCGGATCTGTTTATTGCAGCGCCCCGCGCCCGCAAACACGACAGCACCGCAGACGCGCTCATCAATGCGTCGATCAGTCTGCGCAAGCCGCTGCATACCATGGCGGCAGCCGCGCGGGAGCTGTTTGATGTTGTGGGTGACAGAGAAGACCCCGTCGCGAGGCGCGCAGCCACGCAGATGAATCGCAATCTGTACCAGCTGATGCGCCTGTGCGGGCAATTGTCCGACGGCGGCAAATTGTTGCAGCGCAGCTATGTCCTGCAGCGCGAGCAGACGCAGCTTCGGGCGTTTTTTGATGATTTGGTGCTGCAGCTGCGCCCGCTTCTGGGCGACGCGGGCTTTGATTTGCGCTATACGGGGCTTTCCGCCGAGGTTACTGCCGGCATCGACCGCCAGCTGATTGAGCGCGCAGTGTATAATTTGCTCTCGAATGCAATGAAATACAGCAGGCGCGGCGAGGCAATTGCACTGGTTGTCGCGCAGCACGGGCGGCTCTTGGTTGTGCGCGTGAGCGATACCGGCGAGGGCGTCTCGCCGAAGGTGATGGCGCAGGTGTTTGAGCGATACAGCGATATCGGCGTGGGAGACCCCCGCTGGGGCATCGGCTTGGGACTGACGATTGTGCATGAAATTGCGCAGCTGCACGGCGGCACGGCGATGGTCAGCTGCGAGGAGGGCGGCGGCACAAGCGCGATGTTCTCCGTTTCGCTGGACAATAAGCCCGAGAAGCTCAGAAGCGCCACCATGCATTACGATGCGTGGGGCGGCTACCACCACGGGCTGATAGAACTCTCGGATGTGCTTCCCTCGGAACTGCTCGACCCGCAGGATATATTGTGATACCCTTGCGGGGATGCGCTGCATCCCCGCAAGTTTTTAGAGTCTGTTCACACTATCCGAATGGTGCAGAGTTGGTGTGGATTTTTTGTTGTATAGGCATACGAGAGCCGATCCTGCACCGCCTGTCGGCGTCCCTTTTCGGTGCTTTTTCCCTTCTCCTCCTCGCCTTGCGTCAGCAAGGCGTCGTCGTCCGCGGCAAAAATCCCTCGAAAATTGCCAGCCGACAGGTGCGAAGCAGTTTTAGCAGAGCAAATTTCTGTCAAGTCGAGAAAAATACCGCAGTGAATACTTCCGTATTTACAAGGGATTTTGCGATGAATTGGCGGAAATTTGCCTTCTAAAACCGGCGCGGGAGTGACTCTCGTATGCCTAAGGCGGAGAATCGCCGCTGTGGTTTGTTCACTGCAAGATTCGACAACGATGTACAGCGGGAAATACGCCAAAAGATGCGCTATGAGCGTTCGTGTGAACAGACTCTAATATTTGAGGCATATTTCCGCGCCTGCCCCCGTATATATTATAACCGGAGGTGGCGCTATGGCAAACGAAATTGGAAAGCAGGATGCGGGGCATCAGCTGACGATGGATAACCGCAGCAATTTGCGCATTACAGGGGTGCGCGAGGTAGAGAGCTTTGACGAGGACACGGTCGTCCTGCATACCACAAAAGGGCTGTTAATCGTCCGCGGGCAGGGATTGCAAATGCAGACGCTGTCTCTCGACGGCGGGCAGGTCGTTATTAAGGGCGAGGTGGACTCGCTGAGCTATGAAGATGCGCAAAAGCAGGGCGGCGGTCTGTTTTCGCGGCTGTTTCGCTGATGGAACAGCCGCTGTGGACGCAGGGCAGCCAGTTTTTGCTGTCCCTGCCCTTTGGACTTGCTCTGGGGCTTTTCTATGATTTGCTGCGCGGCTTGCGGCGCTATGCGCGCTGGATGACGCATTTGCTCGACGCGCTGTTTGTTGTGAACTATCTGCTGGCGAATTTGCTGTTTGCCCTCTATATCGGCGGCGGCGAGTTCCGCATTTTTATGCTGCTGGGCAGCTTACTCGGGGTAG
>JAISIK010000048.1 GCA_031262065.1 Oscillospiraceae bacterium | reverse complement strand
ATTGCCGTCAATCAGCGCTATCGACGGTCTAAGCTCCAGGGCGTCAATCGCGCGGCGCATTGCCAAAAACGTTGCTTGCAGGATATTGATTTCATCAATCTCCTTTTCATCTGCGGAGGCAATGCCGTAGGCAATCGCCTGCAGGCAAATTTCATCAAACAGAATATCTCTGCGCTTTTTGCTGACTTTCTTCGAGTCGTTCAGCCCTTCGATATGCAAATTCGGGGGAAGAATGACGGCAGCCGCGTATACAGGGCCTGCCAAGGGCCCGCGCCCCGCCTCGTCCACGCCGCAAACGACGTCGAAACCCTCCGCAAAGCAAGCCTGCTCAATTTCCCACATGTGCCGATTCCTCCCACTTTGGCGGGCTTTCGAGTGTAAAACTGCCGATTTTCCCGTTTCGGAATTCCTCAAGCAAAATGCGGGACATGCGCTCCGTGTCAATCTCACCGCGCGAAAGCAGGAAGCCGCGCTTTTTCCCCGCCAGCGTCAGCAGTTCATACCCGCTGCCTGCAAAAGCGGCATCGAGCTTATAGCGCTGCGCCATATCCTCGCGGTAACGCTCCCACAGAAGGGCAAAGAGGTTACTTGCCAAGGTTTCCACATCCAGCACGTCGTCCTTCACAGCGCCGGTATAGGCAAGGAGCCTGCCGACGTTCTCGTCGTCGAACTTCGGCCATAAAATGCCCGGTGTATCGAGAAGGAGCAAGCCGCGATCGACCGTGACCCACTGCTTACCGCGCGTAACGCCGGGGCGATTTTCAGCCTTTGCGCCCTTGCGCCCCGCAACCTGATTGATAAAGGTGGATTTTCCCACATTGGGTATGCCGACAATCATGAGCTTCAACGGTCTGCCGACCTGCCCCTTTTCCTGATACCGCGCCAATTTCTCCGCCAAAAGCTCCCGCACCGCGGGCACAAAGCGATTGATGCCGCGGCGGCTCTTACAGTCCGTGCGCAGGACGGAGATTCCCTGCGACTGAAAATACTCGCTCCATGCGGTGCATGCCTGCGCGTCTGCAAGGTCGATGCGGTTGAGAATCACCATGCGCGGCTTGTTGCCGCAAATCGCCGCAATATCGGGGTTGCGGCTGGCAAGCGGGATACGTGCATCGACGATTTCACACACCGCATCGACAAGGCGCAAATCCTCCTCCATCTTGCGGCGGGTCTTCGTCATATGCCCGGGATACCACTGGATATTCATCTGCGTATCCATTAGGACACCGCACCGATTCTGCTGAAATCGCGGCTGCTGCCTTCCCCTTCTCCCGGCAGGGCGAGAATCAGCACCTTTCCGAGCACCTGTGAAAGCTCAATCTGCCCGATTTCTACATAACGGCTGTCCGCGGAGTGGTTGCGGTTATCGCCCATAACGAATACGCAGCCCTCTTCGACCGTAAAGGGAAATTCGCACTGCATATAGGTCGGCTCGCGCATTTCTTCGTTGATATAGGAACTCTCCTTCAAAACTACGCCGTCCACTTTGACAATTGCGCCACCGGAGGGGAGATACTCCACGTCAACCGTCTGCCCCTGCGTGGCAATGACGCGCTTGATAATCGGCTCGCCGTCGCGGAAGCTCTCTTGGCGGGCAACAATGATGTCCCCGCCTTCCAAATCTCCAATCCAAACGTTGCTCAAAAGAACGACGTAGTCGCCGTCTTGCAGGGTCGGCATCATCGAAGGTCCGCTCACGCCGACGAGGCGCACTACGAAGACAAAGACAATGGTGATACCCGCAAGAATGTATACCAAATCGTGTAACAACGAATATATTTCGTAAAGAAAGCCCGGTTTCTCTTTCTTCTTCGGCTCGATCTTATTTTCCTCTTCCATCTTCGCAAATCCCTTCCAACCAAGATCAGTTTTTGCCCCGTATATATCCATCTTTCTTCCAGAAAGAAACGCCTGCAATATTATAAAGTATACACCAATCTCGCTAAGAAATAAAGGGTAAATTCCATTTGTGCAAAAAAGTTCCTCCGCTATGCAATAGCGGAGGAACAAAAGATATTTTAGAGTGTTTTTAAGCGCGCTTCGCTTTCGGCAAGCTGCGCAAGAAGCCCTTCGAGCTTCGCAGCCTTTTCCTTTTCTGCTTCTACAACCGCCTCCGGCGCTTTTGCAAGGAAGCCCGCGTTTCCCAGCTTCCCATGGATCGCCGCAAGCGCCTTGCTTGCCTTTTCCGTTTCTTTGGCGATTCTTGCAAGCTCCTTTTCAAAGTCGATGAGCTGATTCATCGGCATATAGAGCGCCGCATCGTGGGTTACGCAGGACGCCATCGACGCATAGCCCTGCGGCTCAGATTCGCAAATCAGCACTTCGTCGGCATAGGCAAGGCGGGAAATAAACGCCGTGCCGGACGCAAACAGCGCGGGCTTCTTCGTGACAATATAGAGGGTCGATTTCTTCGACGGCGGCACATTCAGCTCTGCGCGACGGTTACGAACGGCGCGAATGGCGTGCATCACGCTCTCCATCTGCGACTCCTCCTGCGCAAAGCACAGGGATTCGTCGTATTTCGGCCACTGCGCGACAATCAGCGCCTCGCCCTCGTGCGGAATTGCCTGCCAAATTTCCTCCGTGATGAAGGGCATAAAGGGATGCATCAGGCGCAGAATCTGCTCGAGCACATAGAGAAGCACCTTCTGCGCGGTCGTCTTCTCCTGCTCGTTTTCGCCGTACAAGCGGGCTTTTGTCAGCTCGATATACCAGTCACAGTAGCTGTCCCAGATGAAATCATAGACCTTCTGCACCGCAATACCCAGCTCGTATTTGTCTAAATTCTCCGTCACCTCGGCAATGAGGGTATTGAGCTTCGAGAGAATCCATTTATCAGCAGGTTCCAGCGCCGCAACCTGCGGCAGAGCATTCTCCGTCACCGACAGGTTCATCATGACATAGCGGCTGGCATTCCAGAGCTTATTTGCAAAATTGCGCATTGCCTCGCAGCGCTCCACGTGGAAGCGCATATCGTTGCCGGGCGAGTTGGAGGTAATCATATTCATGCGCAGCGCATCCGAACCGAAGCGGTCGATCATCTCCAGCGGGTCGATGCCGTTGTTGAGCGATTTCGACATTTTTCTGCCCTTGTCGTCGCGAATCAGCCCATGCAGCAAGACCGTGTGGAAGGGTGTGCGCCCGGTGTGCGCGCAAGCGGAGAACACCATACGCGCAACCCAGAAAAAGATAATATCATAGCCTGTTACGAGCACGTCGGTCGGATAGAAATACCGGTAATCCTCGCTCTCGGTATCCGGCCAGCCCTGCAAGACAAAGGGCCACAGCGCGGAAGAAAACCATGTGTCGAGCACGTCTTCATCGCGGCGGATGCGCAGGCTTGCACACTTTTCACAGCAGACTGCATCCTCGCGGGAAACCGTCATGTGCCCGCAGTCGTCACAGTACCATGCGGGAATCTGATGCCCCCACCAGAGCTGACGGGAGATACACCAATCGCGGACGTTTTCCATCCAGTTGCTGTATGTCTTCGTGAATCGGTCGGGGACAAACTTTGTCTGCCCCTCTTGAACGACGCGCAGGGCGTCTTGCGCAAGCGGCGCCATCTTCACAAACCACTGCGCGGAGATAATCGGCTCGACGTCCTTATGGCAGCGGTAGCAAGTGCCGACATTGTGGTTATGCTGCTCGATTTCGACGAGGTAGCCCTGCGCCTCCAAATCTGCGACAATCTTTTTGCGCGCATCGTAGCGATCCATGCCCTGATATGCACCGCCAAGCTCGTTGACTACGCCGTGGTCGTCGAGTACGCGAATCACTTCCAGATTGTGCCGCAGCCCGACTTCGAAGTCGTTCGGGTCATGCGCGGGCGTCATTTTCACGCAGCCTGTGCCGAATTCCATCTGCGCATACTCGTCTGCGACGATGGGAATTTCTTTGTTCACCAGCGGCAAAATCACCTTCTTGCCGACAAGAGCCCGATAGCGGTCGTCGTTCGGGTTTACGCACACGCCGGAGTCGCCGAGCATGGTCTCCGGGCGGGTGGTTGCAACAACAACCGCGCCGCTGCCGTCAGCCAGCGGATAGCGGATATGCCAGAGGTTGCCGGGCTTGTCCACATACTCCACTTCGGTGTCTGACAGCGCGGTTACGCAGTTCGGACACCAGTTGATAATGCGGCTGCCCTTATATATAAGCCCCTGTTCATAGAACTTTACGAAGACCTCGCGCACCGCATTGGAATAGCCCTCGTCCATCGTAAAGCGGGAGCGCTCCCAGTCGCACGATGCGCCGAGTTTCTTCTGCTGCTCCAAAATGCGGTTTCCGTAGAGATTTTTCCACTGCCAAACCTTTTCCAAAAACTTTTCGCGTCCCAAATCATGGCGGGAGATTCCCTGCTTGCGAAGTTCCTCCTCAACGCGAATCTGCGTGGCGATGCCCGCATGGTCAACGCCCGGAATCCACAGCGCGGCGTAGCCCTGCATGCGCTTGAAGCGAATGAGCACATCTTGCATCGCAGCGTCCATCGCGTGCCCGATATGCAGCTGACCCGTGACATTGGGGGGCGGCATGACGATTGTAAAGGGCTTCTTCTTCGGATCGCGCTTGGTTTGGAAATAGCCCTTATCCATCCAGAATTGATACAGACGCGATTCGACGTCCTTTGGCTCATAGGTTTTCGGTAATTCCATTTTACTTTCTCCTTTTTGATGAAAAACGCCCCGAACCGCATGGGTTCAGGGCGAATAAATCCGTGGTACCACCTGAATTCCCGGCAAAATGCCGGGCACTTCGCCTCTGTAACGGGAGGACCCGCGGGGGCTTACTTCCTGTTCAGCCCTGCACTCCGGAGTGACGTTCTTCTTGTTCCGCAAGGGCTTGCAGCGACCGCCCTCTCTCTGCATTGGAAGTCGGAATACTCTTCTCCATCACCGTGTGTTGCATTATCCCATTAAGAATAGTGGAAAGTTTGCGCTTTGTCAAGGGGAATTTAGTTTGGTAGATAGCTCTGCATGGCGGCTGCGAGATCCGAGAGAAGCGTTTGGGCAACTGCGCGGTCAGAATCCACGGCGGTGAGGTAGAGCTTGACTTTTGGCTCTGTGCCGGAGGGTCTGACGATGATGCTTGCTTTCTCTCCGAGTTCTAAGGAGACGACATTGGACTTCGGCAGAAGTACCGCCGTTTCCTCGCCGGTCTGCAAATTGCGGCGGGTGCGCGCCTGATAGTCTGTCAGCAAAGTTACGGGAATACCGCAGATGCTCTGCGGGGCGTTGCTGCGGAAGCCCTCCATAAACTGCGCGGAAATCTTCAGCGCGTCGGGACCTGTGAGTTCCACGCTGACGACTTTGGTTTCGTGCCGCCCGAACTCGTCATACAAATCGTCCATCTGCGTCAAAAGGCTCTTGCCCTCCCGCTTCAAATCAGCCGCCAATTCACAGGTGAGCATCGAGGCAATGACCGCGTCCTTATCGCGGGCGTATGTACCCTTTAAGTAGCCGCAGCTTTCTTCAAAGCCGAAGACAAAGCGGTTTTCCTGCCCCGCCTGCTCGAGCGCGAGGATTTCTCCGCCGATGTACTTAAAGCCCGTAAGCACTGCCTTCATCTCTACGCCGTACTTTTGCGCAATCTTGTCAGCCATTGGCGAAGAAACGATGCTGCGCACGACAATCGGGTTCTCGGGCAGGGTATTGCTGCTCTTTCGGACTCGTAAAATATACTCCAAAAGCAGGCAGCCCAATTCATTGCCCGATAATTTGCGGAAATCGTCGCCGCAGGGCACGGCGATTGCCACGCGGTCGCAGTCGGGATCGGTGCCCAAAATGAGGTCGGGATGCGTGCTGCGGGCGATTTTATAGCTCTCGTTCAGCGCGGCGTCCGTCTCGGGGTTGGGATACTCGCAGGTTTTGAAGTCGCCGTCGGGCTGTTCCTGCACCGCTACGACCTCGACCTTCGCGCCGATTTTGCCCAGCACGTGGCGCACAGGCTTGTTGCCCGTGCCGCAAAGCGGCGTATAGAGCACGTTCAAATTCGATGCATCTGCGGCGCTCACACGCTCTGCAAGCACCGTTTCGTAGTAGCTGTCCCACATCGACTGCGGGATGTATTCGACCTTGCCCTCTTCCAGCGCTTCTGCGAAGCTCTGCTTTGCGGGGAGAAAATACGGGATTTTGGAAATCGCCGTAAAGACCAGCGCTGCCGGTTCGTCCGTCATTTGACAGCCGTCAGGTCCATAGCACTTGATGCCGTTGTACGCGCCTGCGTTGTGGCTGGCGGAGACGACAATGCCGCAACCGCAGCCGAGTTGCCGCACTGCATAAGACAGCATCGGCGTGGGCGCAAGCTCATGATACAGAAAAACGCGGATACCCTTTTCCGCAAGCGCCACAGCGCACAGCTCGGCGTAGCGCTGCGAATTGTGCCGCGAATCGTAGGCGATTGCGCAGCGCTGCGGCAACTGCGTGGAAGAAAGCCACGCAGCAAGCCCCTGCGCCGTGCGGCGCACCGTAAAGTCGTTCAGGCGGTTTGTGCCCAGCCCCATAATGCCGCGAATGCCCGCCGTTCCGAATTGCAGCTCCGCCTCAAAGCAACTGCGCAGCTCGCTTTCATCGCTTGCCATTGCCTTCAGCTTTTTCAGCGAACCCTCGCTCAGTGGCGCAGACTTGCACCAGAGCTGATAGCGTTCCATGTATGCCATAATACCCTCCGATTTCCAAAAAAGCGGTCAATCCCATCAATTGACCTGCTTTTTGGAACAGTATTTTTATACGTCTTCAATAATTGCGCTGTTCGCCCGCACCGACTGCGGACTGACCAAGGCGCGGAACTTTGAACGGGAATCCCGGATTTCAGACAGCGCCTCGGCGACTGCCTCTTCCGTGCGGCGCAGGGAATCATCGACATAGTCGTTGGTGACCTGCTTCAGCTCTTTAATCTTCTCTTGCGCGGCGCGAACCATGTCCTTCGCCTGATCCTGCGCCTGCAGGAAAATCTCTTCCTTGGAAACCAACACGCGCGCCTGCGCCTGCGCGGATTTGAGAATGCCCTCTGCCTCGCGCTTTGCGTTGGTGATCAGCTCGCTGCGCGATTCGACAATCGTCTTCGCCTGCTTCAGCTCGCCGGGGAGCTGGTTGCTGATTTCGTCGAGCAAGTCCAATACGCGGTCGCGCTCGAGTGCACATTTATCGCTGCTGAAGGGTACGGATCGTGCGTCCTGCACCATCTCATATAATGTGCCGATTACTTCTTCAATGCCATTTTCGTTCATTGTTCTGCCTCCTTAATTTTCCGTAAGCGGGTAATTTTCTTTTGGAAGTCCGGCAACACCGATTCCGGGAGAAAGTCTGTCAAGTCTGCGCCGTGCATGCCCAGTTCCTTGACGATGCTGGAGCTGAGGTACATATATTGATGTTCCGACGTAAGGAACATGGATTCCAGCGCGGGATTCAGCTTGCGGTTGATCATTGCCATTTGGAATTCTTTTTCAAAGTCTGACCCGGCGCGCAAGCCCTTTACCATGGTGCAGCAGTTATGCAATTTCGCATATTCCGCCGTGAGCCCTTCGTAGGCGTCGACCTCGACGTTTTGCAAGTGCGCGGTTGCGCTGCGCACCATTTGCTCGCGCTCACGCAGGGTGAAAAACGGGGCTTTCTCGGAGTTGATCATAATGCAAACAATCACACGGTCGAAGAGGCGCGCTGCCCGCTCGATGATATTCATGTGCCCGTTGGTGACGGGGTCGAAACTGCCGGGGTATAGGGCGGTTTTCATCGCGCACCTCCCCTGCTTGTTTTCCGAAAAAGCGTGATGATTGTTTTCCCGTATTTGTAATCTTTGGAACGCTCCAGACCGGGATATTCTCCCAAAAGGGGCTTCTCTTCAGACCGTTCCGTCACAATTATACCACCATCTGCCAAAATGTCAATTTCTGAGATGCAAATAAGTGCATTTTCCAGTGATTTTTCTGCGTAGGGCGGGTCGAGGAAAATAATGCGGAAGCGATTGCGGCAATGCGCAAGATAACTCTTGTAGTCTGCCCGTATCACGCTTGCCTTTTCGCTTAGGTGCGTTCTGCGCAGATTCTCCTGCACAAGGGCAACCGCCGCAGGAAGTTCATCGACGAAAACTGCCGACTGTGCGCCGCGGCTGAGCGCCTCTATGCCCAACTGCCCAGTGCCTGCAAACAAGTCGAGCACCTCGCCCGCAATATCAAATTGGATGATGCTGAAAATTGCCTCCTTCACGCGGTCGGAGGTCGGGCGGGTTTGCTCGCCCTGCGGTGTTTTCAGCTTTGTGCCGCGCGCCGTGCCTGTGATTACTCGCATAAATTTATTCCGCTCCCTGATGAAAATAGTCGTAAACTGCCTGCGCAGCGCTGCGCGGCAGGCATTCTTGCAATTCTTCCACGCTCGCGCCGCGAATGGCGGAGACAGACTGAAAGTGTTTGAGCAGTTTCGTTTTTCGCTTATCGCCGATACCCGCAATGCCGTCGAGCGCAGAGCTGCGCACACGGCGGCTGCGAAGAGAGCGGTGGTAGGTAATTGCGAAACGGTGCGTCTCCTCCTGTATGCGCCCGATTAGCGAAAAAACTGCGGTATTTCCTTGAATCCCGATTTCCTCGCCGTCCGGCGTTACCAGTGCGCGGGTGCGATGGCGACCGTCTTTGACCATGCCGAAAATCGGCAGATCCACGCCCATTTGCAGGAGCGCCGCGCGAACCGTTTGTGCGTGAACCGCGCCGCCGTCAATCAAAAGCGCGTCCGGCGCTTCATCGAAACCCTTATCGCCGTCCAGATAATGGCAAAAGCGGCGGCAGAGCACTTGCCGCATGGCAGCGTAGTCGTCCTGTTCTTCCATATTTTCCAGTTTGAAGCGCTTATAGTCGCTTCTTTTCGGTTTGCCGTCTGCAAAGACGGTCATGGATGCAACAATATCCGTCCCTGCGGTGTTGGAAATATCGTAGGCTTCCAACCGCCGCGGAATCTGCGGCAGGGAAAGCATCGACTGCAAGAGAAGAAGCGTTCCGCTGATACGCTCAGAAGCAGTGGTTGCGCGCTGCGCCTCCTCGCGGGCGTTCTTATCGGCAAGCTCCACAAGCTGCCGCCCTTCCCCGCGCTGCGGGGTGCGCAGGCTTGTCCGAATTTGCATCTGCTCTGCAAGCAGCTGCTCAAAAAGCTGCGCATCGTCCATGGGCAGAGAAAGCAGAACGCGGCGGGGCGCTGATTTTCGCGCAAGATAATACTGCTTAACAAGCGAGGAAAAAACCTCCCGGTCATCCTGCGTTGCAGGCAAGAGTTCAAAATCTTTGTCCACCAAATTGCCGCCGATAAAATGCAGCACCGCAAAGCAGAGCTTCGCCTCGGTCTGATACCAGCCGATAACGTCGGTATCGATGCGCTTGCCTGCGGTGACGAGCTGCCGCTGCCCCAGTGCCTCAATGGCGTGCAGGCGATCGCGCAAGAGCGCCGCTGTTTCAAATTCCAAATGCTCTGCAGCGTCCTCCATCTGCTTTCGCAGGGCGTCGCTCAGCGTGCGGTGCTTGCCCTCAAGAAGCAGAAGCAGCTGCTCTATGCGCGCGCGGTATTCGCGCTGCGTGAGCGCGGGGCGGCACCAGCCATCGCACTTTTTCATCTGATAATTCAGGCAAGGGCGCTCCTTGCCGACGTCGCGCGGGAATTTTCGGTTGCAGTCTGGCAGGCGAAACGTCTCCTGCATCGCAGCAATCGCCAGATTGGTGCGTCCGCGGCTGCCGAAAGGACCGAAATAGCGCGCGCCGTCGTCCTTGCTGTGCGAAGAAAGCGTCAATCGCGGGTAGGGATCGCGCAAATCCAAGCGCAAAAAGGGGTAGCCCTTGCCGTCTTTCAGCAGAATATTATACTTCGGCATATGCCGCTTAATCAGCGAACACTCCAGCACCAATGCCTCAAATTCCGTTGCTGCGGCAATGGTATCAAAGCTGTGAATCTGCGAAACCATTCGCCTCGTTTTCTCGTTATGCGACGCAGAATCTTGGAAATACTGGCTGACGCGATTCTTCAGCCGCTTTGCCTTGCCGACATAAATCACCTTGCCGCTTGCGTCCTTCATGATATACACGCCCGGCTCGTATGGAAGCGTTAATGCCGCTTGCCTTAGCTCCGTTTTTGTCATAGCGCCTCACCAATAAAAAAGCTGCCCGAACGCCGTAGCCATAACAAATGGTCACCGCCTTTCAGACAGCTGTTTCATTTGACCGAATCAGAAAATGTCCTTTTCCAGAATCGCAGCGAGCGATTTTACCGCCGCTTCTTCGTCCGACCCATCGGCAATGAGCAGAATTTCCGTGCCGGTTGTGACGCCCATGGAAAGAACGCCCAAAAGACTCTTGGCATTGATTTTGCGGTCTTCCGCCTCGATCCAGATGCTTGCACGGAACTCGTTCGCCTTCTGGATAAAATACGTTGCCTGCTTATTGTGAAGACCGGATTCACACTTTACGACCTTTTTTTCTGTGTACATGTGTTCACCCCTTACTTTCGCCAGCTCTGTGTCTGCAAAAACTCATACTCATAAAATAATCAACTCGGCGGGATTTGTCAACTGTTATATTCAAAAAAACATCATCTGTGCCTATTTCATTTCGGCAATGGTCACGCCGTCCTCGCCCTCGCCGTAAACGCCGAGGCGGTAGCCCTTGACGTTTCGGTGGTGTTTAAGTTCCTCGTGCACCGCTTTGCGAAGTACGCCCGTACCCTTGCCGTGAATAATGCGAACGGACGTTAAGCCCGCCAACAGCGCACCGTCTAAGAAGACGGACAGCTCCGCAATCGCCTCGTCTGCGCTCATACCCAAAAGGTTCAGCTCCGTGGGCGCTGCTGCGCTGCGAAACTCGCGTTTCGTGCGCTCGATGATTTTCTTTGCCTGTTGCTGCGTTTCCTCAATCAGGTAGACCTCGTCCTGGCGGGCGGAGATTTTCATAATGCCCGCTTGCAGTTGGTAAGAGCCGTCCTTGTTGATTGCAATGACGCTCGCGCGTGTGCCGAGGCGCAGAACCTCTACGGTATCGCCGGGGCGAATGGCGCGGCTTGCCTGCGGACGCTCGCGCTGCTCCTGCCCGCCTCCCAGCTCCTTTTCCGCATCATTGAGCTTGCGGCGCAGCTCGGACTGGCGGCTATTGTGCACATCCGCGCCCTCGCGCATCTGCTTTCGCAGCTGTTTGAGCTCCTCGCCCACTTCGTTTGCTGCGCGGCGGGCATTGTCGATAATGCTCTGCGCCTCCAATCGCGCACTGCGGGTTGCCTTCTCGCGCTCGTTTTTGATTTCCGCGTAATACTGCTCGGACTTTTGCTTCATCTGCGCGGTTTCCTGCCGCAGACGCTCCGCCTCCAGCTTGGCGGTTTCCATCTGCAGGCGCTGCTGCTCAAGCTGGCTCAGCACATCTTCAAAATTGCGGTCGCTCTCGCTGACAAAGCCCTTCGCCTTATCGATGATCTCCTCCGGCAGACCCAGCCGCCGCGAAATCGCAAAGGCGTTGGACTTCCCCGGGATGCCGATGAGCAGGCGGTAGGTGGGGCGCAGCGTTTCCACGTCAAATTCGCAGGAGGCGTTCATCACGCCCTTCGTGCGCATGGCGTAGAGCTTCAGCTCCGCATAATGCGTCGTTGCGGCAATGCGGCTACCCCGCTGCCTGCAAAACTCAATCAAGGCGGTTGCCAGTGCGGCGCCCTCGGCAGGGTCTGTGCCCGCGCCGAGCTCGTCGAAGAGCACCAAGGTTTCCTCGTCGCAATGGCTGAGAATTTCCACGATATTTTTCATATGGGAAGAAAATGTGGAAAGGGACTGCTCAATCGACTGCTCGTCGCCGATGTCTGCAAGGACACGTGCGAAGACGGAAATCGAGCTGCCGCTGTCTGCCGGAATGTGCAGCCCGCACGGCGCCATGAGCGTCAGAAGCCCAAGGGTTTTCAGCGTTACGGTCTTACCGCCGGTGTTCGGACCTGTAATAATGAGGGTGTCAAAATCATCGCCCAAACGCACGGTGATGGGCACGACCGCCTTCTTATCAATAAGCGGGTGCCTTGCCTTTCGCAGGCTCAGCCCTGCATTCGTACGAATCTCCGGCTCGATTGCATTCATGCCGAAAGATAGCCGCGCTTTCGCAAAAATCACATCGAGAATCACCAGCATCTCATAACTGCTGCAAATTCCCTCGCGGAACGAGGCAGCCTCCGCGGACAGTTCCGCCAAAATGCGCTCAATTTCCTTTCGTTCGCGAATGGAAAGCTCCCGCAGGGCATTGTTCGCGTTGACAGCCGACATCGGCTCGATAAAAAATGTGCCGCCGGAAGAGGAGACATCATGCACCAATCCCGGAATCTCGCCCTTGCACTCGCTCTTGACGGGGACAACGTAGCGGTCGCCGCGCATCGTGATAATCGGCTCGCGCAGGAACTTTGCATTCGTCGGCGAGGCAATGATTTTTTGCAGGGATTCCTTCACTTTCGCGCTCTGTATGCGCATATGGCGGCGAATGTCGGCAAGCTCGCTGCTTGCGGCATCTGCAATTTCCTCCTCGGAAATGATCGAGGTGCTGATTTTTCCCTCTAAGTATCGGTTGGGCGAAAGCTCTTGAAAATACACGTCGAGCACGCTTTGCATATAATCGCCGCTGTAATACTCTTTCGCGGCGCGAATGCAGCGAAGCACCCCCGCGATGCGCAGAAGCTCCGACGGATTCAGGCAGCCGCTGCGGTCGGCGCGCTCCAAGGAGGGCGCAACCGCATAGAGGCTGTGGAAGCTCGGCGAACCCTTTCTCGTTACGAGGGCGCAGGCTGCGCTTGTCTGCTCCTGCGCTATGCGAATATCGCCCGCATCGTCCATCGGCAAAATGGCTACGCAGCGCGCCTTCGCAGCTTCGCTGTTGGCGCACTGCGCCAATTGCGCAAGCACCTTGTCCAGCTCCAGCTTCTTTATGGATTTTTCGTATAGTTCGGTCATTCTTGTTTCTCCGTAATGAATAGGGATTTATAAAAATCGAGGGTATAAAAGCCGCGCTCCAGCCGCGTGCACAGGTAGGCTTCCGCAATACCGCTAAGCTCCGCCAAGGAGGCAGCAGACAAACGGAAAGAAAACAGCTTCTCTATCGGCGCGGCGCACACATAGCGCATTGCCTCGAGCGTTCCGGCTGACAGCGGCAAGCGTATGCCCTGCTCTGCCGCGCAACTCGCACATTCCAACGCGCCGCGCGTGATATTGAAGCGGTCTGCATCGCGTTTGCCGCACACGGCGCAGCCGCGCAAATCCGGCAAATAGCCCGCAAGGCAGGCAAGGCGCAGCTCAAAGCCCGCCTTAATCAGGCTCTGCGGCTGCTTGTTGCGGCACAGCGCATGCAGGGCGCACAGAAGCAGGGACAAGAGCGCAGGGTCAGGGTCGTCCTCCTGCGAAAGCAGCTCCGTCACCTGCGAAAAGTAAGAGGCAAGGGACAACAGCTCCAAATCGCTTCTCAACTCCGAAAACATGGCGATTGTGTCCGCTTCCGTGATGATATAGCGGTCGCGATGTTCAAGCAAGGTAAACTCGGAAAACGCCAGCAATTGGCACGACGCCTTGAGCTTGCTGGCGCGGCTCTTGACCCCGCGCGCTTTTACGGTCATTTTCCCGTAGTGCCGCGTGAGGATGGTCAAAAGTTTATCGTTGTCGTTATACTGCGTCTCGCGCAGCACAATTGCTTGCGTTTTCAGATGCATGGCAGCTCCAATGTATGTATGCCGCAGCTGCGGCATTTATGGATGATGGCTCTCCTGCTTATAGAGTAGGTATGCCTCGGGCGAACCCGTCTGTAAAAACAGGCTCCAAAACTGTGTCGCGTCCATCGGGCAGCCTCCTATGATATGATGCAATTAGGATTGTCCGTTGCACGCGCGATATACGAGGGAAATTATTCGTATCCGAAATTGCGGATAATCGACTGGCTGTCGCGCCAATTTTTTTTGACCTTGACCCATGTCTGCAAAAAGACCTTCGTGCCCATAAAGCGCTCGCAGTCTACACGGGCAGCCGCGCTGATTTTCTTGAGCATTTCGCCGTTCTTGCCGATAATAATGCCCTTGTGACTGTCCCTTTCGCAGAAGATTGTGGCGTCGATATCGATAACGCCGCTCTCCCGCTCTGAAAATTTGGTAATTTCCACCGCCGTGCCGTGCGGGATTTCACGGTCGAGATTCCACAGGAGCTTTTCGCGCACAATTTCCGCGATTGCCTGCCGCTCGGGCTGGTCGGAAACCATGCCGTCGGGAAACAGCTGCGGACCTTCGCCTGCAAAACTTGCGCAGCGAGCCAGCAATTCCTCCACGCCGTCGCCCGTTTTTGCGGAGATGGGAATGATGCTGTCGAAGGCGTAAGCCTGCGAATATGCGGCAATTACCGCAAGGAGCTTGTCCTTGGGCAAGGTATCAATCTTATTGATTACAAGAACCGTCGGTGCGCCGCTTGCTTTCATGCGCTCGAGCAGCTCCTGCTCCTGCACGCCGACATTTGCAATCGGCTCGACAAGAAGAAGCAGCGCATCCACGTCCGAAACCGATTCGCGCACAACATTGACCATGTAATCGCCCAAGCGTGTGCGCGGCTTATGAAAGCCCGGCGTATCGATGAAAACTAACTGCGCATCGCCGTGCGTCAGCACGCCGCAGATGCGGTTTCTCGTGGTTTGCGGCTTGTTCGACACAATGGCGATTTTTTCGCCGATGAGGCGATTGATCAGCGTGGATTTGCCGACATTGGGTCTGCCTGCGATGGTTATCATAGCAGATTTCGTTATCATTTGTCTCTCCCTAAGTTCATCTTTTTCATCATGTACTCTTCGCGAATACGCATCTGTGTTTTCATTTCGCCTTCGTCAAGGTGGTCGTAGCCCAGCAGGTGCAAGACGCTGTGCACGGTGAGGTAGCCAATCTCGCGGCGGGTCGAGTGCCCGAAGCGTTTCGCTTGGTCGCGCGCGCGTTCGAGGGAAATCGCCATATCGCCCAAGGGAAGAAGCCCCGTCTGCCGATCGATATCCACCTGCACATCGCGCGGAAACTTGCCCGCTGTGTAGTGAAACATCGGGAAAGAGAGCACATCGGTTTCGCTATCGACGCTTCTCGCTGCATGGTTGATTGCGCGAATGCCCGCGTCGTCTGTTACCAGCACATTGATTTCGCAGGGCACATGCACCCCCTCTTCCTCCAAAACCGCTGCAATACAGCGGTGCAGGTGCGCAGTGAGGGCAAGGCTGCGATCCTTGCGATTGGCATAGCGCAGGATGATTTTGTGTTTCATCTCTATTTCTTCCTCTTGTAATTTTGCTGTGCGGCAGGCTTTTTCTCGGCGCTCTCGTAAGCCTCGATAATGCGCTGCACAAGCGCGTGGCGCACCACGTCGCTCGCGGTGAGGCGGCAGATGGCAATATCCGGCACATTTTCCAGCACCCGCACCGCGTCTTTCAGCCCGCAGACCTTGTCTGCCGGCAGGTCGATTTGCGTTACATCGCCGGTTATGACAATTTTCGAGCCGAAACCGAGGCGGGTCAGGAACATTTTCATCTGCTCGCGCGTGGTATTTTGCGCCTCATCGAGAATAATAAAGCTGTCGTCGAGGGTGCGCCCGCGCATATAGGCAAGCGGCGCAACTTCGATATTCCCGCGCTCTAAATATTTTTGATAGGTCTCCGCGCCGAGCATATCGTACAGCGCGTCATAGAGCGGGCGCAGATAGGGATCGACTTTATTCTGCAAGTCGCCCGGAAGAAAGCCCAGCCGCTCCCCCGCCTCGACCGCAGGGCGGGTGAGGATAATGCGGTTGACCGTCTTTTCCCGAAAGGCAGACACCGCAGCGGCAACCGCGAGATAGGTTTTTCCCGTTCCCGCAGGACCCACGCCGACGGTAATCGTGTTTTTCAAAATGGCTTTCAAATAGCGCTGCTGCCCGAGCGTCTTTGCCTTGATGGGCTTGCCCTTTGCCGTAACGCAGACGACGTCTTTTGCCATTTGCGAAATCTTATCGTCGTTTCCCGTGGACACCAAATTGATAATATAGCGCACCTTTTGCTCGTCAATCGGCTCGCCCTTTGCAGCCAACGTCAGCAAGCCCTCGATGGCGCGCGCAGCCTTATCGGCGGATTCTTCCTCGCCGCTGATTTTCAGCTCCGTGCCGCGGTTTGTGATTTTTACCTGATAGGTCTGCTCGATATGCTTGATGTTTTCGTCCAATGACCCGAATACATTGATAATCTGTTCAATTCTCTCGGCGTT
Source organism: Oscillospiraceae bacterium (assembly GCA_031262065.1). Classification (GTDB taxonomy): domain Bacteria; phylum Bacillota; class Clostridia; order Oscillospirales; family Oscillospiraceae; genus JAZOXB01. The sequence goes on along the minus strand of JAISIK010000048.1, from coordinate 22,036 downwards.
GATAATCCGTTCCGTCATTTGTGTTCTCCTTTGCAACTGCGCCGTCGTCTGCGATGGTAATCGGCATGGCGCGCGCAATCATCTCTTTACAGGTGCTGTTCGCGTTGAGCACATAGAGTTCTCCCGAACGTATCACAGAAGCCTCCGTGCTTTGGATTTCCCCTGCAATCATGGCGCTTACCGTAAGGCGTTCCCATGCGGTTTCCAGCTGCTCCTGCGCTATGAGCGGCGACAACTCTCGCGGCACAAGCCTGTACTGCCGATAGACCGCCGTTTCCAATACAATCGGGAAATCGTAGCCGCCGGGCAGGGACAGTACACGCGTACTTATTATTTTATCACAATTGTCCGTGTAAATTCCACTGTTTCCGTATAAATTTATTCTTTTCTCCCCAATAAGCAAGGTCTTCTGCGTCCACTGCTCGCCGGTATACACCTTTTCCATCGCCTGCGACGGCATCACCAGCGTGCCCGTGTGCCACGTTGTCGCATAGATTTCGGCGCTGGCTCGCACAACGCGGGTCATCTGTCCGTAGTCCTCGTAACCCGAAACCAAAAGCTGCCCCTTCCTGACCGTTTGCCCCGCTGCGCAGAGCTTCATCCCCTCAAGCACGGAGACTTCCGTAAGAACGCCGTCGCGCGCTGCAATGACATTGGCAAATTGGTACGGGTCTTCGTCTTTATCCGGCATGGCCCTCTCGTGGAGAAGCACCTGCAAATACCCGCCCGTGCGGTTGACTGCAATCCATTGGAGCTCGGGAACAAGGTTCAGCATTTGGTTTTTGGTGCGTTCGGAGTTGATATTCGCGCCCCATGTTCCGACCGCAATATCCAGCGTTTTCAGGGCGCGGAGGATTTCCTGCTCGTGCAGCGTGGTGTTTCCCTCCACCTGAATCGTCCAGACAAAGCCCTGCAATACAAAAGTCGCCGTCAATGCCAGCAAAAGCCCCAGCAGGAGCACGGGTCTTTTCCGCAGCCCGCGAAAGGCTGCGCGAAAGCCGAAATGCGCAAGCAGCTCGCAGCTGCAAAATTCTTTCATTGCAAGGCGGTTTACCATCGCTGCGTCGGCGGTATAGGAAAAGAGGCTGTAGTGCAGGTCGTCCTCCTTTATGATTCCCCAAAAGGCAATCCCCTCCTGCGACAGGGCGTTGAGGCATTTTTCGGGCGCAGCGCCCGTAATGCGCAGGCGCACATAGCCGCGGAAATAGTTGATCAGTTCATACATCGTTCCTCACTCCAATTCCAGTGCGCGGATATTTCCCCGAATTTCCACGCGGCGGCGGGTCATCCGCTCGATGCAAAGGTCGCTGCCTATGACGCAAATTGCGCCGCGCCGCACGGCGACTTTGACCCGTTCGTCCGTATATTCCATAATGCCGCCGTGATTCTCGACGCAGACATTGCGTTTTCCGCGCAGCTCCGTGAGGGGCACGGAAGCAAACGATTCCGCAGGAATCGACAGTTTCCCCGCGAGATCATCAATCAGTTTTTCCTTCATTATGTGTTCCTTCCTTTCCGTACAACTGTATACAGGTACGTATAGGGATAAAAACTTATCACCCATGGACATTCTATGCAGCAACGGTTCATTCTTTCCTTTTCCTGCATATATTCCCGTGAGGTGGTTTTTGTGAAGTCTATTTGGCGATTGCTCCCGCTGCTTTGTCTTTTGTTTGTAGCTGCAGGGCTGGTCTGCTTTCCCAAAGATGCAAGCGCCGGGGCGCTCGAGGGTCTGCGCCTTTGCGGGAGCGCCGTGATTCCGGCACTCCTGCCGTTTTTCGTCATTTCCCGCCTGTTCGTCACACTGCGGATCGGCGGGCGCAGCGGAAAACGGGCGGATTTTCTGATGCGCAGCTTCTTTGGCGTGAGCGGTTCTTGCGCCCCGGCGCTGCTGATCAGCTTTGTCGGCGGCTACCCTGTGGGCGTTTCCACCTTGGTGTCCTTATATCAAAGCGGAAGGGTGAGCAAGCAGGACGCGCAGCGTGCGCTGGTGTTTTGCAACAATTCAGGACCCGCCTTTTTTGTCGGCATTGTCGGCGGAACAGTCTTTGGAAATGTAAAAATCGGACTGATCCTATACTTGATTCACTGCCTTACTGCCCTACTTGCAGGGGCATTGACCGCGCAACAGGCGGCGCCTCTTCTGCGCGTACACAGGTCGGAAGACGCGCAGCGCGCACCCTTTGCGCAAGTATTTCTGCGCGCAATCAGCGATTCCTGCGCGGCGCTGCTGCAAATTTGCACGCTGGTTGTTTTTTTCTCCTCCATGCTGTATTTGCTGCGAAACACAGGCATATTGCAGCTTTTGTGCACCCCGCTGCGCACCGTTTTGCCGCAAAGCGCTGCGCAGTCGCTGCTGAGCGGCAGTATGGAACTCTCTACGGGGATTCTCAGCATTTCTGCTTTACTTTCACGGGAACTTGCGTTTGTTCTGTGTGCATTTATGCTCGGCTGGGGCGGGCTTTGCGTGCATTTTCAGGCGATGAGCCTGTGGCAGCCTGCAGGGCTTCATCCGCAGGGATATTTTCTGCAAAAGCTCCTGCACGGGCTTTTATCGGCGCTTTTTGCGCTGGCATATTCACGCGGAAGCGCGGCGCTTCTCTGCCTGTGCGGCGCAGTTTTCGCGCTGGCTGTGACTATGCCGCGGCTTCGCAAAAAGAGGGCTAGTAATTCCAAAGTATTTGCGGTATAATACTTGTATTCGACACGATACGAGGTGAGCCGCATGTTGTTCCGTAAGAATATTGTTCGTGCCTGCGCCTATTGCACCCGCGCTGCAAAGGTTGACGAGGAAAGCTGCCTCTGCGCCAAAAGAGGCATTGTCGTCGCCGATTTCCACTGCCGCAAATTTAAGTATGACCCGCTCAAGCGTGTTCCCCCTCGCCCGAAGGCGAAGGACTTTGCGGAATTCGACGATATTGACTTCACGCTGTAAATCAGATTTGCATTCCGCCTGCTGCACGTTCTGTGCAGCAGTTTTTTATCCGCAGGGATTGACAAAGGGCGAAAAAAGGAGTAGGATTTTCAAAAACAGCAGGAGGACGAATCTATGAAGATTACATCTGCAAAGACTGCGCAGCCGCAATCCGGCGACAAGTTGGGCTTTGGCAAGATTTTCACGGAACATATGTTCCTGATGGACTATACCGAGGGGCAGGGCTGGCATGATGCGCGGATTGTGCCCTTCCAAAATCTGTCTCTTTCTCCCTCTTGCGCGGTGTTTCACTACGGGCAGGAAATTTTCGAGGGCATGAAGGCGTATCGAAACGGCGACAAAGTCTACCTCTTCCGCCCGGATATGAACGCAAAACGCTCGAATCTGTCCGCCGACCGACTGGTCATTCCGCCGATTCCCGAGGAGGATTATGTGCAGGCAGTCAAAGCCTTGGTCGATATTGACCGCGACTGGATTCCCACCGACCCCGGCACAAGCCTGTATGTTCGTCCGTTTATCATCGGCACGCAGCCGTATCTCGGCGTTGCGCCGTCTTCGAGCTATCTGTTTATCATCATTCTCTCCCCTTCGGGCGCGTACTACGAGCAGGGGCTTGCGCCTGTGGCCATTTGGATTGAAGACGAGTTTGTCCGCGCGGTGCGCGGCGGCATGGGCTTTACCAAGGCGGGCGGCAACTACGCGGTGTCTCTCAAGGCGCAGGTCAAGGCGCACGACGACGGCTATTCGCAGGTACTCTGGCTCGACGGCATTGAGCGCAAGTACATTGAGGAAGTCGGCGCGATGAATATCTTCTTCAAAATAAACGGCACGGTCGTGACGCCTGCGCTGCAAGGCTCTATTCTCCCCGGTATCACGCGCGACAGCGTGCTGACGCTTTGCCGTGAGATGGGATGCCCCGTCGAGGAGCGGCGCATCAGCGTGGAAGAACTGCTGGACGCAGCGCGATCGGGCGCACTGGAAGAGTGCTTCGGCACGGGCACGGCTGCGGTTATCTCGCCGGTTGGTAAGCTGCGTTTCAAGGAAGAGGTCATGGTAATCGGCGGCGGCAAAATCGGCGAACTCTCGCAAAAGCTCTACGACCAAATTACAGGCATTCAGTGCGGCGTACTCCCGGACACGCACGGCTGGCGTGTGGAAGTTTAATACACGAACGAAGAGGCTGCCCATGTCGGGCAGCCTCGCAGACTGTCAAAGAGGTGCTTCGCACTTCTTTGACAAAAGGGCTTGCAGTCAGACCCGCGCCTCGATGTCCGCCTATAGCGAACATCTCGTCACTCTCTGACCGATAAGTATTTTCCACGACGTACACGCCGCCGCGGAAAATGATTAAAATTTAATTCGCCGCCCCCGGGCGGCGAACTCTACGAGGTTTTTTGACAAGTTGAGAGGCTGCCCGGTCGGGCAGCCTCTTGGTTTATGCAAATATCCATAAAAATGGTGTGTTCGTAGTGGTATCAGCCGTCTTTCAAAAGCCTGCGGCGGGCAAGATTGATCGTGCCCTCCTGCATGTGGTTCATCCACGACAGGCTCTTTCCGCAGCCGTAGGCGACGCAGGAATCGGCGTCGTCTGCAACCATGCAGCGAATTTCCGTGCGTTCCTGCAAAAGGCGATCCATGCCCCAAATCTGGCTGCACCCGCCGGTAAGCACAATGCCGTTTCCTGCAATATCCGCGACAAGCTCGGGAGAGGTTTCCTCAAGCACATCGAGAACCTGATCCGCAATTTGCCGCGCGGGGCGCTTGAGCGCATCGAGCATCTCCTCGGAAGTTACGGTGACCTCGCTGGCAAGCCCCGTTTTCACATCGCGCCCCTTGACCTTCATCGTCAGCGAATCCGGGCGCTCGCACACACAGCCGATGGACATTTTCAGCTCTTCCGCCTTATTGCTGCCGATGACTATGCCGTGATATTTTCTTACAAATTTGATGATTGCCTCATCGAAGGCAATACCCGCAATCTTGATAGACGCAGAATGCGCAATGCCGTTCATGGTCAGCACGCCGATGTCCGTTGTGCCGCCGCCGATATCGACAACCATATGCCCGTTCGGCGCAGAAATATCCATCTGCGCCCCCAAGGCGGCAGCCAGCGGCTCTTCAATCAGATACACACGGCGCGCGCCGGCTTCCATGGCAGCCTGAATCACCGCGCGCTCTTCTACCTCCGTAATGCCGCTCGGCACGCTGAGAATCATGCGCGGCTTGACAATGGAATGGCGAACGACACGAGAAATCATCTGCGTGAGCATCTGCGCGGTCATGGCATAATCGGAAATTGCGCCGTCTTTCAGCGGGTGAATTGCTGCAACATTGCCCGGCGTTCTTCCGAGCATATTGCGCGCATCCGCGCCGACCTTGAGCACTTTCCCGGTATTTTTATCCAGCGCGACCACGGACGGCTCGCGCAGAACAATGCCCTTGCCTGCCGCAAAAATCAGCACGTTCGATGTGCCGAGGTCGATGCCGAGGTCTCTTGAAAAAATGGACATATGGTCACCTGCTTTTCTTCGTTACTTTGTGTATGCGCGCAGCTGCGAAACTTGCGCACTGAACCTGCGTCGCGCCCGCGAGCTTTAAGTGGAAGCTGCACTCGGAAAGCGTTGCGCCGCTCGTGATGACGTCGTCGAGCAAAAGCACCCGCTTTCCTCTGACACTGCTTGGATTCCCGACGACATAGGCATTTTTCACATTGCCGCGCCGCGCGGCATAATCCTTGATGGACGACTGCGGGAGGCGGTCTTTAACTCTTTGCAGGGTGGATACGCACTGCACGCCAAGCTCCTGCGCTACCGCCTGCGCCAGAAGCCTCGATTGATCGTAGCCGCGTTTGCGCAGGCGCTTTTTGCTGATGGGAACCCATGTGAGTACATCAAATTCTACCCGTTCGGACAGAAGCTGCATCGCCATGAGTTGCCCGAGCGGCCTTGCATACTGCTGCATCCCGGAAAACTTCAGCCGCTTCACTGCCTGCGCAATGTCCTTTTCGTAGTACACGACGCTGTAGCAGCGGTCGAAAAACTCCCCGCGTTTGATTGGCGCGTCCACCCGCGGGAGAGTGGCGCGGCAAGCCTTGCAAAAATCCGTTTCGTTGTCTTTGAGCAGCTTCCCGCAAAAGACACATTTCGGCGGATACAGCAAATCAAGCAGCGTGTTGAAAACCTTCATAGGCTCTGCATGAGGCGAAGACGAAGACCGCTGTAGCGTTTGTTGCGGCGGTTATTCTCCGTCATCTGCGCGACAATCTCTTCATTTCCTACCAGTATCAGAAGCTCCCGTGCGCGGGTGATTGCGGTATAGAGCACCCCGCGTGTCAGGAGCATCGGCGCGCCGCTGTACACCGCAAAAATCACCGCGCGGTACTCGCTGCCCTGACTCTTGTGCGCCGTGATGGCGTAGGCAAGCTCCAGCTCGGTGAGCATGTCCGCATCGTAAATCGCCTCGCGGTCGTCAAAGCGGATGGTGATTGCATCTGCAGTGTGGTCGATGCTGCGGACAATCCCGATATCGCCGTTGAAAATGCCCGCGCCCATCCCGCCGCCGATCCTTTTCCATAGAATATCATAATTATTGCGAATTTGCATCACCCGATCGCCCTCGCGGAAACAATTTGTTCCGCAAAATACCTCTTTTTTCTGCGCGGACTTCGGATTGAGTGCATTTTGCAGGACAATATTCAAGTTATACGTGCCGGTTTCGCCCTTGCGGGTGGGGCTGATAACCTGAATTTCATCCGCAGGGACGCCCATATTCTGCGGCAGGCGCTGCGCGCAGAGCTGCGCGATGGTCTGCACAACATTTTCCGCGCTGCGCCGCTTCATAAAGAAGAAATCTCTGTCCGTTACGGATAAGGCAGGCAACTGCCCGTGGTTGACCGCATGTGCGTTCATAACAATCAGGCTCTCTCGCGCCTGCCTGAAAATTTCTGTGAGGCAGATGGTTTTTATCGCGCCGCTGCGAATGAGATCCGAAAAGAGATTTCCTGCGCCGACGCTGGGAAGCTGGTCGGGGTCGCCCACGAGAATGAGCCGTCCCTTTTCAGGCAGGGCGCGCAGCAGGCTCTCCATGAGGAGCAAATCGACCATGGACACCTCATCGACAATGAGCGCATCGCAGCCGAGCGGTTCGCTTTCCCCGCGCAGGAAGAACATCTCCCCCGTTTCGGGCGAAACTTGCACCTCGAGCAGGCGGTGGATGGTCGATGCCTCGCACTCGGTCAGTTCGGACAGGCGCTTTGCGGCGCGCCCCGTGGGCGCCGCAAGCAGCGTCTTGTAACGCAGGCGGTCGAACATTGCCAAAATGCCCGCCAAGGTGGTGGTTTTCCCTGTGCCGGGACCGCCGGTCAGGATTAAAATTCTCTTCTGCGCTGCGGCGCAGATTGCCTCACGCTGCAAATCGGCATACTGCAGCTGCCGACTGTGCTCAATCGCCGCAATTTGCGCCTGCGCATGCGGGATTTCCGCATCCGCCGCTTGGGACATTTTCAGCACGCGCTGGGCAATATACTGCTCTGCTTGAAAGTACTCCGGCAGATAGACCGCCGTCAACGCGCCGATTTCCTGCGTATACACACGCTGCACAGCGCGCAGGCGTTCGATTGCGGGAAGAATAAAGGATTCGTCAAGCTCCAAAAGTGCGGCGGTTGCCGCCGTAAGCTTGTCCTGCGGCAGGAAGGTATGCCCGTTATTCAGGTTGTGCCGCAGCTCGAAGAGGACGCCCGCCTCCACGCGGCGCGCATCGTCGCCATCAAAGCCCAGCTCGAGCGCAAGCCTGTCCGCAGCCGCAAAAGGCGCACCCAACTCCGCCTGCGTGAGCAAGTAGGGGTTCGTGTGCACAATCTCCACAGACTCCTGCCCGTAAAGGCGGTAGGCGCGCATGGCAATTTCCGGCGAAATATGGTAGGACGACAGAAGCTCAATCAGGCGGCGTACGCCGACCTGCGTGCGGAAGGATTCGCCCATCTCCCGCGCCTTTTTCGGAGAAACGCCGCTCACTTCCGTGAGGCGCTCCGGCTCGCGCTCCAAAACTTTCAGCGTGCTTTCCCCGAAGTGCTTCACCAGCTTCTCCGCAGTCTTCGGCCCGATGCCGCGCACAGCGCGGGAGGACAAATACGCCAAAATCTGGGCGGTGGTCTCCGGCAGAAGGCGCTCTAAAAACTCCGCCTCGAACTGCCTGCCGTAACTTGCATGGGTGCTCCACTTGCCCGTTACAAGAAGGCGTTCCCCAGCAATCGGCGTGGGAATTGTGCCGACGACGGTAATGCTTGCGCCATCTTCGCTATTGAGCTTCACGACCGCATAGCCGTTTTGCTGATTTTGGAAGACTACGGCGGCAATGGTGCCGCCGATCAGTTCTTGCTCCAATGCTTCAGTTCTCCGTTTCCAAGTATTCTCTCATCTGTGTTTTGCTGCACAAAACTGCGTGATCCTCGCCGCGCAGAAGTAGCTCTGCTGCGCTTTGCGCATCGGGGCTCAGCCCGTCGTCAACAAGAATCAGCCGTGCGCCAAAGCCTCTGCGCTCCATAAGCCAGAGACAAGAGCGGATATAGCGCTCGACCTTCCCCGCGTCACCGCTTAAGTACAAAACTATGTACGCCTTATCCTTCGGCATAGGCAGCAAAAACGCCTCGAGTACAGTCCAAATAATCAAGAGCATCCCGCATGCAGCCAGCACGCCGATGAAGAATGTCAGAGTCATAACACCACCTCATTGCATTGTATGAGGCGGCGTTCGGGAATGTTCCCCGGCTAATTGCTTCGACAAGGAATCCCTGCAGCTGCTTCTGCGCAGAGCATTCCGTCCACGGCGGCGGACAGGATGCCGCCTGCATAGCCCGCGCCCTCTCCGCAGGGATACAAGCCGCGAACTGCGCTCTGCTTTCCTTCATCGCGAAGGATGCGCACAGGCGAAGAGCTTCTGGTTTCGGGCGCGGTGAGCAGCGCATCGGCTGCTGCGAAGCCTGCGAGCTTCTTATCCATCTCCACGATTGCACGCGCGAGGGTACTGCTGATTTTTTCAGGCAGCAGCGCGTGCAAATCGCACAGCGTTACGCCCGGACGATAGCTGGGCGCAATCGCGCCGAACTTCGTTGAGGGGCGTTTGGCAAGAAAATCCTCAACTCTCTGCGCAGGGGCGCGGTAATCTCCGCCGCCGAGCGCAAATGCCCGTTTTTCCAATTCTTCCTGCCACTGCACCCCGCCGAGCACGTCCGCATAGGGCACATCCTCCGGCTTGAGCGTGACAAGCAGGGCGCTGTTGGCATTTTCGCCGTCGCGCGCGGCGTAGCTCATGCCGTTCGTCACGACGCCGCCGCACTGCGAACTTGCTGCAACGACCTGCCCGCCGGGGCACATGCAGAAGGTATACGCACTCTCGCCGTCCGGCAGATGACATGCCAATTTGTAATCAGCCGGGGGAAGCATCCCCGTGCGCTGCATGGCATACTGCGAAAAATCGACGTCTTTTTGCAGATGCTCAATGCGAACGCCCATAGAAAAGGGTTTCTTTTCCATCGGTACACCCGCGGCATGGAGCATGCGGAAGGTGTCGCGGGCGCTGTGCCCAATGGCAAGAATGAGCTGCGTGCAAGAGTGTTCTTTTTCTTCGCCGTTTTGCGTATATGTCGCTGCGCAAACGGAATTCCCGCGCGTTTGTATCCCCGTGAGCTTTGCGCCGAAGTGAATCTCCCCGCCGAGCCGCAGAATTTTCTCCCGCAGGTTTTGTATGACCGTAAATAAAACGTCTGTGCCGATATGCGGCTTTGCGTCGTAGAGGATTTCTTCCTGTGCGCCCAGACGAACCAATTCTTCCAATATCCAGCGCTGCCGCTCATTTTTTGTGCCGGTGGTCAGCTTGCCGTCGGAAAACGCACCTGCGCCGCCCTCGCCGAACTGCACGTTCGACTCGGGGTCTAACTCGCCGCCGTTCCAAAAGCGCTCCACCGCCTCGCGGCGGGCGGGGGCTGCCTGTCCGCGCTCAAGTACAATGGGGCGAAGACCGCACATTGCCAGCAGCAGGGCTGCAAACATGCCCGCAGGGCCGAACCCGACAACCACGGGACGCTGCGCGGATTGCAGCTTTGGAATTCGATAGCTGTCATAGCCGGCGCGAAAAATGCGCTTGCTCTTCGCCCGCCGCAGCACCACCCCTTCGCCGCTGCGCAGCCCCACATCGACGGTATAGACCCAGCGCAGGTTCGGCTTCTTCCTGGCATCGAGAGAACGGCGGAAAACTTGCAGGCTGTCAATGTCGGAGGCTTTCACGCCGAGCGCCTGCGCGGCATGAAAGCGCAGGTCGCTGCCAGCATGCTGCACAGGAACGAGTATCTCGCTGATTCGTATCATCTGCCTGCCTCCATTCCCGCAAGCCTGCCGGAAGACCACGCCCACTGCAGATTATAGCCGCCGCAGTCGCCGTCGATATCCAAAACCTCTCCGGCGGCGTACAGCCCGGGGCAGAGGCGGCTTTCTAAGGTTTCTTTCCGAAAATCCGCCGTCTTGATACCGCCGGCAGTCACTTGTGCGTCTTGCAGATCCATCGTGCCGAGCACCGCAAGGGGAAATGCCTTGAGCATCTTGCAGATGCTGCGCAGAAGTTCGTCATCCATATCCCGATTCTTACGGTCGAGCGCACAGGCGCAGCGGCGCAGAATCACCCGCCCCAAACGATTGTGCACAAAGCCGGTTAGAAAATCCTCCGTCAGGCAGTCGGGCAGGTCCTGTCGGCGCTTTTGCAGCGCCGCAAGCAAGTCCTGCTGCGAAAGTTCGCGCACAAAGTCCAGAAGGAGTGTTGCATTCTCTGCGCACACGGATGCCTGCCGAGAAAGCTCGAAAATCATCGGTCCGCTCACGCCGTAGTCCGTAAATTGCAGCTCGCCGCAGCTTTGCGCAAGCTCGTGCGACGCGCAGAAAAGCGTGGCGCGGGCATCGCAGCGCACGCCCTTGAGCGGACGCACAAAGTCTGTTTGCGTTTTAATCTGCACAAGCGCGGGATAGAGTTTTGTGCGCGTGTGACCGAAACCTGCGAGCAGGCGGTAGCCGAAATCCGTGCCGCCGTATTTCCCGCCCGCCAAACCGCCCGCGCAGACAATCACGCGGTCGGAAGAAAAGGCATTGTCCGCCGTCTGCGCCTGAAAGCTGCCTGCCTCTTTGCGCAGGGCAAGCACCTCGCAGGCGGTGTGGATGCTTACATTTTTTCGCTGCGCCAAATGCAGCCGCAGGACGTCGAGCACGCTGTTTGCGCTGTCGCTGCGCGGGTAGACTCTGCCGTCTTCCTGCGTGGTCGTGCGCAATCCCAATGCCGCGAAGTACGCCAGCGTCTGCTCTGCGCCGAAGTTTTGCAGCGCAAAGTCACTAAATGCGGGATTCTCGCCATGGTAATTCTTCGGTGAAAGATTGCGGTTACTCAGATTGCAGCGCCCGTTTCCCGTGACGAGCAGTTTTCGCCCGACCCGCGCCTGCCGTTCGAGCAAGAGAACCTCGTTATCCTGCCGCTCAGATGCAGCCAGCGCCGCCATCATACCCGATGCCCCGCCGCCGATGATCATCACCTTCATGCCGTTTCCTCCGTTATCTGCGTACTGCTATTATAGTGCAAAGGCTGCTTTGTGGCAAGTGCCTTCTTGACAGATTGTGTCAAGAACCGTATGATGTATACAGAACGAGGATTTTCTCTCCATGGAGGGTTCAATATGAAATTTCGTATTCTCAGCGGGCTCCTTGCCCTTGTATTGCTGTTTTCAGGCTGCAACACCGCGCCGAAGACCCCTGCGCCCGCCTTGCAGGAAGACACGCAGCCGATTGCCTTCAGCGAACCCCGCGCTGCAAGCAGCGCGCAGGACGTGCTGGAAAACCTGACAAATCTCAGCCCAATCCCGGACACCGCCGTCGCGGAAGAATCCCCTGCGCGGCGGCAGAACACGGCGCTTCTTGCAGGCGATTGCCTGTATATCCTCAACAATTCCGAGTTCAAAATCCTCCGCGCGGACGGGCAAGAGGAACTGTCGAACACCGTTTAAGTGACGGAGGATGTTTCCTCCGAGGAGTATTACGAATTTCTCTGCGATTTCTATGTTTCGGATCATCGCCTTGTCATTATCACGAACAGCTCCAACTTTTTGCTGACCGAGAGCGGCTACCTCTCGCAGGAACGCTGCCACGTCAAAATCTTCGATGTATCCGATCCCGAACGACCGACGCTTATCTCCACGCTCACGCAAGACGGGATTTTTCAAAACGCCGCCCTTGTGGGAAGCGCCCTCTATCTGCTCTCCAATGCGGACGTTTACCGCTTTGGCGAAGAAAGTGATTATCTGCCGCACTACATCGACAACGGCGAAGACCAAAGCATTGCCATCGAGAACATTTCCCTCTCCGCGCCCCTGCACACTGCCGCCTACACGATTGTTTCACAAATCGATATTGCGGCTGCGCAGCGTGCGGGCATCTGCGCCATGACGGGCGCGACGGCGCAGAGCGTTATTGACGAATCGGGACTGTATCTTTCCAGAACCGTTTACCTCGACGAGCCGGGCGAGCCCTTTTCGGAAGCGCCCTACAGCGTTTCTGCGCACAAAGCGTACACAGCAACAGAGCTGAAGAAAATCGACTCGATGCTGCAACTGTCGGCTTCGCAGTGTCTGGTCGGCAGTGTGGTGGGGGCGTTTGCAGTCGAGCAGGACAAGGTGCAGCTTCTCACCGCAAGCGATGTGACGCAGTATCAGATTTTTACCGACACGAAATACGGCTGGGAAAACAGGCTCGAAATTTCCCACGAAAAGGCATACGCCTACACGGTTTTCGATGCGCAATTACAGCTGCAATCGCAAGAATTCTCCGCCACGCAGGCAGAAGATGCGGACAAGTATCTGCAATTTTCGCAGGCGCACACAGTATACCCCGGCGGTGAACAGTCTCTGCCCCGCATTGCAATTAGTTTAACAGAGGATGCGGAAGCGCCGAATGCTCTGGCAGCAGGCGAAAGCGGACTGTGCAGCTTCGCTGCAGATTTGGGCATGGATGAATACCCAACGCTGTATCTGCGCACAGTAACGCCTGCGGGGGATTCGTTTGCCTCTTCCGCGCCGTACGCCGCCTGTGAATATGACGGCTCTGCGGTCTACGCGGCTTACGCGCCGGACGGAAAAACGGCTGTGATCTGCCACGGCGGAAGCGTCAAACTCTACACAGTCGGCGCAGAGATCCGAGAAATCGGCGCGCTGCCGCTGCCGGTTTGGGGGAACACCGCCTTCCTCTTCTCTGGCACGACGCTGTATCTTGCGTCGATGGACGCCGTTTACCTTATCAACACACAAACCGCCGCGCTCATTTCTGAGCAATCCTTCGGCGTGGGTTAGGAGAAGCCATGATTGACGAACTTGTAAAACGCATTAACGAGCTTGCCCATAAGGCGAAGTCCGAGGGGCTGACCGAGGCGGAAATTGCCGAGCGGGACGCATTGCGCAAGCAGTATATCGCCGCCGTGAAGCAGAATCTCACCAGTCAGCTTGACAACACCTATATTGTATCCCCCGACGGGAAGAAGCAAAAGCTGAAGCATAAATAGAGATGTGCGCCGCAGTTCTGAAAAGGAACTGCGGCGCAAATTATATGTAGGGTCGCCTACACCTTCGGAAGCGGGATCGTGCCGGAATCGATAAGTAAAATAAAAATGATCAGATGTACAAACATCATCACGGGCAAGCCCACAGCAAAGCCCGTTCTTCTCGTTTTGTGGTGGAAAATTTGCATCGCCAAATACCCGCCGAAACAGCCGCCCAGCGCAGCAATGCCCAAAAGCATGCGCTCGGAAATGCGGCGCTTTCCCTTCCTGGCGCGCTGTTTGTCGATGAACATAATCAGAAAAGAAATCGCGCTCATAAAGCCGATATAAAACGCATAGTATTTAATCGTCAAAGCAATCATCCTTTCGGAGGTAGCGGAATGAAAAAAAACCTTTTACTAATCTGCACTATCATCTTTATTTTACTATTATCTTCCTGTTCTGTCAAGGGTGTTACGCTAGAAGAATGTGTAAATGACACAATTATTTTTGAAGCAGAGCCGCAATACACCCTGAGCGCCGAAATTCCTACGCAAATGCTCCTTTCCGTTTCGTTGGCGCAGGGCAATCAAAAAGTGTACACGCAAGCTGACGGCGATTATGAAATCATCACGGACGTTTTTTCCGCAAGCGACTTAGACAGCGCGCTTCTTCGCCTCACCGGGCAGACCTATGACCAGCTGCGCCCTGTTGCGCTCGGGCAATCCTCCGTGGATGAATACCGCTACGCATGGACGGCAACCGGCGAAGACGGCAGCCTCACCTGCTGCGGCACGCTGCTGTACGACGGTCTGCATTACTATTCGCTGAGCATTCACTGCAAATCGGCGCTGCAAAATACCTATCGCGAAAAATTTACGCATATTTTGTCGACCGTGGGGCTGCAATCCAACGAAGGATTCTGAGTTTTCCTTTACAAACTGCCGAAAATCCGCTATAATTACGGAAAAGGCGGTGATGCGCAATGCGCAAAGTTCTGCTCGCTGCGCTATGGATTTGCACTGCGCTGGCGCTGGCTTCCTGCGCTGCCGCGCAGGTGGAAACACAAGCGCCGAACGTGGATGTAACGAGCTATATGCAGCAAGTTTGGCAAAAATACGAAGACTATACCTACGACGAGGGCAAAAACACCCTAACCCTGCGCGAATACAGCACGATGAGCTATGAAAGTGCCTGCGCATTCGGGCAAAATATCTACACAGACGAGCTGGCGCTCGAAACCTATGTGGACTCCGTGCAGGTCGTTGCGGACGACCTTGCAGCCACCTGCAATCTTCCCGGCGTATGCGTTGTTTTAGAGTGTATCAGTACCGACGGGGAAGTCCTATTTACGGTTGCAAGCGGCGGCAGCATCACCGCCTGCTGGGAATGAAACTCCTTTCACTGTCCCTTGAAGGGACAGTGCGGAGAGTTTCTTTTTGTGCGTTTACGAAAGAAAGAAGGTTGTCGAATATGAAAGAAAAACTGCGCATGCTGTTTGATGAGAAAATGTGGAAGTTCCTTCTGGTGGGCGCTGCCAATACACTTGTGGGCACTGGGCTGGGACTTACGCTTCTCAATCTGCTTGACTGGAGCGTAAGCGTCTCCAGCGGCGTCAGCACCATTCTCGCGAGCGTGATGAGCTATTTTCTCAACCGCCACTTTACCTTCAAATACAAGGGCGACACTTGGAAGCCCATGCTGCGCTTCGCGCTGAATATCGCCGTGTGCTGGCTGCTGGCTTACGAACTGCCCCCAAGGCTTTTCAATCGACTGTTGGCAGGCGTGTCGGAAGATACGCGCAAGAACATTGTCATGCTGATCGGCGCGGGGCTCTTTGTCGGCTTGAACTACTTCGGGCAGCGCTTTTTTGCCTTCCGCGAAAAAAAGGAGTAAGCCATGAAACGAATCCTATCTCTGCTTCTATGTGCTGCGATGCTTTTGAGCCTGTTTCCCATGGTTTCCGCAGCCTCGGACGAGCCGCTTGCCACAATTCTCTGCGGCTCGGATTTTCAGAACAACTGCTACGGCGGCGGCAGCTACAACCGCTACGCCTTCGACGCTACGCCTATCGAAGAGCAGGAGCGGACGCAGTCGCTTGACGCGATTCTTGCATCTGTGCGCGGGGCGGGCATTGTGCCGGATGCCACGCTCTTTGTCGGCGACTACACCGACCATTTTCAAGAAGACGGCGACGGACAATACTGCGCGGGCGACGGCATCCGCCAAATCGAGTCGATGTTCAACGCGCATTTCGGCGATGACTACACCGCCACGCACAGCAGCACATTCTCGCAAGGAAACCACGACTATTCCGGCGCTTACGGTCTGGCTCAAAGCGGCTTGCAGCCCTACGACGAGAGCGACCCGTATATCGTCTACGTAATTAACGAATCGCAGTTTCCCTATGGGCAGTCGAGCGATTCCTCCATGCTCGCTCTCGTCAGCGCCACCGCGAGCACCGTTTCGACGGAGCTCGGCGCATTGGCACAGGCGGGGGAAACGCGCCCGGTGTTTATCGCCTGTCATGTCCCTCTGCACTACAGCGCCCGCTCCTCCGGCACAGACAACACCTATGCGCAGGTTCTTTTTGATTCAATTAACACCGCTGCCGCAGACTTGAATATTTTCTATCTCTATGGGCACAATCACTCCGGCAATCCGAGCTACGCAGCCGGCACGGGGCGCAACGACGGGCGCTATGAAGACGCTTGGGGCGGCGCGGTCAACTATGTGGCGCGCGGCGAATATCTGGACGTTAACCGCTTCGGGCACGGCAGTTCCGCCAATCGCCAAAAACTGAACTTTACCTATATGAACGCGGGCTACGTCGGCTACTCCAACAGCAGCGCGAACAATACGCTCACCGTATCGCTGCTCAGCGTCTATGACAACCGCGTCGTCCTCTCCCGCTATGATGCAAGCGGCGAATATACCCGCGCCGAATCGCTCGGGCAGAGCAATCCGAACAGCGGCGGCGCACAGGTCAACTATCCCATCACCGTTGCGCTGCGCTCAAAATCCGCGTATGCCATCACAGTCGCTGCAAATAATACGGTATACGGGAAGGTATCCTTCGACGGCTACAGCGCCACCGCTACGCCGTATGAGAATTACGCCATCGAAGGCTGGGATCTCTCCCCGCCGGGTGCAGCCACGGTTACGCAGGCGGGCAACGACTTCTATTTCTCGGATGTTACCGCAGATTGTACGTTTACAGTCAATTTTGCAGAAGCGCATTGCGTCTCCGCCGCGTTTTCCGATGTAGACCCCGCGCTCTGGTATCACGACAGCATCGACTATGCAATCAGCCACAAGCTCTTTAACGGCGTGTCCGACACGGCTTTTGCGCCCGACCAAACGATGACGCGCGCTATGCTTGCGACCGTTCTCTACCGCCTCAAGGGTTCGCCCGTGGTGTATGTTACAAGCGTTTTCTCCGATGTGGATAAAAACGCGTGGTACGGCGCGGCAATTTGCTGGGCGGCTGTCACGCAAATTGTGAGCGGCGTCGGAGATGGGCGCTTCGCCCCGAACGATATACTCACGCGCGAGCAATTGGCAACCATCCTCTATCGCTATGCGAGAAAATACAGCTACGCGACTTCCGCGCAGGGCAACTTGTCCGGCTTCAGCGACAGCCACGCAGTCAGTGCATATGCGCAAAGCGCCATGCAGTGGGCGGTCGGTGCGGGGCTTCTTGTCGGAAGCGACGGCATGCTCGACCCGCAGGGCGGCGCAAGCCGCGCGCAGGTGGCAACGATTTTGATGCGCTTTGCGCAGTACGTGGGGGCTTATTGACTTTATTGTCTGCTTTGCGTATAATTGGTCGAAGAATGTAGCCCATCAAGCGAGGTGATCCGATGTTCCGCCGCAATTTACGCAAGATTATTCCGTCCTACGCAGTCTTCCCGCTGATTTTAACGGGAATCATGAACCTGCTGTCCTATCAGGCTGCAAAACTCGTGCAGCTTCTGGCAAACGGCAGCGCGGGGCTTGACATGACAAGCGCGGCGGACAAGCTGATCCCCTTCGTCCCCGCTTGGGTTTGGGCTTATGTTTTGACCTATATCTTTTGGGCGTATCAGTATATCACCGTGGCGCAGGAAAGCCCGGAATTATGCTGCCGCCTTGCAGCTGCGGATTTCGTTGCAAAAGTAGTCGGCTTCTTCTTTTTCGTTTTCCTGCCCACGACGAATATTCGCCCGGAAATAGCGGGCGGCGGCGTAAACGCGTGGCTGATGAATCTGATTTACACCGTCGATACCCCGACGAACCTCTTCCCCTCCGCGCACTGCTATATTGCGTGGATCGGCACGCGGTATATGTTCGAGTGCAGGCATCTGCGCCACCGCATTCCCATCAGCATCGCCTGTGTAATCGGCTCGCTTCTGGTTTTTGCCTCGACCCTGTTCACCAAGCAGCACGGGCTGTATGACGTGATCGGTGGCGTTGCCTTGGCTGAAATCGGCTGGCTTGTCGCACGCTATACAAAGCTGCCGCGACTGATTGAGAAAGCGAACACAGCCTTCCAAAACACGCGATTGTCTAAAATACTGTAAAACAGAGTCCGCCAAAAAGGCGGACTCTGTTTGCTGTTTGGGGTGGAAAGTATTGCGTTGGTACTCAAATGCGCTGCTTTTGAGATTTTGTTGTGGGGTTCTTTGGCGGGGTTAGAGTGCCTGTATGTAATACTGTACTCTGTACCTAGTTTGAAAAGAAATGTTGCAGGGATTCTCGCGCAAGATCATGACCCTGTGCCGCTGCTCTTCGATACCAGTATTCGGCTTTGGATACATCCTCAACAATACCAAAACCTTGATAATAGCAGTGCCCGAGTATAAACTGTCCATCCGGCTTGCCATTTTCCGCAGCTTTTTTCGCCCAGTATACAACCTTGGCATAATCCTGCACGACACCAGTGCCCATATAATAACTAAGCGCAAGATTACATTGGGCGTCTGCATTTCCCATTTCCGCCGCTTTTTCATACCAGTATGCGGCTTTCTTATTATCTGACTCGACACCTTCGCCGTTCTTATAGCAATTCCCTAGGCTGTTTTGTGCATTACTATTTCCCTGCACCGCCGCTTTTTCATACCAGTATACAGCTTTTGCATAATCCTTATCAGCGCCTAGACCGACATGATACAACAGACCGAGCTTATATTGCGCATCCGCATGTCCCTGCTCCACCGCTTTTAGATACCAGTGTACAGCTTTGGCATAATCCTTCTCGATACCTTCACCGTCCCAATAGCAATCTCCGAGGTTACATTGTGCGTTCGCATCTCCCTGCTCTGCTAATGACTCTAGTGCTCTCATTTCTTCTTTTCTTTTCCGCTCCTCTTCTTCGTTTATCCTATCTAAGCACTTACTAATCGCTTTCCCAATCATCTCAGCGTTCGACGGGTAGCAATAATCACCTTTGATGCAAACACTCTTCGAGGAGTAATCAACTTTCTTAATATCCTCATAGGGTATTATTCTTTTGCTTAGATGCATAGGATACCACCACAGCCGCCGCCAATAGAAGCTCCCTTTGATCACGAAGCGCCCTTTGATGCCGTTTTCGTATACCTCGATTTTTGTTCGTGCCTGCAGGATCGTTCGTTTAATTGCGACGACCAGTTTAATCGTGATAACAACAAGCAACACACAGAATAGTGCTGCGTAGAGTATTCCAACAAAACCTGAATGGAAATATAACTTGCTTATCGAAGGAGCTTTGTAGTTCTTCACCACATAGAGAACCAGTCTCGCCGAGGCGTAGAGTAGCGCCAGCAAAATTAGAAAAAGGCTTGCTTCCTTGAACAATTTCTTTTTCGCATTGCCCTCTGCCAGCAGTTTCCCCATGTCCGTATCCCAACTGGATTTGCCATGAGAAACCATTGCTTTCCCAATCACCTCAGCGTTTGACACTCTGAAGCTAAAATAATTATATTTATTATCCTTAGCCTTTTCGCTGATCCATACATAGTCCGCGGCGTAACGAACTTCCTCAATATCCGCATACGGTATTGCGGCATACATTAGACCGCCCGATCCTACCTTTCGCCCTTTGATGCCGTTTTCATATACCTCGATTTTTGTTCGTGCCTCCCGGATCGTTCGTTTAATTGCGCTGATCAGTTTAATCGTGATAACAACAAGCAACACACCCAAAATAACTGCAAAGAGTATTCCAACTATCTCGGAATGGAAATATAACTTGCTTATCGAAGGTGCTTTGTAGTTTTTCGCCACATAGAGAGCCAGTCTCGCCGAGGCGTAGAGTAGCGCCAGTAAAATTAGAAAAAGGCTTGCTACCTTGAACCATTTCTTTTTCGCATTGCCCTCTGCCAGCAGTTTCCCCATGTCCGTATCCCAACTAGATTTGCCATGAGAAACAATTGGTATCCCAATCATCCCAGCGTTCGACGGGTAGCAAGAGACGTCATCCCCAGAATAATTCTTGATGCAAACACGCTTCGTGGAGTAATCAACGTCCTCAATATCCTCGTAGGGCATTATTGCATACTTTAGGGCATCACCCGAACGGCTCAAAAAGCGCCCTTTGATGCCGTTTTCGTATACCTCGATTTTTGTTCGTGCCTGCCTGATCGCTCGTTTAATTGCGCCGATCAGTTTTACCGTGATAACAACAATAGATCCCCCACAAATTATTACTGCAAGCTTTTGTGTATCTCTCTGATTGGGGCCGCCGATCAAACTGAATAGTAACAATGTGCCACATACGCCACCGATAAGTACCGCCAGCAAGACTAGGCAAAGACTAACTACCTTGAACCATTTCTTTGTACCCTTGCCCTCTGCCAGCAACTTTCCCATGTCTGCCATGTCCGTATCCCTCCTAAATTATTCGTATTTATATTGGTTTTCCTTGCCAATTGCAGTATAACAAATCGCCTCATAATAGTCAAGTATTATCTATACTACAGATATATCTAAATTATTTCCTATCTGCATTTGCTGTAGAATTCAATAGGGTGATAATTTTGATTAGTATGAGAATTCAGGAACTGCTTGACAGCAAGAAGAAAACACGCTATTGGCTTGTGAAATCCTTGGAAAGCAACTATGAAACAGTCAACAGGTTGTGTGATAATACTTCCGCCGCAATATACTTGGAGACAATCGAAAAACTCTGCGCCGTTCTGGACTGCGAACCGAATGATCTTTTCTCCCTGCGCTAGGCGCTGCGAATGCAAATTGGCATGGCAATTGCGATAAATACTGCGCTTACGCCAAGAACAGCACCCCCTAAATTCAGGGGTGCTGTTCTGATTCTTCCGTATCCTCTATCAAATAGATTTCTCCCGCGCCGCCGCTGTAGGCTGCCGCGTAGCCCGGCGCAAAGGGGATGCTGATTGCGTTCGGCGTTTCTTTCAGCCGCGCGGGGAAGCCGTAGCCATCGCGCTTTATCGCGGCTTCCCGCTTTGTCCACTCGCTGAAGAAGGCTGCGCGGTCTGCAATTTCTTTGCCGAAGAAGCGGCGCGATACCGCGGCTGCGTCGATTGGGCGTAGCTTTTCAATATCCAGCCCCACGGGCGTTTCCGACACGGCAACCGCGGTAAACTCCCCGCTGTGCGAGAGCGAAAAATCCGGGCTGCGCTCCGAAAAATGCGGCTTTGCCCCCGGTGGACGCACAATTTTGCCGGACGGGAGTGCATGCCCGGTCATCGCGCAGAAGCGCGTCACCGCGCGCCAAATAAACCCGTCTGAGGGAGGACGCCCCTGCGTAAATAGTATTACAATCATTCGTTTCGCCTCCGCAACACCGTGCGCTAAATATGCTGCTATATTCTTGCCGGATTCTTAGCGGCAAATTAACACCGTTCGCACAATTGTCTCAAAGCGCAAATAGAACAAAAGCCGCCGCGAACTAAGCAAAGTCTGCGACGACGTGTGTTTGTTGATAGAAAAAGCCACACAAGTAGTAAAGTATTTTGCTACGCAAAAAGTGAAGTAATTGACCCCGTCAATAGTGACGTGATTTGCCTTCGGCAAAACATGAAGTAAAGTTTGCCCAATATGTGTCGCAGGCACACTTCACTGCTTGATAAGCTACTTCACGTCCGAAGGACACTTCCCTTGCCCGACAGGGCAAACTGAATTGCGGACGGCTTTCGCCGTCCGCATGGCAGGGGCACAAGGACTTGAACCCTGAACCTACGGTTTTGGAGACCGCCGCTCTACCAATTGAGCTATACCCCTATATGGTGGGCCTTCGGGGACTTGAACCCGGGACCGTCCGGTTATGAGCCGGATGCTCTAACCAACTGAGCTAAAGGCCCATTTGTCTGGGAAGGGATATAGCCGTCAACTAGTGACGGCTATATCGCTTGGCTCCCCCTGTTGGACTTGAACCAACGACACACGGATTAACAGTCCGTTGCTCTACCGACTGAGCTAAGGGGGATTATTTATGTTGGCATTACCTATTTTCCCGTGCAGTCGCCCGCAAAGTATTTTCGGCGCAGATGAGCTTAACTTCTGTGTTCGGGATGGGAACAGGTGGACCCTCACCGCAATCAACACCAA
>JAISIK010000025.1 GCA_031262065.1 Oscillospiraceae bacterium | reverse complement strand
CTGATGACATGTTCGATGCGGCAGGCATCCTCGGCTGCAACCGCGGCGTCCACGCCCAGCCGCTCGAGAAGCCCCGAGAGCAGGGAATGCCGCTCGAACATGCGCGTTGCAATCTCCAGACCTGCCGGAAGCAGGGTGATAAAGCCGTTTTCATCGACCTGCACATAGCCGTTTTCCCGCAGATTGCGCATGGCAATGCTGACGCTGGGCTTGGAAAAATTCATCTCATTGGCAATATCAATCGAGCGTACCAATCCCTTGCGATTGTGCAGAACCAGAATGGTTTCCAAATAATTCTCAGCGGATTCCTGTATCTTCATACCCATGCCACCCTTCACAAAAAGTATAGCACTATATGCGGCAGGATTCAAGAGGAATTGCGGCGCAAAAAACTTTGGGAAATTGATAAAAATGTATTGACAAGAATCGGCGCAGGTGGTAGTATATTACCAGTTAGTCGGCTCTAACTTTTGTTTGGCGATGGAGTTAGCTATGACTTACCGTCGATATGGATAACACCACAGATTTGGAGGAAGCAGCATGAAAACATTAAAACAAGTGCGCATTGGGCAGAGCGCCGTCGTTGTGAAACTTCACGGCGAGGGCGCAATCAAGCGCAGAATTATGGATATGGGAATCACCAAGGGAACGAGCGTCTATGTCCGCAAGGTTGCGCCGCTCGGCGACCCCATTGAGTTGACCGTGCGCGGGTATGAGCTGACGCTTCGCAAGGAAGACGCGGATACCATCGAGGTCGAATAAGTATTACACAAGCAAGATTATGTAAACTGCGAGGTGCGAATATGGAAATCAAAATTGCCCTTGCCGGCAACCCAAACAGCGGCAAAACGACGCTGTTTAACGCCCTAACAGGCGCGAACCAGTTTGTCGGCAACTGGCCGGGCGTAACTGTGGAGAAAAAGGAAGGCAAGCTCAAGAAAGAAAGCGATGTCACGATTATCGACTTGCCGGGCATCTACTCGCTGTCGCCTTACACTCTCGAAGAGGTTGTTGCGCGAAACTATCTTGTGGGCGAACGCCCCGATGCGATTTTGAATATTGTTGACGCAACCAATATCGAGCGCAACCTGTATCTGACCACGCAGCTCGTGGAACTGGGTATTCCCGTTGTCATCGCGCTCAATATGATGGACGTGGTGCGGAAAAACGGCGATAAGATTGATGTTCCCGCGCTTTCCCGCAAGATTGGCTGCAAGGTGGTCGAAATCTCCGCGCTGAAAAGCGAGGGCATTGCCGAGGCAGCCGAGGCTGCCATTGCGGCTGCGGGCGCGAAAAAAACCGCCATGCGGCATATTTTCAGCGGCGCGGTGGAGCACGCGCTGGCGCACATTGAAGAAGCGGTTGTGCACGAAATGCCCGCTGAGCAGCAGCGCTGGTATGCAATTAAAATCTTCGAGCGTGATGAGCGCGTCGTCAAGCAGTTTGCGCTGGGCGCAAAGCTGCGGGCGCATGTGGAAAAGGACATAGCCGCTGTTGAAGAAGAGTATGACGACGACGCGGAAAGCATCATCACAAACGACCGCTATAACTACATAAGCCATATTCTGCAAAATTGTTACGTAAAAAAGAATATCGGCAAGGAAACCAGATCGGACAAAATCGACCGCGTCGTGACCAATCGCTTCTTGGCGCTTCCGATTTTTGCCCTGATTATGGTGCTGGTTTACTATATTTCCGTCACGACGGTCGGCACATGGGCAACGGACTGGGCAAACGACGGGCTTTTCGGCGAGGGCTGGCATCTGCTGGGTATCGGCACATCTGCCTATGAGGAGTCTTACGAGCAGTATGCGCAGGCGCAGATTTGGACGCCCGCGACCGTGCGCACCTTGCACAGCGCGCAAGAAGCGGACGTTCTCGGCGCGGAGGAACTGCTCACTGCGATTACGGACGCTGACCCCGCAGCCTTTGAGGAGGCGTACGATGCCTACGGGCAGAATCTGCGCGAGGCAGGCTACGAGATTTCTCTTGACCTGCGCGAAGCGCCCGTGCCCTCGGATTACGGCATTTGGATTCCCGGCGTTCCGATTTTGGTTGAGCGCGGGCTTCAGGCAATCCACTGTGCGCCGTGGCTGCAGCGATTGATTCTTGACGGCGTTATTGCCGGCGTCGGCGCGGTTCTCGGCTTCGTGCCGCAGATGATTGTGCTCTTCCTCTTCCTTTCAATTTTGGAAAGCTGCGGCTATATGGCGCGTATCGCCTTTGTTATGGATCGCCTGTTCCGCCGTTTCGGGCTTTCCGGCAAGTCCTTTATTCCCATGCTCATCGGCACGGGGTGCAGCGTTCCCGGCATTATGGCGTCGCGTACGATTGAAAATTTACGTGACCGCCGCATGACGATTATCACCACTTCGTTTATCCCCTGCGGGGCAAAGCTCCCGGTTATTGCGATGATTTCGGGCGCGCTGTTTCGCAATGCGTGGTGGGTTGCGCCGAGCGCCTATTTTATCGGTATCGCGGCAGTTGTCCTGTCGGGCATTATTTTGAAGAAAACCAAGATATTCGCAGGCGACCCTTCGCCTTTTGTGATGGAGCTTCCTTCCTACCACCTGCCGACAATCGGCAACGTCATGCGCCCGACGTGGGATCGCGCGTGGTCGTTTATTAAGAAGGCGGGAACGCTGATTTTACTGTCCTCGATATGCATTTGGGCAGGCTCTGTGTGCGGCTTTGCAGACGGTAAGTTTGTATTCAGCCTTTCGCTGGAACTCGAGCAAAGCCTTCTCGGCAAGGC
Organism: Oscillospiraceae bacterium; assembly: GCA_031262065.1. Classification (GTDB taxonomy): domain Bacteria; phylum Bacillota; class Clostridia; order Oscillospirales; family Oscillospiraceae; genus JAZOXB01. The sequence goes on along the minus strand of JAISIK010000025.1, from coordinate 10,159 downwards.
GGGAAATGCCCTGAAGTGGCTCTTTGCGCCGCTTGGGTTCGGCAATGCGAAGGCAACGGTTGCAAGCCTGATGGGGCTTCTTGCCAAAGAAGAAATCGTCAGCGTATTCGGCGTTCTCGATTTTGAAGGGATGACAAAGCTGGCTGCCTTCTCCTTCCTCATCTTTAATCTGCTGTGCGCACCCTGCGTTGCAGCAATGGGCGCAATCCGCCGCGAGATGAACAGCGCAAAGTGGACGTGGTTTGCAATCGGCTACCAGTGCCTCTTTGCCTACGGGATTTCCCTGATTGTCTACCAGTTTGGCAGCGCGTTTGGCGGCAATATGCAGTTTATCGGTCTGACCGCGGCGGTTCTTGCCCTGTTCGTGCTGGGCTATATGCTCCTGCGCAGGGACAGTAAAACGCTGAAAGCGAATAAGTAAAGGAGTGTTTCCCATGATGCAATGGCTTATGAACAACCTCGGCACAGTCCTTGTTGCGGCGCTCCTGCTCTTCGGGCTTGCAGCCTTCGCCAGATACCTGTACAAGAAGCGCAAATCCGGCTCTTGCTGCGGCGACTGCGGCGCCTGCAGTGCCTGCCGGAAATGAAACAAATGCAGCGCCGCCCTAAATAAGGGCGGCGCAATATTTTCCAGCCCAAAAGCCTTGACAAATCGGGGCATCTTTCGTACAATGACTATAATATGAAACCGTGGCTGAGGTCGCGGTGTCCATCAGTACCTCCACAGAACACGGCGGACAGCCGCTGCGGGGCGAAAGGGGATACCGCCGAAGTATGCAATCGGCTGTCCGCCCTTTGCTTGCTGGGACTGTGCAAAATATGTACAGGACTGTCATTTCAATTGGAATGAAGCGCTCCGCGGGGCTTTCCCAGACCGTGTGTTTGCCCTGTGCGTCCGCTTGCCGGAGGTGCGGGGCATTTTGCATGCCGGAAGGGAACGATTATGAAAAAAACACCGTTTGTCAGCCTGAATACTGCCCGCGAGATTGCGCGGGAAATTCCAACGCCCTTTCACCTCTACGATGAAGCGGGAATCCGCAAAAGCGTCCGTGCGCTCAAGGCTGCGTTTTCGTGGAATCCGGGTTTTAAGGAGTACTTTGCGGTAAAGGCAACACCGAACCCGTACATTCTGTCTATTTTGAAAGAAGAGGGCTGCGGGGTGGACTGCGCGACCTATACGGAGCTTTTGCTTGCGCAGGCTTGCGGCATGAGCGGCAAGGAGGTCATGTTCTCCTCGAACGTAACCCCCGTAGAGGATATGCAAAAGGCATACGAAATGGGCGCGTATATCAATCTCGACGATGCAAGTTATGTGGACTTCATGGAGCACAGCTGCGGCATCCCGACATCGGTTTGCTGCCGCTATAACCCCGGCGGAAGTTTTTCCTGCGGCAATACGATTATGGATATGCCGCGCGACTCCAAGTACGGCATGACGGAGGATCAGATGGCGGGCGTCTTTACGCGCCTGATGAAACTGGGCGTGAAGAATTTCGGCATTCACGCGCTGTTGGCGTCGAATGCGGTCGGCAACGAGTATTATCCCGAGGTTGCGGGAAAGCTCTTCCATTTGGCGGTGCGCTTGCGCAATGCAACGGGCGCAAATATCTCCTTTGTGAATTTGTCCGGCGGCATCGGTGTGGACTATCGCCCGGAGCAGCCGCAATGCGATATCGCAGTCGTCGGCGCGGCGGTGCAGCAGAAATATATGCAGATTCTTGCGCCGGAGGGCATGGGGGATGTGGCGATATTCTGTGAGCTGGGCAGATTCCTTCTTGCGCCGCACGGGCACTTAGTTTCGACGGTGCTTCATCAAAAGCATATCTACAAAACCTATATCGGGCTGGACGCCTGCGCTGCGAATCTGATGCGCCCCGCCATGTACGGCGCGTACCACCATATCAGCGTGCTGGGCAAGGAAGAGGCAATTCTCGACCATGTCTACGACGTGGTGGGCGGCTTGTGCGAGAACAATGACAAATTTGCCATCGACCGCAGCCTGCCGGGGGTCGATATCGGCGATATGCTGGTTATCCATGACACAGGCGCGCACGGCTTCTCCATGGGCTATAACTATAACGGCAAGCTGCGCTCTGCGGAGGTTCTGCTGCGTGAGGACGGCAGTTTTCAGAAAATCCGCCGCGCAGAAACGCCCGAAGACTACTTCTCGACCTTCGATTTCTCAGAGTTTTCTTTCTGATACAGGCAGCCCCACACGCCGAGGCGTGTGGGGCTTGCAGATTTATAAGGTTGCGCTCAAAACGGCTTTTATCGTGTGCATGCGGTTTTCTGCTTCGTCGAAGACAATGGACTGCGGGCTTTCAAACACCTCGTCCGTAACTTCGAGAGCGTCCAGACGGAACTTTTCGCCGATTTGCTTGCCAAGCCCCGTGTTCAAATCGTGGAAGGCGGGCAAGCAGTGCATGAATACGGCGCTTTCCTTTGCGTTTGCCATGAGCTTTGCGTTGACCTGATAGGGAAGCATTAGCTTTATGCGTTCTTCCCACGCCTCCATCGGCTCTCCCATAGACACCCAAACGTCGGTGTAAATCACGTCCGCATCCTTGCTTGCAAGCATCGGGTCAGTTTCAAAGCGCAGGGTCGAGCCGCTGCGCGCGGCAATGTCCTTGCAGCGGGCAATCAGCGACGGGTCGGGGAAGTAGCCCTCAGGCCCGCAGGCGGTGAAGTCCAGCCCCAGTTTTGCGCAGCCGATCATCAGCGAATTTGCCATGTTGTAGCGGCAGTCGCCCATAAATACGAGCTTTTTGTTCTCCAGCGTGCCGAAGTGCTCGCGAATGGTCAGCATATCAGCGAGAATCTGCGTGGGGTGATACTCGTTCGTCAGTCCGTTCCAAACGGGTACGCCTGCATGTTTTGCAAGTTCTTCTACGATGTTTTGCCCGAAGCCGCGATATTCAATGCCGTCGTAAAGTCGACCGAGAACGCGCGCGGTGTCGGCGATGGACTCCTTTTTGCCAATTTGCGAGGCGGACGGGTCGAGGAAGGTTACGTGCATGCCCAAGTCGTACGCCGCAACTTCAAACGAGCAGCGCGTGCGGGTGGAGGTTTTCTCGAAAATCAGGGCAATGGTTTTTCCCATAAGGCTGTCATGCGTGACGCCCGCCTTTTTCTTTGTTTTCAGCGTTGCTGCGAGGTCAATCAGCCCCGTAATCTCCTCCGGCGTAAAATCCAGCAGGGTTAAAAAATGTCTGCCTTTCAGGTTCATGGTATCCTCCTTTTATTGCACTGCGCAGCGCTTGAGCGTCTGCACAGCAGATTCTAATAGTGCCATCGGGATGTTCAGCGGCGGCAAAAGCCGCAGCTTTTGCTTTGCGGTGGTAAGGAGCAGCCCGTTTTGCAGGGCAAGCTCCGCAAGCTCCCGCGCGGGCTTTTTCGGCGCAAGCCCGATCATCAGACCCATGCCGCTCACACTGTCAAAGCCGGGAGCGTCTTTGAATGCGTCAAATATGTACGCAGATTTCTCGCGCACCTGCAAGAGCAGTTCCTCGTCGATGCGTGAGAGGATATGGATTGCGCCTGCGCAGGCGACGGGATTGCCGCCGAAGGTCGAACCATGGTCGCCGGGGGAGAAAACGTCGCAGACCCGATCGCCGAGCAGGGTTGCCCCGATGGGCAGACCGCCGCCAAGCCCTTTGGCAGTCGTCACCACGTCGGGGGAGAGCCCGTAGTGCATATAGCCGTAAAGCTGACCGCTGCGCCCGTTGCCGATTTGCACCTCATCTGCAAGCAGAAGCAGGTCGTTTTCGCGGGCAATGCGGGAAAGCGCGTCTGCAAAGTCCTGCCCGATGGGCGTGACGCCGCCCTCTCCCTGTACCGCTTCAAAGAAGATGGCGGCGCAGGGGTTTTCCTTCACGAGCTTCTCTAAGCCCGCAGCGTCGCCTACTTGCGCATAGAGAAATCCCCCCGGCAGCGGCTGATAGTCTTGATGGAAGGCGTCCTGCCCCGTTGCGCTGAGGGTTGCCAAGGTTCTCCCGTGGAAGCTGCTTTTCAGCGTGATAATATTGCGGTATTGTGCGCCTTTGTTAACGGCAGCCCATTTGCGTGCGACCTTGATGGCGCACTCATTGGCTTCCGCGCCGGAGTTCGAGAAGAATACCCGCTTAAGCCCGGTGCGCGCGCAGAGCATTTGTGCAAGCTGCGCCGCAGGCGCGTTGTAATAGAGATTCGATGTGTGCGCAAAGCGGGAGAGCTGCGCCGTCACGGCATCTCGCCACGGCGCATCGTTCATGCCGAAAATATTCACCGCAATCCCGCTGCCGAGGTCGATATAGTCTTTTCCGTCCGCGCCGAATACCTTCGCGCCCTCACCGCCGACAATTTCCAGCGGGAAGCGGTTGTAGGTGTGCGCGACATATTGCCTATCGAGTTCAAATGTTGTCATGCGAGCATCGCCCTTCGGTTTTGTAATCCCGTATAGTATACTTCCGAAAGGCGGTGCGGTCAAGAGCTAAAGAAAATTGAAATAGTACGGCAAATCCATTTTTGCGATGTGCTGGAGCTGCGTCAGAAGCATGGCGCACTGAGAACGAAACTCGTCTTTTGCGCCCGTGATAGAGAAGGAATTCAGCGCGCTGAAATCGTGCTCAATATCGTCAAGCTGCCCGTGCGAAAGCAGGGAACTGAGCAGCCTGCTGTGCTTGTCCCAAATCTCTTTCGCGGCGTCGGCGTAGGCAATGGCTGCGTCTAAGTCGCCGCTGTCAAACGCTTCAACAGCCTTCGACAGTTCCGAAATAATCTCTTCCGAGTGCTGGGCAACCAGTGCGCCGCCCAAGATGCAAATTATGAGCAGCCCCACAAGGATGCCGACGCCGATATATAAAAACTTCATTCGCTGTCCTCCTTGCGCACAAAATAGACAGAGTTCGAGGCGTCTACCGTGAGAAGCAGGGTGTCTTTCAAGGTGCAGTTGCGCTTTTTCAGTTCTTTCTCCAGCCACTTTTCATTATGCGTCGTCAAATCGAGATTGCAGCGAAGAAGCCGCCCTGCACAGACGATGGTCGTCGGCAGTTCGCCGTCTTGCACCTTGATGCCTGCATCCTTTGCGGCGGCGGGTTGGTCTTTTGCGTAGAGCAACGTGGATATTTGCCCGTTGGTTTCCAAAATGGCGAACTTGACCACTGATAGGTCAAAAATATCTTTCTGCCGCAGATGCATAATCAGCTCGTCGAGGTTCACGCGTGTGCGGCGCAGATTGCGCTCGACAATTCTGCCGTTATCAATCAAAATGACGGGCTTGCCGCACAGCAAGCGGCGAAGACGGATGGAGCGAAGGGTGAGAACCGCGAAAATCAACTCCGCGCCCAAAACGACGAGAATAGGAATCAGCCCCGACATGAGGGGAATCCCCGTGTCCTGCATGGGGATAGCCGCCAAATTTGCGGTGATCATCGTTACAACAAATTCGGCGGGTTCCATTTCGCCCAACTGCCGTTTTCCCATCAGGCGAATGGTTACAATCAGAACGATATATAATAGCGCTGTGCGTAAGAATGTAATCAGCATGGCAAACTCCTCCTGCGCACTAGTTTGTGCACAAGCAGGGTAAATATGTATGCGAATCGGTGAATTTGCGAAAACCGGTGGCGAAAATGGCAAATCCGCTGGTAAAATAGATAAAAAATGCGGCTTGCCGCCTGCCTGCTTTGTCTACCGCTCTAAACTTACGCAAAACCCTTGCTTTTTTGGGATTTCTTTTGTATATTAAATCAATATTATTCTATCGGAAAGAAGGGAAAACAATGAAAGTATCGGAATATTTCGGTGAGAATGTTTTTAACGGAGCGGTCATGCGCCAACGCCTGCCGCGCAATATTTTTTCCGAGGTGAATAACGTCATCCAAAACGGCGGGCAAATATCGATGGCAACCGCCGATGTGGTTGCAAAGGCGCTGATGGAGTGGGCGACCGAACGGGGCGCCACGCACTATACGCACTGGTTTCAGCCCTTGACAGGCGTTACTGCGGAGAAGCACGATTCCTTTTTATCCCCGCCCGACGCCGACGGGCGCTCGATTTTGAATCTTACGGGCAAGCAGCTGATTATGGGCGAGCCGGATGCCTCGTCCTTCCCCTCGGGCGGGCTGCGCGCCACGCATTATGCGCGCGGTTACACCGCATGGGACGTGACCTCTCCTGCCTTTGTCAAGGAGATGTCCTGCGGCACGATTTTGTGCATCCCGACGGTGTTTGTTTCCTATACCGGCGAGGCGCTCGACAATAAAACGCCGCTTTTGCGCTCGATGGACGCGATTTCCACGCACGCGCTGCGCATTTTGCGCCTATTCGGCAATACCGAGGCAAAGAAGGTTTTGCCCTCGGTCGGTGCGGAGCAGGAGTATTTCCTGATTGACCGCGAGAAATACCTCAATCGCCGCGACTTAATCTATACCGGGCGCACGCTTTTCGGCGCACCTGCGCCGAAGGGTCAGGAGCTGGAAGATCAGTATTTCGGCTCGATTCGCGAGCGAGTCGGCGAATTTATGGCTGCGCTCAACGTCGAACTGTGGAAGATGGGCATTACCGCCACCACGCAGCACAACGAGGTTGCCCCCGGGCAGTTTGAAAGCGCACCGATTTATTGCACCTGTAACGTTGCGGTGGATCAGAATCAGATGACGATGGAGGCAATGAAGCGCATCGCCACGCGGCAGGGTTTGGTCTGCTTGCTGCATGAAAAGCCCTTCCAAGGCGTCAACGGTTCGGGCAAGCATAACAACTGGTCGCTTGCGACGGATACGAACGAGAATTTGCTCGACCCCGGCAAAACGCCGAACGACAATTTGCAGTTCCTGCTGGTGCTCTCGTGCATCATCAAAGCGGTAGACCGCCATGCGGATTTGCTCCGCATGTCTACCGCCTGCGCAGGTAATGACCATCGTCTGGGCGCGGACGAAGCGCCGCCTGCGGTGATCTCCATTTTCTTGGGAGAACAGCTGGAGGATGTCGTCAATCAGATTGTTGCCAACGGCACGGCTGCTGACTGCGTAGCGGTGGAGCAGCTCGATACCGGCGTTTCCACAATGCCGCTGATTAACAAGGACGCCACCGACCGCAACCGCACCTCGCCCTTTGCCTTCGCGGGCAATAAGTTTGAATTCCGCATGGTCGGCTCGTCCGACAGCATTGCAACCGCGAACACCGTGATGAACACCATTTTCGCAGAGGCGTTCTGCGAAGCTGCCGATGTGCTCGAGCGAAGCGAGGACTTCAGAAATGACGTCAACCGCCTGATTGCGGAAAATTTCCGCGAGCACAACCGCGTGATTTTCAACGGCAACGGCTACAGCGAGGAGTGGAAGCAGGAGGCTGCCCGCCGCGGGCTTCCGAATCTGCCGTCCATGGTCTCTACCGTCCCGACGCTCACAACCGATAAGGCTGTGCAGATGTTTGAAAAATTCGGCGTGTATACGAGAGTCGAGCTGGAATCGCGCAGCGAGGTTCTCTACGAGAATTATGCCAAAATCATTCTCATCGAGGCAAAGACGATGCTCCATATGGCGGGCAAGCATTATATCCCCGCCGTGGTGCGCTATTCCTCGCGACTGGCGGATTCTGTCTGCAAAGTGCGCAATGCCTTGGCAGCTGCCGATACCTCCGTGCAGGAGGGGCTGCTGGTGGATGTCGGCAAGCGCTTAGTTGCTGCGGATGCAGCGCGTAAAGAGCTGGAAGAAGAGGTCGGCATTGTTAACGCAATGGAAAATGTCTCCGAGATGGCGCATCGCTGCCGCGACAGTGTGGTTAAGGCGATGAAGGCGCTGCGTGAGCCGATTGACGCGCTGGAACTGCTGGTGGATAAAAGCATCTGGCCCGTCCCGACTTACGGCGACTTGATGTTTGAATTATAAGCATGCAATTCAAAAAGAGCTGTTGCGAAATGCAACAGCTCTTTTTGCTTGTTTATAGTGCGAGTAGCATAGAAATATCTGTCAATTGTTACAAGAATTCCGGCTAAATTTGTTGAGTATGCGAATTGACAGGGTATGACAACTGAAATATACTGAATGCAAGAGGAAATGTTTGGAATAACATAAAAATAGAAGGGAAGTGCGAAAATGTCAACCACAAAAAAACGTGCGATTATCTTACTCGCAGCTACCTTGCTTCTGATTATTTTGGAGCTTTTGCCATACTCCCTCCGTCTTTCCTATTGGCTTACGCCGGAGACGAGAGGATATACCTATGAAAACTTTTTCACAATCATTGGAGTAGGCGCGATTTACTATCCGATTGCTTTATTATTAACAATGTTTTCTTTTGTGCTGTCGATTCCCTGCGTGCTTGCCTGCCGCCGCTATTTGCGCATTTCGCAGGCGGTGCTGCTCTTCTTGGCAGCAGGTCTTTCCCTGAGCGCGATGCCTTTTGGCAGGGCGGATATGTATATGCCGCTGGCGTATATCATCATTTTGGGTCAACTCGCGACTGCGCTGTATGCCCTGCTCGGCTTTCCCAAACAGCAAAAGCGGACAATGCACGAATAAGGAAACGATTGCCCAGACTGCTCTACAATTTCTCGAATATAGCGACACGATAGAAAGGGCGTATGAAAATGACAACTACAAAAAAACGTGCAATTATCTTACTCGCAGCTACCTTGCTTCTGGTTATTTTGGAGCTTGTCCCGTATTCTCTCCGCCTCAATTGGGCTGATGCGGATAACATTGTGCGCTCCCATACCTACGTAAGTTTTTTCAGCGTCATTGCAATAGGCGCGATTCACTTTCCCATCGCTCTGTTATTGACGATCTTTTCTTTCGCGCTGTCGATTCCCTGCGTGCTTGCCTGCCGCCGCTATTTGCGCATTTCGCAGGCAGTGCTGCTTTTTTTAGCGGCGGGGCTTTCCCTAAGCTTGCATCCATTTGGTAATGCGGATATGTATATGCCGCTGGCGTATATCATCGTTTTTGGTCAACTTGCGACCGCGCTGTATGCCCTGTTCGGCTTTCCCAAACAGCAAAAGCGGACACTAAGCGAATAAGAAGCACGCCATGGCAGCGCAGCCCTTTGACTGCGCTGCCGTTCTTTATGAAAAAAATACTGCAAATATATGCCGAATATGCTACAATAAGGAAAACAGGAAACAGAGGTGCGAATGATGGAGAATAGGGACGAGCAGGAAGTTCTGCTGGAAAACGTCAGCCCCGAGGATTTGGCGGAAAAGCCGACAGAATTTATCCCCAGCCCCAAGTGGAAGCGCGCGCTGGCGTGGGTGATGTTTGGGATATTTATGGTCGGCATTCTTCTCTGGCTGCTGCACATTGCAGTGCCGGACTGGACAACACAAGCCCGTGCATATTTTGGGTATTGACCCCGGCTTTGCGACGGTCGGCTTCGGGCTGATTTCGTCGCAACGCGGGTCTTTCGGCTTGCTGCAATACGGCACGATTACAACGCCGAAGGAACTGCCGTTTGCGCAGCGGCTTTCGGTGCTCTACGACGATATGAAGCGGCTTTTGGAGGTCACAAAACCCGAGGCGGTTGCAGTCGAGGAGCTGTTCTGGGGGCACAATATCACCACAGGCATCGGCGTGTCGCACGCGCGGGGCGTTATTTTGCTTGCGATTGCACAGGCGCAGCTGCCTTTGTTTGAGTACACGCCCATGCAGGTCAAGCAGGCAGTCGTCGGCTATGGCAAGGCGGAGAAGCATCAGGTTATGGATATGACCAAGCGGCTCTTGAAGATGGAGAAGCTCCCGCGACCTGACGACGCGTCAGACGCGATTGCCATTGCCCTTTGCCATGCACGCAGCGCAACATCCTTGTTGCAAAGAGTCCGGGAAAACAGGTGAGAAAGCATGTTTTATTACTTTAACGGAGAAATTACCCTTCTTGAGAGCGGGCTTGCCGTGGTCGATTGCGGCGGCGTAGGCTATGCCTGCCGCACGACTGCCTATACGATTTCCAAGCTGCGCGTGGGGCAGAAGGCGAAGCTGTTTGCATTTTGCAATATTCGGCAGGATGCCTTCGACCTTTTCGGCTTTTCTTCGCGGGAGGAGCTTTCCTATTTTGAGCAGCTTATCGGGGTTACCGGCGTCGGCCCGAAGGCTGCGCTTGCAATCCTTTCTGCGACAACGCCCGAGCGCTTTGCCCTTGCGATTATGTCGCAGGACGAGAGAGCGCTGACCATGGCGCAGGGCGTGGG
>JAISIK010000020.1 GCA_031262065.1 Oscillospiraceae bacterium | reverse complement strand
TGAGCCCTGCACATCGCCGCTGGCAAGAACGATGATGCCCTCTTTGCGGTTTGGCTTGAAGTCGGAAGCATCAAGGTCGATGTCAAACGGAAGATCCGCGCCGACAACATTTTCTTCTTCAAATTCTCCGGCTGAATTCAAACCTGCGTCGGGCGCTATGCCGCCCGAAATAACGAAGAATCCGCCGGCAGGAATCGTCCCCGACAGGGTGGCAGACTGTTCCTGAATGGAAACGCCTTCGTCATTACACGACAGAAGCTGCCACCCGTCAATGGCGACGTCGCTCTTTGAGGAGTTATACAGAACGGCATAGCTGTTTTTATAGGGAGCTTGCGTTTCCCCACTGTTATAGCCGCCCGCAGTATATACCTCATAGAGCATTACGCCCGATTTCACATAGGTGTCGGCTTCGCAGCCCGTGAAAATTCCCAGAACAAGAGTCAGAACCGCTAAGGCAAATAAAAAGCGTTTCATTGAAACTCCCCCTTATGTTTATGTTATTCCGGTTTCGGATGCTTGGGGTTCGAGAACAAGAACAATGGGCAGATTGCCGTTTTTCACGCGGATTTCGTCAAGCATCTTCTTTTCGTCCACACTGTCAACCATCGTAATCGCAAAGGTAATCTCATAAAGACTACCTAAATCGGTAAGGCGAACTCTCTTGCGGACAACATTGCTTGCATACCTATTCAGAGTATCATCGAAGGCATTATGGTAGTTAAAATCTTCGGGTATTGTTATTTTAAGTTGCTTTCGCGTGCGTTTGGGAGCGGCAAAACGCAAAAAATGAAGCAGCAGCATGACAGCGCAGAGTGTACCTGCCACAGCTAAGGCATACAGCATAAATCCCATGCCGCCGGTAAGCCCTATCGCCATGCAGAAAAGAATAAAAGTAATATCCTTGGGGTTTCCGGGGACGCTTCTGAAGCGGATAATGGCAAAAGCGCCGCCCAAACTTAACGCACTGGCAAAATTGCTTCCCACCATCATGATAATAATGGTTACTATCGAAGGAAGAAGCGCAAGCGTGAGCGCAAAGCTTTGTGTGGGCGTTTTATTTTGGTCAGTCAGCATATAGGTTACACTGACTACCAAACCCAAGACCGCCATTGTCAGAAGAATAAGTACAACGCCTGTAACAGAGGGTAAGTCCGCCATTCGTGAGGCGAACATATCGCGAAACTCAGCCAACATATAGCTTCTCCTTTTTGTGGGCAAGCTCGTTTAGATAAGCCTGCCCGTATTTTGAAAATCCGCATGGATAAACCTTTTCTTCCGATAAAACAGAAGCCAGCCACAAGGGAATGCTGTAGTTCGTCTTGATTTCCATAATAACCTGTTCCTCTGAAATAAGCCTTTCGCCCAAATCTTGGTCGGCAAAGGTATGTACGCCGCTTTGAGCAAAAAGCTCTTTATCGAAGGAAATGCGAAGCGCATCGTCGTCTTTTCCAATTAACGCCATCCTGTCATAGGACAGCAGGACAGACGGTGCGAGCTTCAGATCGTAGCGCATAAGTAATGTGCGAATTTCGGCAGTTATCTGCGCGCTTGTATTATGTTCTTCCTCACGAGGTAAAAAGCCGCTTGTTAAAAATTCATGGGCGGTGTCCGCGCTAAGGGCTATGCGGCGCTTATTGCCCATTTTGTAGACCTTTTTTTTAATTTCGGCGAAAACTGTGCCTCCGGGCGCATATGTACCATAGCTGCGCAGACGAAGTTTCTCTTTATAATAGGGCTTTTCAAGAGAACGGCGAATCATCACTCTGTCGGGCGTGTCATAATACAGCGAGTTCACATGATATCGCCCGTCGTTACCTCCGTAGCTGTCCGCGATTGTATACTCGCGCAATCTTTGCGTTATCCTCTCAAATTGCGCGGCGGAGATCAGATATTTCTTCTCTATTCGGTTAAAGGCATAAATAACAGAGTTCTTTTTCGACAAGAGAATTCTCCTTTATCGGCAATACAAAATGCCGCCTGCGGACGAGGATTTAATGAAAAATGAATAGTGAATATTACAAAAGCGTTTGCTGCGTCTTATAATTACTCACTATTCATTCTTCATCGTTTACGATTCATTTAGGCTGCGAGAGCAGCCGCTTTTTGGAATCATCTGGCAAAAAAGATGACACTTCGCATGTAGGAAAGCCGAAAAGATACGTTTCGCCTACGGGCGGGATTTTTAATGAATAATGAAGTCGGGCTTTGCCCTAATGAATAGTGAATAATGAATAATACAAAAAGCGGCTTATGCGTTCTTTATTATAAATTATTCATTATTCATCCTTCATTATTCATTTAGGCTGCATCAGCAGCCGCTTTTTGGCGGAGCGGGTGGGATTCGAACCCACGTGCCCTCTCGGACAACCTGATTTCGAGTCAGGCTCGTTATGACCACTTCGATACCGCTCCATATACGGTTTTGCAGGAAAATGCCGCACATTTGCCTACTGTGCGTATTATAGCAGTCGAAAGCATAAAAATCAAGTGCCAGATTGATGCACACCCATGAAAAAGAACGTTTTCCTTTTCGCGTTTTCGTGATATACTGTGGGTAATACTACCAGCTAAGGAGTCGAAGCCGATGAAGAAAATTCTAAAGGGCGGCTGTGTCGTGAATGCCTGCGGCAGTCGCTATGCAGACGTTTTAATTGACGGGGAGAAGGTCGTGCGCGTTGCAGAAGACATCGTCTGTGAGAACGCCGATGTAATCGATGTGCGCGGGAAACTCCTCTTCCCGGGCTTTATCGATGCACACACACATTTTGACCTGGACGTGAGCAACACCACTACCGCAGACGATTTTTACACCGGCGGGCGGGCTGCTCTTCGCGGCGGTACAACGATGGTGATTGACTTCGCCTGCCCGAACAAGGGCGAAAGCCTGCAATACGGTCTGGAGCTCTGGCACAAAAAGGCAAGCGGCAAAACCGCCTGCGACTACAGCTTTCACATGACCATCGACGACTGGAGCGAAGAGAATATCGCGCAGCTGCCGCGCATGTTCGAGCAGGGCGTTTCCTCGTTCAAAATGTACATGACCTATCCCGCTATGATGATCGGCGACGAGGCAATCTTCCGCGCGCTACAGAAAATGCGGGAACTTGGCGGCATTGCAGGCGTGCACTGCGAAAATGCCGGCGTAATTGACGCGCTGATTGCGCAGAAAAAAGAAGCGGGCGAGTTCTCCCCTGCCGCGCATCCGCAGTGCCGTCCGTCCATTCTCGAGGCGGAGGCGGTCGGGCGTTTGCTGAAAATTGCGCAGGTGGCGGACGTGCCAGTTGTGATTGTGCACCTGACCTGTGAAGACGCCCTGCGCGAGGTGCAGGCTGCTCGGGCGCGGGGGCAAAAGGTATACGTGGAAACCTGCCCGCACTACCTGCTTTTGGACGATTCGCGGTATTCCCGCCCGAATTTTGAGGGCGCAAAATACGTCTGCGCGCCGCCGCTTCGCAAGAAGTCGGACAACGCACGGCTTTGGGACGCCTTGGCGCAGGGCGAAATTCAAACGGTAGCCACCGACCATTGCAGCTTTACCTTGAAGCAAAAAGACGCCGGGCGCGAAGATTTCACCAAAATCCCCGGCGGGATGCCGGGCGTGGAGACGCGCGGTGTACTTCTGTACAGCTACGGCGTTGCCGAGAACAAACTCAGCGCGGAAAAGATGGTCGATTTGCTTTCCACTGCGCCTGCCAAGCTCTACGGCGCATTCCCCCGCAAAGGGCAGATCGCCGAGGGCGCGGATGCGGACATTGTGGTCTATGACCCCTCTGTTAATGGCGTCATTTCGGCGGAAACCCAAGCAGCAAACGTAGATTACAACCCCTTTGAGGGCTTTGGAACCGTCGGCGAGATTGCGCAGGTGTATTTGCGCGGCGTCCTTGCGGTTGACCACGGCGCTGTTTTACACGACCGCGACGGGGTGTTCATCCCCCGTGGGAAATGCGCGCTCTAACGACCGTATTTCCAAAATAACTCTCTAAGTGGAGCGGATTCGCCAAAATTCGACCTAATATTTGCCCAAAATCCCCTATAATGATATTGCTACTTGCACGTTTTGAAAAAAAGGTGTATAATACATACAATGGCATTGGAGGGCAAAGCTATGAGCCGCATTGATAAAGAGAATTACTATCTGGATATTGCCGAAACTGTCCTGGAACGCGCCACCTGCAGCCATGCGCGCTATGGCGCGCTGATTGTGCGCAACGATGAGATTGTTTCCACCGGCTATAACGGCGCGCCGCGCGGTCGCAGCAATTGCATCGACCTTGGCTACTGCGTCCGTCGGCGGCTGAACATTCCGCCCGGTGAGCGCTATGAGCTGTGCCGCAGCGTGCCCGCCGAGGCAAATGCCATCATTTCTGCCGCGCGCAGCGAGTGCATCGGCGGCACCATCTACCTCGTCGGTCGCGACGCGGAAAGCGGCGACTATGTAAAAAATGTTCTCCCCAGCGCCATGGGTCGCAGGATGATTATCAACGCGGGGCTGTCGAAGGTGATTATCCGCAGAACCGCCACAACCTACGACATTATCAATGTGCAGGAATGGGTCTTTAACGATGATTCCATCTTCGACCCTTCCGAATCGAAAATACTTACTACTCCTTAATATTCTTTTTATGCCGGTCGTTTCGACCGGCATCTTTTTTTGTTTGGAACGCCGCTGAATTGGCGACACTCTTTACAAACCAAACATGAAAGGATACGCTATGGTAAAGGGAAATACGCGGCAGGCAGTCGTTGTGAAATCACCAAACCCGAAGCTCTTTGAGCAGGCGATTTTTCTTTTGAAAGACGACGCAAGCGGGCTATCCGAGCACGAACTGATGCAGCAGGCGATTCGGACTGCAAACCAATTCGCACAGCGCAAGCGCTTGAAACTCCTGCGCCGCCTTCACAATTTGCTCTGGGCAATGTGCGGCGCAGGCGGCATGGGGCTACTCTGGCTGATGAGTCACGTGATTAAATAAAGCGAAGGGCTGAGCCCTTCGCTTTATTTGTTGAGGAAAAGGAGATTGTCGGCAGTGATTTTTATGCGCACCGTTTTCGCGTTCGGCGGCAGGGGCGGAAAATGCTTTTCAATATCCAAGCGGATGCTGCGCGTGGGTTCGTTCTCGCTCTTTAGCGGGCGCAGCATATAGATATGATAAAACAGCTCCTCGAAATGCGTTTCCACCGCGCAGTGCAGCACATTCTCCCTGTCGCCTTCCTTGGCAAGAAGGATGTCCTTCGCGCGAATTGCTACATAGCGGATATCCTTCGGCACAGGTTTGGCGGAGTGGAAGCGTACGCCCCAATCCTGCGCAAAAACTTCGTTTTCCGACACGTAGGAGGCGCGGGAAATATTCTTGCAGCCGGATAGTTGGGCTGCTGCGAAACTGCGCGGGTTCTTGAATAAATCCCGGACGCGCACACACAGCTCATTTGTCCCGTTAGATAATACGCAGACGCTGTCGCACAGGCGGTGAATCTCATCGCGGTCATGCGAAACGAGCAGGGTCGTTGCGCCGAATTCCCGAATGCGCTGCGCAAGCTCCATCTCCAGTTCCCAGCGCAGGAAGCTGTCGAGCGCGGAAAAGGGCTCGTCAAGAAGCAAAATCTTCGGCTTTGTGACAAAAATCCGCGCCAGCGCAACACGCTGCTGCTGCCCGCCGGAGAGCTGCGCGGGCTTATGCTTTTCAAGCCCCTGCAAGCGGAATTTTGCAAGCACTTCCTGCACACGCGCGGGTCTGTCCGCCTTTTCGCAGCCCGCCATAATGTTTTGCAACACCGTCATATTGGGAAACAGCGCGTAATTTTGGAAAAGCATGCCGATTCTTCGCTGCTGCGGCGGAAGGTTGATATGCCGCTTGGAATCGTAAAGCGTTCGTCCGTCGAGGACAATGCGCCCGGAATCGGGCTTTACCACGCCTGCGATACATTTGAGCGTCATACTCTTCCCGCAGCCGGACGCGCCGAGAATGCCGAGCACCTCATTGCCCGCTTCAAACTGCACGTTCAGCTTGAATGCGCCGAAATCCTTCCGAATATCTACCGAAATCGACATATTCACGCCTCCCCTCTTGCCGCGGTTTTCGGAGCGGTATTGCGGCGCTCGAGCAGGTTAACCGAAAGCAGCACCACTGCCGAAATTGCAAGATTCACCATCACCCATTGGAAGGCAAGTGCCTCTTGATTCGTGCGCCAAAGCTGATAGACCGTGGTGGAGATGGTCGCCGTCCTGCCGGGCGTATAGCCCGCGATCATGCTCGTTGCGCCGTACTCGCCCAGCGCGCGGGCGAAGGCAAGAACTGTGCCTGCAAGTATCCCCTGCCTGCATGCTGGCATGCGAATCCGCCAAAAAATGCGGGTATTTGACAGCCCCAAAGTCTTTGCGGAATGCGCGAGGCTCTCATCGAAGCTCTCAAACGCGCCGCGCGCGGTGCGATACATCAGCGGAAATGCCACAACCGTCGCAGCAAAGATGCCGGAATACCACATCATAACCAGTTTCGTGTCGAACATTGCCAAAAACCACGCGCCGAAGGGATGCTTCGGTCCAAGCAGAAGCAAGAGAAAATAGCCCACAACCGTCGGCGGCAGCACCAAAGGGAGCGTCAGAACGACGTCGAGCAAGCCTTTGACGAGTCGGGGCAATTTGGCGACATAATAGGCTGCAAAAATCCCCAAAAAGAAGACAATTCCGCAGGATACCAGTGCAATACGTATGGAGTTGTACAGCGGATACCAATCCATATTCCCCGCTCCTTGTACTTGGGCATGTTGACATTTTTCAAACGGCGCCTACGCGGGCGGAGAGACCTCCGCCCGCGCTGATTTGAGTTACGCGCTGATTTAGTTGCTAAGTGCCGTGAAGCCGACGCTTTCAAAAACTGCCGTGCAGGCATCGCTTTGCAGGAATTCCAAGAAGGCTTTGGCTGCGGCTTCGTTTTTGGTAATCTTCAGAACAGCTGCCGGGTAGATTACCTGCCCGCACATTTCGGCGGTTGCAGCCTCGATGGGCGTCAGTCCTGCTGAAAAGGCATCGGTTGCGTAGATAATGCCGCAGTCCACCAGCCCTTCGCTGACCTGCGTGGTAACTTCCTTGACATTCGAGCCGTAGGTGAGCTTGCCTTCTGCCTCCAGTTCCTGCGCGGAAGTTCCGAGATAGTCAAAAATCTTCAGGCTGTACGCGCCGACAGGCACGTCTTCATTGCCGATACAAAGCATGGTCAGCTTGTCAGACGTGATGTCCGCAAAACCCGTGATTCCCGCAGGGTTCTCGTCGGAGGCGACGAGCACGACCTTGTTCTCCAACAGATTAAGCCGTGTGCCTGCCAGAACGAAATCCAGCCCATCGGGGTTTGCCTCTGTATCTGCGGTAATATCGAGCTGATTCATCTGCTTCGGGGCTGCGGAAATGAAAAGATCGCAGTCCGCGCCCTCTTCGATTTGGGTTTTGAGCGTTCCCGAAGAATCGAAAGTATAAACAATCGTAACATTCGGCGCGACTTCCTTGTAAAGCTCTGCAACCTGCTGCATGGTTTCGGTCATGGACGCCGCCGCGAAGACGACAAGCTCAATTTCTTCCTGTTTCTCTGCTTCGGGGCTTTGGGATTTGCACGA
>JAISIK010000043.1 GCA_031262065.1 Oscillospiraceae bacterium | reverse complement strand
GTAGAAAATTGCAAAACGTTTTGTTTTTTGCGAAAAATCGAAGGGAGTCCTTATTTTGACGAATCGAAAACACTATCTGGACAACCTGCGCTCTATTGCAATTTTGATGCTTTTCCCGTATCACACTTTCATGATCTACAACAACTGGGGCGAGCTGTTTTACGTCAATGGTCCCGGTCTGAAAGCGCCGAGCGTCTTTCTTTCAATAAACTGGATTTGGATGATGCCGCTGCTCTTTTCAATTGCCGGGGTCAGCTCTCGTTATGCCCTTGAGCGACGAAGCGTCGGGGAATACGCGAAGAACCGGGTAAGCAAGCTGCTTGTCCCGCTGATTTTCGGTCTGCTATTGCTCATTCCCATGCAAACATATCTTGCGAGCCAATTCCATAACGGTCAAGCAAATTATCTAAATTATTTTACAAAACTGACCGATTTTTCGGGAGTCGATGGGTCTTTTACTCCCGGGCATCTGTGGTTTATCCTCTTTCTGTTTATAATATCAACCCTCAGCCTCCCGTTCATGATTTGGTATAAGAAAAAAGGCAAAGGTTCTCTTGGCAATCATGTGCCTCTGGTTGTGGTTGTTTTCATGGGTCTTATTCCCTGTTTGGGCAATATGCTATTTGAACTCGGCGGCAAAAGCCCAACCGAGTACCTGGCATTTTTTCTGCTGGGATACTATTTCCTCTCGAACGAAAGGATTCTTGAAAGACTGGACAAATACCGCTTTTTATTGCTGTTGTTAGCAGTAGCCGGAGCTGCCCTTACCAACGTTTATGACCACGTCTTGTCTGAAGCGGTAAGCTGGCTTGCACTCCTGTCCGTCTTGGGGCTGGGACGACATTCCCTCAATTTCCGCAGCAAGGCTTCCGCATACCTCTCAAAATCCTCCTTCGGGGTGTATGTGTTCCACCAATTCTGGCTGGTCATCGCCGCCTTCCTCACCTTCAAGGTGACAGATAATCCTTGGGTTCAGATTCCCGCAATTATGCTAAGCTCGATCCTATTGACATATCTGACGTATGAACTCTTCCACCATATCCCCGCTTTCAGGTGGATGTTCGGATTAAAGAAGTAATGCGTTATATATTAGGTGTCTCCGTGCTGCGCCGCTACACCGCCCGAAGTTGACCGCAGTTGGTCTCGCAACTAAAGTATACCTACTCCTGTGACGCAGGGGGTGTCTTTTATCCCCGGGCAGCCGATTTTGCAACTCGCCCACAAACGGGCTTTTTGCGCAAAAACTGGTTGCATTTTGCTCGCAAAGATGCTATACTGGCAAAAAATGCGGGTATAGTTCATCGGTAGAACGCGACCTTCCCAAGGTCGATAGGAGGGTTCGACTCCCTTTACCCGCTCCATAGTCCATAGTATGAAATCAGGTTTGATACAGACTCAAACCGCGTGAACATCCCTGTTATCAGGGGTGTTTTGCGTTTTGAGGCAACGCATAAAGTAGGCAAAACCGCGTTCAGTGCACATTTTAAGTCAAGCCGCAAAACCGCCCATGCGCCACGCTTGTAACTTATTTTAGCGTAAATCACCACAAGGTATTCTTATCGCTCTCTTTCGCTGCTTCTTTGTTGTGTTAGTATTCTGTTCCTATCGCTATTCGTTTCGGTTAAGTGGATAAAATGCCTTAACTGCGTAGATAGGTCGAATATCTCAAAATAAGTGTAACGGCTTATTATCTATTTCTATAGCTAATTCATCTTAACCAATTGGCAGCAAAGTGTAGTATAATGCTATTGACTTTACGAGTGTAGTTTATAAGAATGCTGAAAGCAAAGGAGCTGCTATAAATGACCCATAACCAATTGATCGCCTGTGACCTTTGCAATACCGAGATAAGTCTACGTTTTCAAGTAGGATACTATAACATCCCGTTTAATATTTACTGTCCTAAGTGTTCCACGCATATCAGCGGCAACATAATTATTGCCCAAGAAGATATTGGTTTGGCAATAGAATTAGAGAATGCACAGAAGGTAAATTACAAAGATCATAGCCTTGATGCAAAATATTATATTGCGGAATTGTCGGCAGAGTTTCCAACAAAAAAGCTACATGTTCGCTCATTAAAAGACTATGACTTATCTCCTTATATGAGAAACGGTCAGTTTTACAGAGATTATGAAAAAGCTATGGATGCGACTCGTGAAGCCGCTGTTTTTGCTAAATTTATAAAAACCGATTGGGGAAGGTTTAAAACATATTTCGAATTATATTGGAATCATCAAGACTCTATTTTATATACAAGACTTGAAGGAGAAATAAATAAATATGATTGGATTCCTTTATCTAAGGTGACTAACGATTTGGATGCGGCCATGGCCTTACACCAACTCTTGTTGACAGTTACGCGTGTCAGTCATGTTTTACATCCCAAAGCACTCCCGGAATATACCGCAATTGCAAAGCTGATGTTTAGTGGAGGAGCTTCACTCAACGAAATTATAAGGTTTGTCCAAGAACAAGCATTCGAGCTTAATAGTATTGAGAAAAAAGCTTTTAGGCTAGTTGATATTTTTTCAAAAATATATAGCCAGTTAATCCCGGTTGTCTCATTGAAAAATACCGATTGCCTTGAAAATGTAGATAGGGAGCAATATGGGATAACGACAGCAAGTTTTGAGACCCTTACTGATTTTTATGCTAAAAGCTATGAGTGGATTTTGGATAACATAGATATTGTTATTGGCCTTAACAATATTTTAGCTGGAAGACAATATGTTAACTGCATCAATGCCAAAAAATTTAGTAGTGTTTTGTCCGTGAAAAATAAAATCCAAAAGCTCGATTATATTGATGATACTGAGCCGTTTAGTAAGCCAACCGCTAGTCTAAAAAACAGGATAAGAAATGCCATTCAACATTTTGATAGCGAGATTGATTATGCTTCACAAAAAATAACGTTCACTGATAAACACGCTGGCAAAACCAAAAAAGAAGAATTATACCTTATAGACTTTGCGGCTCTTTGTTTAGAGAACTTTGATATGATATTTTATCTACTTGAGTTAGTTTATAACCTTAGAAAGGTCTTATTAATATCACAAGGAATACTACCAAGTTGTGTTCCTGCGGATCAATGAAATTTGCAGCAATTGATACTTTCTGATTAATAACAAAAAATGCGAATAGTTTAATCGTTTACAAGTCAGTTCTGGACCATATTAAACGTGGGTTCATAAGACATGCGGACGGCTTACGCCGTCCGCAATTCCTTTACCTAAACAGGAAAACGAAACTATAAAAAGAGCCCGGTGTCTGCAAGCAGACGCCGGGCGAAAAATTTATTAGTCAAAGAGGACAACGGGCTTAATGAGATCGCGGGGCTTATTAACCATCAGCGCCAGTGCTTCGGGGATAGACTCTAAGCCGTGGAAGCGATGGGTAATCATCTTCGTCGGGTCAACGCGGCCTGCCTCGACGATGGAGAGCAGACGCTCCATGCGGCGGCGACCGCCGGGGCACAAACCGCCGGTAATCTTCTTATGACCGAGGAAACCTGCGCCGGTGTACTCGATGGGGAAGTTGATGGAAGCGATTTCGGTGAAGACGTTGAGGTTCACCACGCTGCCGCCGTTCTTGCACATGCCCAGACCCTGATAGAAGGTATCCAAATCGCCGCCTGCGACGATAACCACATCCACGCCCTGTCCGTTCGTCTTCGCCATGATCTGGTCGTAGACTTTGCCGTCCTTGTAGCTGATGATGTCGGTTGCGCCGTATTCCTTTGCCAGTGCCACACAGTCAGGACGAGTGCCGACTGCATAGAGCTTGCCTGCGCCGTAGAGCGCAGAGCCTGCAACTGCCATCAGACCGACAGGTCCAATGCCCAGAACGCAAACGCTGTCGCCGAACTTCATCTCTGCCAGTTCAGGACCATGGAAGCCGGTGGTCATCATATCGGTAACCATAACCGCAGTTTCCGGCTTCATGCCTTCGGGAAGGTGCGCCAAGTTCATATCCGCAGAGCGAATCTTAATCTGATTTGCGAAAGTGCCGTCTTCGTAGCTCGAGAAGTTAATGCCGCTGAACAGCCCATCCTCGTGCTGGGAAAGACCGTCTTGGATGGAGGGGTTGCGCCATCTGGGTGTGGTGCAGGGGATAACCACTCTGTCGCCAACCTTAAAGTCCTTCACTTCTGTGCCGACTTCGATGATTTCGCCGACACTCTCGTGCCCGAGGATACGGTTGAGCAGGTGCGGACCCTCGCTCTCATACGCAGAATGCACGTCGGACGTGCAGGGAGCCAATGCGATCGGACGAGCAATTGCATCGTACGGTCCGCAAATATAATCGGGCTTTTCCATCCAATCGACTACGCCTTTTGTAATAACGCCAAAACCTTTCACAAGTAAGTCCTCCTAGTTATTTTTAATGCCTCCGTATTCTATATCTTTTTATCGATAAAGTCAACCCGTTTGCAAGAAATTTTGCAAAAATATTTTTTCGGGCTCTCGGAAGCAAAAACTTGCCCCTCGCGCAAGCGCGAGGGGCAATTCATAATCTACAAATATGTGTAGCCCATCAAATACTCGTCTACCGCGCGGGCTGCGCCTGCGCCCTCTGCGATTGCCCAGACCACGAGCGATTGCCCCCGTCTTGCATCTCCCGCTGCAAAAACGGCGGGTATATTCGTGCTGTAGTCCGTGTCGTTCGCTGCATAATTCCCGCGCGCGTCCGTTTCGACGCCGAAGGCTTCGGCGATATAGCGCTGCGGCCCGAGAAATCCCGCTGCCAGCAGCAGAAGCCCGCAGGGCAGTTCCTGCTCGCTCCCCGCGACCTCGCGCATGTTTATGCGCCCTGTTTTTTCGTCTTTTTCAGGATAGAGTGCAACGGTTTTCACCGCGCGAATTTGCCCCGCATCGTCCTTGAGAATTTCTTTCACGGTTGTTTGGTAGACGCGCGGGTCGCTGCCGAAAACGGCAATCGCCTCTTCCTGCCCATAGTCTGTCTTGCAAACCAAGGGCCACTGCGGCCAGCGGTTGTTTTCGCCGCGCTCCGTTGGCAATTGCGGCATCATTTCCAGCTGCGTCACGCTCTTGCAGCCATGGCGGATTGCCGTGGCAACGCAGTCGTTTCCTGTGTCGCCGCCACCGACAATTACCACGTCCTTGCCCTGTGCGCTAAGGTAGTTCCCGTCCTTCAAGTCGGAGTCGAGCAGGCTTTTCGTCGTCGCGGAGAGGAAATCCACCGCAAAATGCACGCCCGCAGCATCGCGCCCCGCGACAGACAAATCCCGCGGCTGCTTTGCCCCGCAGCAGAGAATCACCGCATCGAACTCGCTTTGCAAATCCTGCGCATCCCTGCCGACATCGACGCCTGTGCGGAATTCCACCCCCTGCACCAGCATCAATTGCACTCTACGCTCGATGACCTGTTTTTCGAGCTTCATGTTCGGAATGCCGTACATCAGAAGCCCGCCCACGCGGTCGTCCCGCTCGAAAACCGTCACCTGATGCCCGCGCCGATTCAGCCGATCGGCTGCAGCCAAACCCGCAGGGCCGGAACCGACAATCGCCACGCGCTTTCCGCTGCGCACCGCGGGGATTTTCGGCTGCATCAGCCCCTGCTCGAAGGCGGACTCAATAATGCCCAGCTCGTTTTCCCGAATGGTCACGGGCTCGCCGTTCATCCCGCAGGTGCAGGCTGCCTCGCACAGCGCGGGGCAGACCCGCCCCGTAAATTCGGGAAAACTGTTGGTTTTTAAGAGGCGCAGCAGCGCCTGCTGCAGATTTCCCGTGTATATCAAGTCGTTCCACTCGGGGACAAGGTTGTGCAGCGGACAGCCGGAGGTCATGCCCCCGATCGTCTCGCCCGACTGGCAGAAGGGTACGCCGCACTCCATGCAGCGTGCGCCCTGCTCCCTGCGCGCTTCCTCGGGAAGCTGCGGGTGGAATTCCTTCCAATGTTTGATGCGCGCCAGCGGCTCTTGCGCAGGATTGCTGCGCCGCGCATAATCCAAAAAGCCGGTTGCTTTTCCCATACCCTTCCCCTCCTTTACTGCACAACTGCGTCAAACGCAGCAGTATTTGCCTCGTCCTCGCTCAAGCCCTTCGCGCGGAAGCTCTCGATGCTCTTGCGCATTTTGGCGTAGTCGCGGGGCAGAATTTTCTTGAACAGCCCCGCCTTTTCCGAAAGGGAGGTAAGAAGCCGCTTCGCCCTCGGCGACCCGGTCTGCTCTACATGGCGGCTTAAAAGCTCCCGCAACTGCTCGATATCCTCGCGTTCACTCACGGGATCCATCGATACCATTTCTTTATTGAGTCGCAGATACAAATCGCGGTTTTCATCGAGCACATAGGCAACCCCGCCGGACATACCCGCAGCGAAATTCTTCCCGGTTCTTCCCAGCACAACGACAACGCCGCCTGTCATATACTCGCAGCCGTGGTCGCCCACGCCCTCTACAACCGCCTGCGCGCCGGAATTTCGCACCGCAAAGCGCTCGCCCGCCATGCCGCTGATGTACACCTCGCCCGAAGTTGCGCCGTAGAGCGCAACATTGCCGATAATCATGTTCTCCTCCGGCAGGAATTTCGCATTCGATGGCGGATAGACGACAATCTTGCCGCCGGAGAGCCCTTTGCCGAGATAGTCGTTGGCGTCGCCCTCCAATTTCAGCGTCAGCCCCTTGGGTATAAACGCGCCGAAGGACTGCCCCGCCCCGCCGATGCAGGTTACGCAGTAGCTGTCGTCTGCCAAGGTATTGCCGTACTTTTTCGTAATGTCCGAGCCGAAGATTGTGCCGATGGTGCGATTGGTGCTGCTCACGCGCACAGTGACGGCTTTTTTCTCCCCGCCTTCCAAATCCAGCTCCTTGCAGAGCACTTTCCTGTCTATCGTCTCTTCGAGCTTGAAGTCATAGACGTCTGCAGGGTCAAAATGCCGTTTGCGCCCGTCGCAGGGATTATCCAAAATGGCAGCCAAATCCACCTTCGCGGCGCGCTCGGTGATTGCCTTTTCGCGCACCTTCAGTAGATCCGAACGCCCGACCAATTCGTTGATGGTGCGCACGCCGAGTCTCGCCATATGCTCGCGCAAATCCTGCGCCACAAAGCGCATAAAATGCACCACATACTCGGGTTTTCCCGTAAAGCGCTTGCGAAGTTCCGGGTTCTGCGTGGCAATGCCCGCTGCGCAAGTGCCCAGATTGCACACGCGCAGCATGCAGCAGCCGAGCGTAACAAGCGGCGCGGTTGCAAAGCCGAATTCCTCCGCGCCGAGCATGCAGGCGATTGCCACATCGCGCCCGGTCATGAGTTTGCCGTCGGTTTCTACAATCACTTTCGAGCGCAGACCGTTTGCCATGAGGGTCTGGTGCGTTTCCGCAACGCCCAATTCCCACGGAAGACCCGTAAAATGTATGGAATTTCCCGGCGCAGCGCCGCTGCCGCCGTCGTAGCCGCAGATAAGAACCACCTGCGCCCCCGCTTTGGCAACGCCGGAGGCAATCGTTCCGACGCCCGGCTCAGAGCAGAGTTTAACGGAGACCCGCGCGTCGCGGTTCGCATTTTTCAGGTCGAAAATCAGCTGCGCCAAGTCCTCGATGGAGTAAATATCATGGTGCGGCGGCGGGGAGATGAGCGTAACGCCCGGAATGGAATGGCGGGTTTTCGCCACTTCGGGAGTCACCTTTTTCCCGGGCAAATGCCCGCCCTCGCCGGGCTTTGCGCCCTGCGCCATTTTAATCTGCATATCCACTGCCGAGAGCAGATACTCGCTCGTCACGCCGAAGCGCCCGGAGGCAACCTGTTTGATGGCGGAGTTGCGAATCGTGCCGAAGCGGGCTGCATCCTCGCCGCCCTCGCCGCTGTTCGACTTGCCGCCGAGGGTGTTCATCGCGATTGCCATGCACTCGTGCGCCTCACGGGAAATCGAACCGAAGGACATCGCCCCGGTTTTGAATCGCTTGACGATTTCCTCCACGCTCTCGACCTCGTCGATGGGGATGGGTTCGCTTGCATACTGCATTTCCAAAAGCCCGCGCAGCGTGTGGGGTTTGCCCGCAAAATCGACAACCTCGGCATACTGCTTGTACTGCGCGTAATCGCCGCGCCGCGTACACTCCTGCAAAAGATGAATCACGCGCGGGTTCTACAGGTGCTCTTCCTGCCCGGCTCTTGCCTTGTGCATGCCGCGGCTGTCGAGCGTATCGTCTGTGCCGAGTCCCAGCGGGTCAAAGGCGCGGCTGTGGTTGTGCTCGACAAGCTGCGCAATTTCTTCAAGCCCCACGCCCTCCACGCGGCTGATTGTGCCTGTGAAATACGCATCAACCACCTGCCGATTGATGCCGACCGCCTCAAAAATCTGCGCAGACTGGTAGGACTGGATGGTCGAAATGCCCATCTTCGAGGCGATTTTCACGATGCCGTGCAAAACCGCGTGGTTGTAGTCCTCCACGGCAGCCTGATAGTCCTTATTCAGCCGCCCGCAATAAATGAGACTGCGAATGCTGTCGTAAACAAGGTAGGGATTTACCGCCTTTACGCCATAGCCCAAAAGCGTTGCAAAATGATGCACATCGCGCGGCTCGCCGGACTCCAAAACCAGCGAAACCGACATGGACTTTTTCGTCCGCACCAGATAGCGCTGCACCGCAGAAACCGCCAGAAGCGACGGAATCGCCACATGCGTTTCATCCACCCCGCGGTCGGACAAAATCACAATATTCGCGCCTCTTCGGTGCGCAGAATCCACCGTGACAAACAGGTGGTCGAGCGCACGCTTGAGCGGCGTGTTTTTATAGCACAAGATGGAAACCGTCTCTACATGAAACCCCTCTTCGTGCATCGCGCGGATTTTCATCAAGTCCGTATTGGTCAGAAGGGGGTTGAGCACCTGCAAGGCGCGACAAGAAGCCGCCTGTTCGCGCAGGATGTTGCCGCTGTTGCCGATATACACGGTCGTATCGGTGACAATCTCCTCGCGAATGGCGTCGATCGGCGGGTTCGTCACCTGCGCGAAAAGCTGCTTGAAATAGTTAAACAACGGCTGTTCGTTTTCGGAAAGCACCGCAAGCGGCGTATCCGAACCCATCGCCATCGTCGGCACTTCGCCGCTTCGCGCCATGGGCAAAATCGCGTCGCGCACGTCCTCGTAGGTATAGCCGAAGGATTTTTGCAGGTGCATCAAATCCTGCCCGCTGTGCTCGGTCACCTTTGTGTTCGGAATCGGCAGGTCTTTCAGGCGCAGCAGATTGCGGTCGAGCCACTCGCCGTAGGGCTGGCGGGAGGCGTAGCCTTC
Source organism: Oscillospiraceae bacterium (assembly GCA_031262065.1). GTDB lineage: Bacteria > Bacillota > Clostridia > Oscillospirales > Oscillospiraceae > JAZOXB01. Next base: position 12,593 of record JAISIK010000043.1, on the reverse strand, counting down.
CTTCAGCTGCGCATCGTCGATGATGCGCCCAAGCCCCGTGTCAACAAGCAGCATCTTCCCCGGCTGCAAACGCGCCTTTTTCACGATATGCTTCGGGTCAATATCGAGCGCGCCCACCTCGGAGGATAAAATCAGCCGCTCATCGTCCGTCACATAATAGCGCGACGGGCGCAGACCGTTGCGGTCGAGCATCGCGCCGAGCGTGTCGCCGTCTGAAAAGACGATGGCTGCAGGGCCGTCCCACGGCTCCATAAGAATCGCGTAATACTGATACATATCCCGCTTTGCGCGGCTGATGGTTCTGTCGTTCATCCACGGCTCGGGAATTGCAGTCATGGCTGCCAGCGGCAGCTCCATACCGCTCATGGTCAAAAACTCCAGCGTGTTATCGAGCATCGCAGAGTCTGAGCCCTCGGCGCTGATTACCGGGTAGATTTTATCGCGCAGGGCGTCGACAACGGGATTGGACATGGTTTCCTCGCGGGCGAGCATGCGGTCTGCATTGCCGCGGATGGTGTTAATCTCGCCGTTGTGCAGAATAAAGCGGTAGGGGTGCGCCCGCTCCCACGAGGGGTTCGTATTGGTGGAAAAGCGCGAATGCACGCAGGCAATTGCGCTTTGGTAGTTTTCATCTTGCAAGTCTAAGTAGAATTTGCGCAGTTCGTCAACCAAGAACATGCCCTTATATACAATGGTTCTGCTCGAAAGAGAAACCACGTAGCTGTTGTCGTTCGACTGCTCGAACACACGGCGCACCGTGTAAAGCAGGCGGTCAAAGTCCTGCCCCTGCTTCACGTATTGCGGGCGGCGCAGAAAACACTGCTGAATATTCGGCATTTTTGCCAGCGCCTTTTCGCCCAAGACCTCCGGCGCAGTGGGAACCACGCGCCAGCCGAGGAACTCCACGCCCTCTTTTGCGCAGATCACCTCGAACATCTTCTTCGCCTGATTGCGCATGCGCGTATCTTGCGGCAGGAAGAACATGCCCACGCCATAGTCGCGCGCCTGCCCGATCTGCAAATCCGACGCTGCAATGCTGAAAAAGCTGTGGGAGATTTGCAGCAAGATTCCCACGCCGTCGCCGGTTCGACCCTGCGCGTCCTTGCCGGCTCGATGTTCGAGCTTTTCTACGATGCGCAGCGCATCGTCCACCGTTCGGTAGCTCTGCCGTCCGCGAATATCCACCACCGCGCCGATGCCGCAGGCGTCGCGCTCAAAGCGCGGGTCATATAAGCCCTTTGCATCAAAGCCCTCTCGGTGCAGCTGATTTTTCATACGAACTCCCCTTTCCCGTTTGCGCAGAACCTGCGCAAAATGAAACCTCGTAGACTCAAAAATTCATTACATACATTATATACCGCCGCCAATGGCAAAATCAATTGTTGAAATCTTAAAAAAATGACGGCGAGCCGACGCAAACTTGCACAATTTCGACAGAAGCCCGAAAATTCTGCCGTTTTTTGCAATGCTTGGTTCTTGCGCTGCCGCGCATTGACTTTGCAGACGGACTGTCGTATACTTTATATTAATATAAAGAAAGTCGGCGACTACAATTGAAAAAATACATACGAAGACTTCTGTCTTTTCTTCTGTGCCTTTCCCTGCTTCTTAGTTCTGCCTTCGTTTGCAGGGTAAACGCAGCTGACGCAAGGAAAATTGTCTACGGCTACTCCGGCGCGGGGCGGGAACTGACCGCCTACCGCTTCGGCAGCGGCGAGAATGTCCTTGTTGTGGGCTTCGGCATCCACGGCTACGAGGACAATTGGGCAAAAGACGGGCAGGCGCTGCTCTACACCGCGCAACAGCTGATGAACAAGCTCTCCGCCAACGCTTCTCTTCTGACAGACTATAACTGGAGCGTCTACGTGCTTCCCTCGATGAATCCCGACGGGCTTCTCGACGGCTGGACCAACAACGGACCGGGGCGCTGCACCACCTCGTACATACAAGACGGCGCGCTTACGCGAAACGGCGGCGTTGACCTAAACCGCTGCTTCCCCACGGGCTGGAAGAAATACACGGATTCGCGCAACTTTAACGGCGACGCGCCCCTTGCAGCAAAAGAGGCGCAGGCATTGGCGGATTTCGTAGAGAACGTCAAGGGCACGGGCACAAATTTGTGCATCGACACCCACGGGTGGACGACGCAAATTATCACCTCGAACGGCTACAGCGCCCTGTATGATGTGTTCAAAGCGCAGTTCCCGCAAAACAGCTATGCAGGCTTTGCAGGCGGTGGCGGCTATTTCGCAGCCTACGCGGCCTCCTTGGGCTATATCTCCTGCCTCTTTGAATTCCCGAACGGCATTTACAGCATGGAAGATTTCCAAAGCAGCGGCTACAGCGAAAAGTACTGCGCAAGCATCTTGGAGCTTCTGCGCGTTTACGGTCGCGACGGCGCGCACCACGCAAACTGCCCTTCCAACCGTTTTGAAGACGTCGGGGTTTGCGCATGGTATCACGCAGCAATCGACTATGTGCTGGACGCGGGGTATTTTAACGGCGCAAATAAAACGCAGTTTCTGCCCAATACTGCGACGAACCGCGCCATGCTCGTCACCGTCCTCTGGCGCGCTGCGGGCAGCCCCGAGGCGAACAAACTGCATAGCCCCTTTGCAGACGTCAAGGATGCAAAATATTATGCAGATGCCGTCGCGTGGGCGCAGGAAAACGGGATTGTGAACGGCTACCCGGACGGCTGCTTCTATCCCGACCGCAGCATCTCGCGGCAGGAGCTTGCGGCTGTCTTCTACCGCTTTGCGCAGTGGCAAGGTCGCAGCACAGCGGAATCTGCAAGCCTTTCCGCTTTCAAAGATGCACAGCAGGTAAGCGCCTATGCCCGAAGCGCCATACGGTGGGCGTATGCCACAGGGCTTGTGCAAGGCGTCTCCGACACGCAGATTGACCCGCATGCGGCAGCCACCCGCGCCCAAACCGCCACGATTCTCATGCGCTATTTCGGCGGATAGAGGATGCGGGTGCGGGCGTATTGACAGGGCTTGACAGCCGTGCTATACTGCCAATAGGTGGTCTGTTTTTCGTCCGCCGCAAAGCAAAGAATATGGGGTGAGGAAGATGAAAAAGCGGATTTTTGCGGCAGTTCTCGCAGTTGTCCTGCTTTGCGTCATTTTGCTCTCCTGCGACTTTCTTTTGCAGCATGCAGATCACGACTGCATCGGCGAAGACTGCCTCGTCTGCCACCAAATCAGCGCATTTGCAGACGCACTGCGCGCTTTGCTGTGCGCGCCTGTCCTGTGCGTCGGTGCATACGCGGCAATCCGGGGCTTATGCCGCCTTTCCGCAAATCTCCCGACGGCATCTTCCCACAAAACCTTAGTTAGCGAAAAAATCAGACTGACAATTTAGAATATCGGCATACGAGAGCCGAACCCAAAAGAGCCCCTGAGGGGTGCGAAGCAGTTTTAGAAGAGCAGATTTTCGTCAAGTCGAGAAAAATCCCGCAGTGAATACTTCTGTATTTGTAAGGGATTTTACTATGAATTGGCGGAAATATGCCGTCAAAAAACCGGTTTGGGGTGGCTCTCGTATGCCCAAAACAAGGAACGTTGTCTGCCCGTTGAGGCAGGCAGATTTCGGCGTGGTATTGCGCCGACGTTCCTTGTCTTTTTATACCCATTTTTATATAAAAAACGGAGGTTCTATTTTGAAAAAACTGATTTCTCTAATTTTGATTTTTACCATTTTAGCAGGCTTCGCAAGCGCCTGCACAAACACGCCGGAAGCGGTTGATAAACTCAAGATCGTTTGCACCATTTTCCCGCAGTACGATTGGGTGCGCGAAATTCTCGGCGACAAGGCAGACGCCGCCGAACTGACGCTTCTGATTGACAGCGGTGTGGATTTGCACAGCTATCAGGCGTCCGCGGACGATATCGCGCAGATTGCCACCTGCGATATGCTCATTTACGTCGGCGGAGAGTCCGATGCATGGGTAGAGGACGCGCTCAAGGAGTCCGCAAACCCGGATAGGATCGTCGTTAACCTCGTCGATACGCTCGGCGACCTCGCGAAAGATAAATACTTATCACGAAGCACTTTAAAAACCATGTTAAGCCAGCGGCAAACGACCGTAAACGCAAACCGCTCTCCGAGTGAATTGGAGAGCGGTTTGATAACACAGATTAAAAATACTAAATACGAATACACACATTTTGTAATTGCCGTTATTTTTTTATCAATATTTCAAAGTCGAAGTCTGAACATCAACAGCACCACTACCCAATAAGTCCTCTGCATAAAGCGTACAAGTGACAGTATCACTGTTAAATTTGAGTAAATTATAGCTAATGTATGTCTTTTTAGGGTCAATATTCACCACTTGTCCGGTTGAAGAACCGCAAGCCACAATGTTTATGCCGTCATCATTTCCTATATACGGAATATGTTTATGTCCGTGTAAAACAAGCTTAACTCCTCGCCTTATTAGCCATTCCTTAAACGTATCTGCGTCACGCAAGTGCAGAGATTTTTCTAAAAAATTAGTGGGCATTAACTTCTCAAACCAACGCTTGGTGTGCCAATCAGGGTCTGGGATAGCTGTCAAATGATGGTGCAATACTGCAACAAGTTTATAATCAGATATATTTTTAATCTTGTCAAGGTTATTACCCATTTCAGCAAGTTGGTCTGTGCCTATTTCACCTTCCGCAAGATTTCCTCCAACATTTGAATTAAAAAGCAAAAATATAACTTTAATATCGTTATCAATTTGAATTATAGGATAATGTCCGATGCTGTCGATGAGATTTTTATTTGTATTCATTAATGACAGACCGTGATTATTGATATCGTGATTACCTAATACGAAAATAGGGTCAATCGAACCATGTGATTTTTGATTTATAAAATCGTAGAAATTCTGGTAATCTACTTTGTTTTTCTTTTTTGGACTGTCAACAACATCGCCTGTTATGACAAAATTCAGGGTTGTATTAACGTTATCTTTTGAAAAGCTTTCTATCTGTTTATCGACAAGCGTATTCAATCTACGACCATTAACAGGCGTAGTTTTAGCCCCAAAATGCAAATCACTTAAATGCAAGTAATAATGCGACGCTTGTTGTTTGCGCTTAGAATTAACAAATCTTTTAAGTTCGCCAAAAGAATCGTTGCGTTCGTAATGCATTATTTCATACATTTCTTCGAGTTCGTTAAGAGATTGAACCGGTGCAAAAACATAATCATCTCTATTGTTCCAAAACATAACCGCAGACCACGAATCAAGTTGACGTAACGCAACATCAAAGTGAGGAAATGAATCGAATATAGTTAAACCATTACTGTTCGGTCGCTCTTTCGGCTGTAATATCAAGCAAGAATCATATGGATGCAACTTTAAAAGCCTAGTAAGTGTTTCCTTGCTCATCATAAAATCATCATTTGAATCATTACTTTTTGATTCCATATATGGTTTTGGTAATAAAAGTGATTTTATGCGACAGTTTTTCATAAGTTCTGATAACACGCCTAATAACCCAATCAAGCGTCTGTTTTTTGGAAAATCATCAGCTACTACATCATAATTATGACTTAGTTCGCCGCGTTTTGAGTTTTTAAATTCACGTTTTATATCGTAGATAACCTCACGGTAAAATTCTTTCCTATGACGAAAATAATGATGATTCCATTCATCGAAATAATCATCGTATTTACTGTTTCTTAACCGCTCATCGTATCCGACAAAAAAATTCTCGTCAAATGTGTCAAGAAAGTCTTTAAATTCCCAGTAGCAACGCTCATCGCTGTATATATCTCTATAGCACGATATAACCTTACCAAAAGCAAGGTTTGCGATCGTGTTAGCTGTTTGAAGTGAGAATCTATAACCCATACAAAACTCCTAATTCGTGTTTTTTAAGCAACTTCATATTCAGACATAATACTATCGCAAACCGCCAAAGCTCAAGTAAAATCTACACTTCTTTCTCGAAACGTTACTTGAACATGACCTTATTCAGGAATAGCTATACTTTCCCATTCTCACCTAAGAACTTTTATGGCAACGCCTAATCTATCTTTCAAAAATCGCTTCTACGTGCCATTTCAAGAGTTAAAAAAGCTTTTGTTTCTTTCAGGATATACGAAGATGCTATAAATACTTTAAGCTTTTTCCTTGTTTCACCCCATTTTAATGCGAGAAGCGTTGATTCAATCGCTTTCCGAAAATGAAGAATCGTTTACAGTATAATACATTTATTATATTATAACACACTTCGAAACAGTTTTCAATAGCTCTGTAACAAAAATTTTCGCACCAAGCGAAAAAGTCAGTTTCTCCAAATCTGAAAACTTCACCTATTTTGTCATATGTCCAAGCCCTGTCGAAATAAGAAGAATAATAAAGCTACTTTATGGCGAGGGGCGTATCTGAAAATGGTGAAAAGATTCCCGGAAGAACTCAGCCAGCTTCCTCAATGGGTGTGCTGGCGGATTGAGCCGGACAAGAAAACGGGCAGAACGGCAAAAGTAACACTGGTTCTCAAACGCTTTTCCTTTATCGGCGACGGTCTGTCGCATGTTGCCTTCGGCGCAATGGCGATTGCCACGGTGCTGAGTTTGAGTAACAACATGCTGCTTATTCTTCCCATTACGATTCTCTGCGCCGTACTGCTGCTGCGCGGCGGGCAGAAAATGCGCATTCAGGGCGACGCCGCAGTTGCCATGGTTTCCGTCGGTGCGCTCGCCATAGGCTACTTAATTCTGAATCTGAGCCCCGCATCCAATTCGGGGAATCTCTCCGGCGACGTGTGCAGCACGCTCTTCGGCTCAACCTCGATTTTAACGCTCACACTGACGGAGGTTTGGCTCTGCGTAGGGCTTTCGATTCTGGTGCTGGTGCTTTTCGCGCTGTTCTATCACAAGATTTTTGCAGTCACCTTCGACGAGAGCTTCTCGCAGGCTACCGGCATTCGCGCCAATGCGTATAATCTGCTCATTGCCGTAGTCACCGCGGTTATTATCGTCCTTGCCATGAACCTCGTCGGCTCGCTTCTCATCTCCGCGCTGATCATCTTCCCCGCGCTGTCCGCCATGCGGGTATTCAAGAGCTTTCGGGCTGTTATCCTCTGCTCTGCCTGCACCTCGGTGCTCTGCGCCGCCTTGGGCATCCTGATTTCCATCTTAGCCGGAACGCCGGTCGGCTCAACCATCGTGGCAGTCGATATTCTGTCCTTCGCCATCTACTCCCTCGTCGGAGCAATCTTTGGAGGTAAAAAATGAAACGTATATTTGCCCTGTTGCTGGTTCTATGCACACTGTTTGCAGGCTGCGCAGAAAAAGCGCCGTCTGTCGAAGTGAACCTGAGCAAAATGAGTTCTACCGTCGCCTACGCGCAATTGACCGCCATGAAAATCGCGCCGCAGGAGTATTTCGGCAAGCAGGTCAGTATCCGCGGGCAGTTCGCAACCTATCAGGCAAGCGACGCAGCCGGAAATCCCGTCCCCGGGCAGGTCTACTTTGCCTGCTTGATTTCCGACGTCACCGCGTGCTGTTCGCAAGACTTGGAATTTGTCCCGGCAGACGGCAGCCTCTCCTATCCCGAGGACTATCCCGCAGTCGGCTCGCTCATCGCCATCACGGGCGAATTTCAAAGCTACGAAGAGGCGGGACTCACCTACTACCGTTTGGTCAATGCCAAATTCACGTGAGTCTTAGGCTCTTGCGCATGAACTGTATGCGTGCTATACTGGGCGCATGGATAAGAAGAATTTCGACAAGCCGCTGACAGAGCTTCTGCGGCAGTATAATGAACAGCCGCCGCTTGCCATGCACATGCCCGGGCACAAGCGCAACACCGCTATGCTCGGAAACGCGCTGCCGTGGGAGCTGGATGTAACGGAAATTCCGCCCTTTGATGATTTGCATCAGCCTGCGGGGGTGCTTGCAGCGTCGCAGCGGCGCGCCGCCGACTTGTTCGGAAGCAAACACGCCTTTTATCTGGTGAACGGCAGCACCTGCGGTCTTCTTGCGGCGATTCGCGCGGCAGCGCAGGGGAAAAAGCAAGTCATCGCGGCGCGCAACTGCCACCAATCGGTATTCCATGCCATTGAGCTGTGCGGGGCAATGCCGCATCTTGTCGAGCCGACTTTTGAGGCGCAGTTCGGCGTTTTCGGCAGCGTCACGCCCGCCGCAATAGAGCGCGCCTTGTCGCAATGCCCGGATGCATCCGCCGTGGTGCTCACCTCGCCGACCTATGCGGGCGTTGTGAGCGATATTGCGGCGATTTCCGCCCTTTGCAAAACGCACGGCGCTGCCCTGATTGTTGACGAAGCGCACGGGGCGCACCTGCCGTTCTCCGATTTCTTCCCCGAAAGCGCCGTAGCGCTCGGCGCGGACTGCGTAATTCAAAGCCTGCACAAGACCCTGCCCTCCCTGACGCAGACTGCAATTCTGCATGTATGCTCCGACGCAATCTCCCGCGGGGAAATTGCCCGCCAGCTGCGTATTTTCCAGTCGAGCAGCCCGTCCTATGTGCTTTTGAGCGCGATCGACTACTGCGTGCGCGCGCTTGAAACGCAGGGCGGCGCGTGGTTTGCCGCCTATGCGAATCGGCTGCGGGAATTCTACGTGAAGGCAGCCGCTCTGCGGCACATCAAACTTCTGCGCGAGAATCCCCGCTTCTTTGCGCGCGACCCGTCGAAGCTCGTGCTTTCCGCCCCCGGGCTTTCCGGCGCGGCGCTGGCGGAAAAGCTCCTTGCCCTCGGCGTGCAGTGCGAAATGGCGGGCGCGGGCTATGCGCTTTTAATGAGCAGCGTCTGCGATACGGACGATACCATGCGCGCCCTGCTTGAAGCCCTGACCCGGCTCGACGGCACGCTTCGCGCAAGAGATTCGCATTTGCACCGTTGCGCGCCCGCTGCGCAGCAGATTCTCCCGCCGCTTCTTGCATTGTCGCGCGAAAGCAAACTGCAAGAGACCGCGCTCTGCGTCGGCGAAATTGCCGCAGAGTACCTCTGGGCGTATCCGCCGGGGATTCCGTGGCTGCTTCCGGGGCAGCGCATTACGCAGGCGCTTGTTGATTCTATTGTGCAGGCAGACGGCGTCCGCCTTTACAGCAGCAGCGGCGCAGCTCCCGAAAAAATCCGAATTGACGCGGGATAAAGTTCATGGTATAATAGTGAAAATTCTGCCATATAGGAGAGATGATCATGAACAGAATCGTAACCTTAGACACCCGCTGCCTCGACATGCAAAACGGCGGCTGCGGCGAATGCCAGACCTCCTGCCAGTCCGCATGCAAAACCTCCTGCGGCGTGGCAAACCAGCCCTGCGAAAACACCGAAGAAGCGTAATTTGGAGTGGTAGCACGAAATCGTGCTACCATTACTTTTGGAGAGATACCTATGATACACGCATATAAGCTAAACGGCTACAATATCATCCTCGATATCCACAGCGGCAGTGTGCACGCCGTTGACGAGTTGGCATACGAACTCATCACGAACTACCATAACCCCGCCCGTTTGGAAGAAATACGCAGAGAATTTGCAGACGCATCGGATATCGACGACACGCTGGAAGACATTGCTGCGCTCATTGCGCAAGGAAAGCTCTTCGCCGAGAAAACCATGCAGCAGGTCAAGCGCAGCACGGGCGTTATCAAAGCCCTTTGCCTGCACGTTTCGCATGCCTGCAACCTGAACTGCTCGTACTGCTTTGCGGCGCAGGGCAAGTATCATGGGCAGCGCGCGCTGATGTCCTTCGAGGTGGGCAAGCAGGCGCTCGATTTCCTGATCGCCAATTCCGGCAATCGGCGCAACTTAGAGGTGGATTTCTTCGGCGGCGAACCGCTGATGAATTGGCAGGTGGTGAAGGACCTCGTTTCGTATGCGCGCAGCATCGAACCCGTCTGCCAAAAACACTTCCGCTTCACACTCACAACCAACGGCGTTCTGCTCGACGAAGAAGTCACCGCATTTGCCAACGCCGAAATGCACAATGTCGTTCTCAGCCTCGACGGACGCAAGGAAATCCACGATCGCCTGCGCCGCACCCCCGCCGGGAACGGCAGCTACGATAGTATCGTTCCGAGATTTCAGGAATTTGTCAAGCGCCGCGCCGGAAAGAGCTATTACATGCGCGGCACCTTCACCCACGCAAACCCCGATTTTATGCAAGATATCCTGCATATGCTGGATTTGGGTTTCCGCGAGCTTTCGATGGAGCCGGTTGTCAGCCCGCCCGACGCCCCCGACGCGCTCACGCAGGAGGATCTTCCCACCCTCTTTGCGCAGTACGAGGCGCTCGCTTTGGAAATGCTCCGCCGCGAAAAGGCGGGCGATCCCTTCTCCTTCTACCACTACATGCTCGACTTGTCGCACGGGCCGTGCCTGCACAAGCGGGTGGCGGGCTGCGGCTCGGGTACGGAGTATCTCGCGGTGACCCCTTGGGGCGACCTCTACCCCTGCCACCAGTTTGTGGGCAAGGAGCAATTCAAAATGGGCGACATCTACCAAGGCGTGACCAATCGCGCGATGGAAAATGCCTTTGCGGAAAACACCTTGTACGCAAACCCCGCCTGCAGCGATTGCTGGGCGCAGCTGTATTGCAGCGGCGGCTGCGCCGCGAATTCCTTCAACGCAAGCGGCACAATCTCCGGCGTCTATGAGTACGGCTGCAAGCTCTTTAAGAAACGTATGGAGTGCGCCATCATGGTGCAAGTGGCAAAAGCAAGCGAACGGTTTTAGAAATAAGCAGGCGAGGCTCCCAAAGGAGCGACAATACAAGACGAAAAGCCTGGTATATCAAGGCTTTTCTATGCGCATTTTGATGTTTATTGCTACGCATAGCAAGGGAGCAAACAGCATAATAACTATGCATAGTGCAACAGGTAGGTGGACGATAGCGTCAAAACAACGCGCGTTATATTCGCTTGTGCAAAAATAGCACAAACAAATTAATTTACTTCTAGGGTATGTTTTTCGTGCCGCTCTGTGTTATAATGATGAAGTATTAATTTTGAGGGGTGTTACAATGTTTGAGAAACTTATTGCGCTTATAAACGAGTACGCGCACAATGGTTTTGCTGACGCAAACGAAAAACTTAACTGCTTCATATCCACTACGGATAATTTTATAGATATTTTAGCGCAGATTGGTACAATCCCGGAATCAATCGCTCATGACTCAACAGAGGAAAAAATATTTGCTAAAGCGTCTGACGCAGTGTTGTCCAGGGCTTTTAGAGAATTAGGGTTGAAATCTACTGTTTTAGATGAGAGATCGGATTCTGCCGACGTAATTGCAGAATCATTACTATACGGCTATACTCTTGTCGCCGACGCAAAAGCCTTTCGTCTAAGTAGAACGGCTAAGAACCAAAAGGATTTTAAGGTTGTCGCTCTTTCAAGCTGGCGTAAAGATTCTAACTATGCCGTTCTATGCTCGCCATATTATCAATATCCGAGAAAAACGAGCCAGATATATAAACAGTCCATAGATCACAACGTCTGCTTGTTGAGTTGGGAACACTTAATTTTTGCTTTATCAGCCGGTATTAAAGAAAGCGAAAAAATCAACCTCTCTTGTTTGTGGAATTTTGGAGAATCTATCTCACATAAGGTTTTAGCCGCAGATATGAAAAGGTATTTCCTTTCTGATTTTGACACTACATTTTCGGAAGCAATTGGACGCAGTAAGGTTGATTTTGAAAAGGCATTAGGAAAATGCATTTCTATACTCCAGCACAGAGGGGAAATAGAAAAATCGTATTTGGAAGAAGAAAGAAAACAAATCAGTATGTATTCGCGTGAACAAGCGATTGATGAGTTAATCAAAAGCAAAAAAATTGACGAAAAAATCCACCAAATCACGCAGTATATACGGGGGATTAGCCGTGCTTGATACTATCATTACAGGTGATTCAATTGAAATAGTAAAGTCAATTTCTGATGAATCTGTTCACGCTATAATATCTGATATACCATATGGCATAGGGTATGACGATTGGGACGTTCTTCATAATAACACCAATTCTGCTTTAGGTGGAGCGTCAATTGCACAGGCAAATTGTGGCGCACTATTCAAACGGCGCGGAAAACCTTTGAATGGTTGGAGTTCTGCTGATAAAAAAATGCCTCTTGAATATCAAGAATGGTGCATGACATGGGCGGGTGAATGGCTTAGGGTATTAAAGCCGGGCGCGTCTTGTTTCGTTTTCGCTGGGCGGCGCTTTGCTCACAGGTGCATTATAGCATTAGAAGATGCCGGGTTCACTTTTAAGGATATGTTAGCATGGAAAAAAAGCGCTGCGCCACACCGTGCACAGCGTATTTCTGAGATATACAGACGACGTGGAAATACTGAGCAATTGCTAAAATGGGAAGGTTGGCGCGTGGCAAACCTGCGTCCTCTGTTTGAGCCTATACTCTGGTTTCAAAAGCCGTATAAAACAGGCGGCACGTTGGCAGATAATGTATTAGAGCATGGGGTTGGTGCTTGGAACGAAAATGCTTTGCGCGACTACTCTATTAAGGCAACACAATTTAGTGGTAGTGCTTGCTCAAATATAATCTCTGTTACAACGGATAAATCTGATAAAGGACTCCATGAAACGCAAAAACCATTAAAACTGA
>JAISIK010000009.1 GCA_031262065.1 Oscillospiraceae bacterium | reverse complement strand
AACACCTCCTCCCCGTCCGGCAGAATAAAGGTGCAATTCGCAAAAGCATACTCGAGCTTCGCTTTCGGGTCGAGATGGGTTTCCAGCCCCTCCATGGTGGTGCCTGCAGGGAGCAGGGCAGGGTCTACGGAAACCGCAAATTTATACGCATAAAGGATCTCCCGCAGAGGCTCTGCAAAGGAATCGCCCGCTTCGTACGGGTATTCCTCATAATCCGCCAGCGTTTTCCCTTCGCCGCTGAAGCGGAAAAACGCATCGTCCCAAGTAGCGACAATCTTCGGCGCGTCGACATCTGAAAAATCCATCGCCAGCACGGCTATGCTGACAAGCAGCGTAATCATCACAGCTATAAGCGCGGCAGCCGAAACAAGGCGATGCGCACTGCGCAGGCGCGGCTTCTTCCCGGCGCCGACAAGCGCTTGCATGGCGGGCGCGGCGGGCTTCTGCAAGAGCTGCTGCCACGCGTCGTCTACATCGGCAATGCGACCGCCGGGCTGCGCCGCTTCCTTGGCAAGGATTGCAGCTTCCACTGCATCGTAGAAGGCGTTGCTACGCTCGTCTTCAGGCAGTTTCCCACCGATTGTAAGGAGGTTTTCCAGCTGCTCAACACGCAATTCCGATAGCTTTTCGCGTTTATCTCTATGCTTATCGTTCATTTTGCTCATTTACAGACACCCCCTTATAAGTATTATGTATTTATCCCTCCTGTTTTTGGACAATCGTTGCGGAGTTATTTGCTTTTTTTTGCTTTGCCGCCTTGATAATCCGCTGCACGCGCTTATAGCACGCCCAAACGGATATGCCCAAAGCGTCCGCCACGTCCTGATAGCTGCGTTCTTCCACAAAAATCTGATACAGCAGGCGCAAATCCTCTTCGCTTGCCACGCCGCGCACTTCCGTGAGTTCGTTGGGAAGCAGTTCGTCGATGACTGCGGGCAAGCGGTATTCCTCGATCTCGTCGAGCGATTGTTCGTGCTTCCAGCGCGCCGTTCGCTCCCGCAGGATGGCAAAGCAAACATAGCGCGCGGTCGTCTTCAGCCAGCCGATCTGATTTTCGCTGGTAAGAAGCCCCTTCGGCTTGGCGCAGACGATGCGGAAGACCTCCTGCGCTGCCTCGTTTGCCTCCTCCCAGTTGCCGAGGAAGCGGTAGGCATGGACAGTAACCGCGCTGTAGGATTGGCGATAGATTTCTTCTACCTGATGCAGTTGCTCAGCCTTCATCTCTTTCCCCTCTCTTCTCTGTAACGGGAATGCTCTCATGGGTTTAATCGCTAATTGTCGTGTTATTCCATTGAAACACATGCGCAGCGGTCTGATCTCCATCGTGACGTCAGACCGCTGCGGATATTGGATTATTCGGGCTCTGCCTCATCTTGCGCGGTCTGATAGTTCGACAACAGGCTCTCCGCCTGTGCGGGGATGGGCTGGTTTTTCATGCAGGCTTCAAACTGCAGGCGGCTCATGGATTCGTGGTCGAGCAGGAACTGCGCAACCTCCTTGAGCTTCGCATAGTCGCCGCGCAAAATCTGCGTGCACTTTTCATAGGCATTGTCAATAACCTGCTTGACCTCGCTGTCGATTGTGCCTGCAGTCTGCTCGGAATAGGTCTTTGTGCGCTCGTAATCGCGACCGACGAAAATTTCATCGCCGTTGTCGTAAGACACTGCACCGATGCGCGCATTCATGCCGTATTTGGCTACCATATCGTGGGCGATTGCAGTTACTCGCTTCAAATCGTTCGATGCGCCGGTGGAAATATCGTTGAATTCGATTTCCTCCGCCACTCGTCCGCCAAGAAGCCCCACGATTTCATCGAGCATCTCATTACGCGTCCAATGGGTGCTGTCCTCATCGGGCAAATGGACGGTTAAACCGAGCGTATTGCCGCGTGGGACAATGGTAATATGGTGGACGGGGTCTGCCGTGGGCAAGTGGTACATGGCAATCGCGTGACCCGCCTCGTGGATTGCGGTCATGTTCAAGTCGCGCCGCAAACTGACGCGGCTGCGCTTCTCAGGACCTGCAAGAACCTTCAAAATGGAGGATTCCAGCACGGACATGGTAATCACGGGTACGCCGAGCCGCGCCGCATAGAGCGCAGCTTCGTTCAGAAGGTTTGCCAAATCCGCGCCTGTGAAGCCGCCCGTTCCCTTGGCGATAACCTTTAAGTCTACATCGTCTGCAAGCAGTTTGTTCCTCGCATGGACGCGCAGAATCTCTTCGCGCCCGCGCACATCGGGCGGGTTGACATACACTTGACGGTCGAAACGCCCAGCGCGCAGAAGCGCGGGATCGAGAATATCGTGGCGGTTGGTTGCGGCTAAGACAATGACGCCTTCGTTACTGCCGAAACCGTCCATCTCCGTGAGGAGTTGGTTGAGTGTCTGCTCGCGCTCATCGTGCCCGCCGCCGAGACCTGCGCCGCGACGACGACCGACTGCGTCAATTTCGTCGATAAAGATAATCGTAGGTGCGCCTTTTTTTGCCTCGTTAAACAAGTCGCGCACGCGGCTTGCGCCAACGCCGACATACAGCTCGACAAAGTCGGACGCGGAAATCGACAGGAACTGCACGTCAGCCTCACCCGCAACTGCCTTGGCAAGCAGGGTTTTACCCGTGCCCGGAGGTCCGACGAGCAAAACGCCCTTGGGAATCCGCGCGCCGATTCTCTGGTACTTCTTGGGGTCGCGCAGGAAGTCTACGATTTCCTGCAGTTCCTCTTTTTCCTCTTTCGCGCCCGCGACATCGTCGAAGGTGACCTTCTTATCCCCCGCACCGACGCGGACATTGGCTTTGCTGAATTTTGCAGCAGCCGCACTGCCGCCACCTGCCCGCGCCATGAGGAAATACATCACCACAAGCACGATAATCATCAGAATCAGGTAGGGCAAAAGCTGCACAAACCAAGAGGGTTCCTGCACGGGGACGTAGTTATATTCTGTTAAAATATCTTTCGCCTGCTGCTCGGAGATGAGCTCGCCCAAGTCGTCGTAGAAAATGCTCAGACTCGCCAGCTCATGCTGCACTTTGGTCTCGTTTTCAAACGGGGCATGCAGCTGCAGGACTACGACGCCGTCGTTCGGGTCGTAAGTGAAGCTCTCGACCTTCTCTTTGACAAACAGCTCGCGCATCTGGGAATAGTCGATTTCCAAAACGTCCGGCTGCGCGAAAAGGCTGAGCACCAGCATCAAAGCGGCTGCGAAAATGACAATATACAGCAGAATAGGTAAATATCTTGCACGATTATTCAAGTGGTTGCTCCTTTTTAATTATAAATCTCAGGCTTGAGAACACCGATGAAGGGCAGATTGCGGTATTCTTCCTTGTAATCCAGACCATAGCCCACTACGAACTCATTCGGGATGGAAAACCCGACATAGTCCGCAAAAACATCGACCCTGCGACGCTCCGGCTTATCCAGGAGCGTGCAAATCTTTAAGGACGCGGGATTCTTGCTCAGAAGGTAGTTGCGGACGAAGTGCAAGGTGAGTCCGCTGTCTAAAATATCCTCCAGAATAACAATGTGGCGTCCCGTAATATCCGAAGAAACGTCCTTGAGCATGCGCACCGTGCCGCTTGAGGTCGTGCCCGAGCCGTAGGACGAGACCGCTAAAAAGTCGTACTCGCAGCGAATGGGGGTGGCGCGTACCATGTCCGTAAAGAACATGACAACGCCCTTGAGCACACCGATAAAAATCGGCGTTTTGCCCGCATAGTCCGCCGCAAGCTGCTCGCCAAGCTCTGCAATACGCGCATGGAGCCGCTCTTCGGATATCAGAACGTGATCGATGTCTTGTAGCATTTTACATCTCCTCTTTCTCTATGTGAATAATCAGCGCGGGCTCGCCCGCAACCGCTGTGTAACGATAATCTACCCCAACACCGAAGACTGCCAAAACTTCGTCGCCCATGGTCAGAATCGGGATGCGCTCGCGCTCCCAGCGGGGAATTTTGCGATCGACAAAGAGCTTTTTCAGCTTCACCGTGTTCTTTTCGCGCAGGGCAATGCGGTCGCCGCGCTGCCTTGGGCGGATATGGATAGTATTATCCCTTATCATAGCACATCGGAGGGCAAATTGAAAGGAGGCTTTTTCATTTTTTTCAAAAATCTCCACCTTTGTTGTGAGGCGTATACCGAGTTCGGGGATTCTCGTGATGCCGAACTGCTGCAACTGCACGGCTGCAAAGCCGATCGGCTCTTCCATGGTATAGGTGAAATTCTCGTATTGCCGACGAACCACAATGCCTTCGGGCAAAGAAAACTGCGCGGAGGGCGAGGGCGCTGCAAGCAGCTGCTGCACCGCCTGAATGTGCGCCCGTGTGAGATTGACGGGGAGCACCGGGCGCAAAAGCAAGCGCAGCGCACGCTTTTGCAGGGCGTCGGGTGCTTCCAGAATCGTGTCGCAGCGCCAGAGGTCCTCCCCCGCTGCTGCTTTTTCGAGAAGATCGGCTGCATAGGCGTCGAGAAGCGCGTCTTCGCCGCGCAAAAGCTCCGCCATCTCGGAAATATGGCTCGAAACCGCCGGCTCTTCTTCGCGCAAGACGGGTAAAACCCAATGGCGCAGGCGATTGCGGCGGGTTGTGTCGCCAGCGTTCGTGGAATCCTCAATCCATGGCAGGCTTTCCTCTTCCAAAAAGCGCAGGATGTCCTTTCTGGTTGCCCAAAGGATGGGGCGCACCAAACGAGCGTTTTTCGGCGGAATGCCGCCCAAACCGCGCAGACCCGTGCCGCGCAGCAGGTGCAGGAGCACCGTTTCGGTATTGTCATCTGCATTGTGGGCTGTTGCCACCTTGTCGCAGGCAAGAGATGCAAAGAACGCGTAGCGCTTATGCCGCGCGCCGACTTCCTCGGACACGCCGAACTGCTTGCAGTAGGCGCGCACATCCGCTTCGCCCTGCGCCAGCGCGATGCCGCGCTCTTCGCAGAAATCGCGGACGAATGCCGCATCGCGGTCGGATTCCGCGCCGCGCAGATGATGATTGAAATGCGCCGCGCTGACCGAAATTCCGAGCTTTTCCTTGAGCGAATGCAGACACCACAGCATCGCCATGGAGTCTGCCCCGCCGGACACCGCGCAGACCACATGCTCGCCCGGCGCAAACAGCATCTCGCGGCTGCACCATGATAAGGTTTTAGCTCTCATCGTGCTTCCACTCCCTGTCTGCAAAGGTTGTATACTGCGGCATCCACTGGAGCTTCACCTTGCCCGTTTCGCCGTGGCGGTTTTTCGCCACGATACACTCGGCAACGTTCTTCTCCTCGCTGTCCTCATTATAATAATCATCGCGATAGAGAAACAGAACTTCATCGGCGTCTTGCTCGATTGCGCCGGATTCGCGCAGGTCGGAAAGCATCGGGCGCTTGTCCTGCCGCGACTCGTTGGCACGAGACAGCTGCGACAGGCACAAGACGGGCACATTGAGCTCTTTTGCCATGATTTTCAGCGCGCGGGAAATATCGGAGACCGCCTGCTGGCGGTTCTCACCGCTGTAGCTCCTGCCGCCGGCGGAGGTCATCAATTGCAGATAGTCGATAACCACCAGCGCCAAATCGTCGATGCGGCGGCACTTGGCGTTAATCTCCGCGACGGTGAGCGTGGGGTTATCATCCACACGCAAATCCGTCTGCGCAAGGGCGGAAGACGCCACGCCGATTTTGTTCCACTCTTCGACGGAGAGTTTTCCTGTGGTGAGCTTTTGGTTATCTACAAAGCTGACATTGGAAATCAAGCGGGTGACGAGCTGCTGCTTGGACATTTCCAGTGAGAAAAATGCAACCGTGCGCTTGGGATTTCGCTTTGCCACATCCAGCGCAATATTGAGCGCCATGGAGGTTTTGCCCATACCGGGGCGGGCTGCAAGCAGAATCAAGTCGGAGCGGTTGAGCCCGTTGACCAGCTTATCCAAATCGCGCAGACCTGTGGAAATCCCCGAAATCTCACTGCCGGATTCGGAAAGCTCGGTCAGGTGGTCGAAGACTTTCAGCAAAATTGTGCCCACATGCTCCAAAGAATCTGCGGTATTGCCGCGGCGCAGCGCATAAATCTTCTTCTCCGCAGCCTCGAGCATTTCCTGCGCAGAGCCGACGCCTTCGTTGACTGTCTCGATAATATCCGAGGCAGCCTGCGAGAGGTTTCGCAGCATTGCCTTGTCGTGGACAATCTGCGCATAGCGCTTGACATTGGCAGCCGTGGGCGTGATGTCCATAAGCTGCATGAGATATTTGGTGGAGTTTTGCTCGTCAAACACCCCGCGCTCGCGCATTTTGTCGAGCACCGTGACGGGATCGACCACCTGCGAATAGCTGAACATTTCGTAGATGGTTTCGTAGATTTCGCGATTGGTCTGTAAATAGAAGTCCCCCGGGCGCACAAGCCCGACAACCTCGCTGACACAGCGGCTGTCAATCAGCATGGAACCAAGCACAGACTGCTCCGCTTCCAGCGAATGCGGTGCTTGACGCGATAGCAAATCTTCCAAAGGCATGGCGGCGCCCCCTCTCTTCTGTGTTTATGTGCTTTACTTTTCTTGAATATTGACCTTCAATTCGCCGACAATCTCGTAGCCGAGCTTGCACTTGACGGTATATATCCCCGTGGTTTTAATGGTCTCTTCAAGGACAATTTTACGCTTGTCAATGTCGATGCCGTGCTCCTGCTTGAGGGCGTCTGCGATTTCCTGCGTTGTGACCGAACCGAAGAGCCTTCCCGCGCCGCCGCCCTTGGCGTAGACGTTCACGGTCAGTTCCTTCATGCGGGTGGAGATTGCAAATGCCTCCTCCCGCTCGCGCTGGCGCTTTTCCTGCACGGCGCGGTCGTTCATCTGCATCGTGTTGACATTATCCGCCGTGGCTTCAATTGCCATCTTGCGCGGCAGCATATAGTTGCGCGCGTAGCCGTCGGACACCTCAATCATCTGTCCGCGCTTCCCTTTTCCTTTAATATCCTGCTGTAAAATTACTTTCATGGCAGTGCCTCCTATTCTTCGTAATATTTATCTATGGATTGCAGCAATTCATCGAGTGTTTCGGACACCGACTTGTCTTTCACCTGCGCGCCTGCCGTTGCGGAATTGCCGCCGCCGCCCAGCCGCTCTAAGATAACCTGCACATTCGCATCGCCAATGGAACGGGCGGATATAATCACCTGCCCCCCCTGCGGGTAGAGCACAAAGGAGGTTTGGATGCCGAGGATGTTCAGAAGCTCATCGGCAGCCTGCGCTGCGATGGTGCGCGTGGCGGTGTAGTCGAGCGCGGCAATGGCAATGCTGCCGCGGTAAAGCCGCGCGGTTTGAATGATGCGATAGCGCGCGACGGTGGAGGGAAGATCGTTCTGGAAGAGCTTCTTCACCGCCACGGTATCCGCGCCCAGACGGCGCAGGAAGGCAGCTGCCTCGAAGGTGCGGCTGCTGGTGCGCACACCGAAATTCTTGGTGTCCAGGGCAATGCCGGAGAGCATTGCTGCAGCCTCCTGCGGGAGTACGTCGGAGGTGCTCAGCATGTATTGCAGAAGCTCCGCGACAATTTCGCAAGCGGAGGAGGCGAAGGGGTCGTGCAGGTTCAGCACAACCTGTTCGATATAATCTGCAGCCCTGCGGTGGTGGTCAATCACAACCACGCGGCGCATAGATTCCAAAAGCGGCTTGCACTCGACCTGATCCGGGCGGTTCGTATCGACCACAACCAGGAGGCTCTTTGCGTCCGCCTGCAAAAGCGCATCCTGCCCGGAAAGGAAACAGTCCTTATAGCTCGGCAGTTCCTGCATCTGCGCAAGCAGCGCCTCGCAGGCATTCGCCGCGACGTCAACAACAATATTGACCTTTTTCCCCTTTTTTCGGCAGATGCTGCACACGCCGACCGCCGCGCCGACGGTGTCCAAATCCGCCATTTTATGTCCCATAACGAAAATGCGGCTCGACTGGGAAATCAGCTCGCCCAAGGAGGACGCCATCACGCGGGATTTGACCTTTGTGCGGCGCTCGGTCTGGCTGGCGCGACCGCCGAAGAAGGTGAAGTCGTAGCGATCCTTGATGACTGCCTGATCGCCGCCGCGCGAGAGCGCCATCTCGATAGACAGGGCTGCAAAATCGTAGTCCTCGCGGAAATCCGTGCCGTCCTTGCCGACGCCGATGGAAAGCGTTGCAGCAATGCCGCCGGGGCTGACGACCTTGCGCATATCCTCAAGCAGAGAGAATTTGTCCTCCGCCATTTTTGCCAAATCCTTCGCCTCGAAAAGGAAGAGGAAGCGGTTACGCTCGAGCTTGCGCAGCATGCCGCCGTAGCCGTCGGTCCATTCGTTGATTTTTGTGTTGATCACCGCGTTGAGGCTCGAAATTGCGGCGTCGGGGAGGTTGTTTGTGAGCTCGTCGTAATTATCCACAAGGATAATGGATACGATCGGGCGAGAGCGGATGTACTCGTCACGAATCTGCAACAACTCGGTCAAATCGAGAAAATACAGTAGCCCCAGCGAAATGCCGGACTTTGTATCCGCGCCCGGCAGGATTGAGCCGCTCACACGATAGCGCCGCCCTCTGTAATGCAGCTCGGAAGGGCTTTCGCTCTTCCCCTGCGAGAGCCACTGCACAGAAAAGCCGGGGAATATTTCTGAAATATGCTGCGCAGTTATGCGCTCGCGCAGCTGCGCAAGCTGCATAAACGCCTGATTCTGCCAAACAAGCTCGCTGTCGCTGAGGTTTATAAGGGCAACGGGGAAGGGCGTTTTGCCATCGTGAATCTGTTCAAAAAGCTCGCTTTCCTCGCTGACATACTGCGCAATTCTCTTCTTGCGGCGCACATTGCGCACGTAATATACCGCAAACAGCAGCAGCACGACGCCCGCCTGCAGCAGCGCGAGAAGAATGCTCTGCGCCGCGGTAGACAGGCACAGCAGAAATGCGATGATGAAGTATAATACCAGCCCCGGCTGCGTGAGCTGCCGTATTCTCTTGTTCAAGCGCTCCACCTCTTCTCCCAGCGGTTTTCTCGTGCGAATTGCCGCAATGGGCATTGTCCCATATAGTATAGCAAATTTTTGCAGGTATTTCCACTGTTTGATTGGACGAATTTGCCTGCATTTTCCCCTTTTTCAAAAAAATGTATACTTTGCGGCGGATTTGTGCTATACTACCCGCAGTGCACGAGTTTTGTTTAAGGCGCTACCGCACAAAAGACGGTATGCAGCTTGGCGCGAGAATTTTTCGTAAGAATGCGTAAAAAGCGCAGGCAATACTTTGTGTATTCACGAGCATTTTTGGGCTTTCTGACGGAAAATTCGCTGTCAAGATGCCGCGCCGGGCTTTGTGCGGTAGCACCTAATAGCGCAAACCCTGTTTTGAGGCACTGCGCTTGCATCCCTGCGCTTTATTGCGGTTCGATGTCAGAGCCGCACATATTTTTGTACTTATACGGCGCTGTTCGCACCGTAAAATACGTATTCTACCATGAAAAGGAGTAAAATAACTTGGCGGAAAAATTGAAAATCATCCCTCTCGGCGGACTCAACGAGATTGGCAAGAACATGACCGTACTGGAGTACGGCAAGGACATGATCGTTGTCGATTGCGGTCTGGGCTTTCCTGAGGACGACATGTACGGCGTAGATTTGGTGATTCAAGATGTCACGTATCTTGTCGAAAACCAAGCGAAGCTGCGCGGCTTCTTCATCACACACGGTCACGAGGACCATATCGGTGCGCTGCCCTATGTTCTGCAGGCGGTCAATGCCCCTGTGCACGCCACACCACTAACAAACGGCCTGATTAAGCACAAACTTGAAGAGCATAAACTGCTTGCGAAGTCCCAACTCGTAACGCACAAGGCAGGCGCTGTTGTGAAGGCGGGCTGCTTCAGCGTAGAGTTCATCCACGTGAATCACTCGATTGCAGACGCCTGCGCGTTTGCAATCAAAACCCCTGTGGGCACGATTATTATGACCGGCGACTTCAAGCTCGACCCCACGGCAGAAGACGGCATGACCGACCTCGGTCGTCTGGGCGAACTGGGAAAAGAGGGCGTATATGCGCTTCTGTGCGACTCGACAAATGTCGAGCGGCAGGGCTACACCCCCTCGGAATCCTTGGTCACCGACAGCCTCGACCGGCATTTTAACGCCTGCAAGGAACGCATTATCGTAACGACTTTTGCCTCGAACATGCACCGCATTGCGGCTGTGTTCGCGGTGGCGCACCGTCACGGCAGAAAGGTCGCCATCACCGGGCGCAGCATGGAGAATATTCTGAAAGTCTCCACAGAGCTTGGCTATTTGAATATTCCGGCGGGCACACTGGTTGACCTGAACCAGATTAAATCCCTGCCGAAGGATAAAGTGGTTATCGTATCTACCGGCTCGCAGGGTGAAAATATGTCGGCGCTTTACCGCATGGCGTTTTCCAACCATCGGCAAATCGAGATTATGCCGGGCGACCATATCATTATCTCCGCTTCTGCCATTCCGGGCAATGAGAAAGCGGTCTCGCGCATTATTAACGAGCTGTACCGCAAGAAGGCGGACGTGATTTACGACAAGCTTGAAGGTTTGCACGTTTCGGGGCACGCTTGTCAAGAAGAGCTGAAAATTATCCACGCGCTCACCAAACCGCGCTTTTTCATCCCCGTGCACGGCGAGCAGCGGCATTTGCAAAAGCATGCCGCCTTGGCGCAGCAAATGCACATGAGCCCGCGGAATATTGTCATTGCCGATATTGGCAGCGTGATTGAATGCACACAGAAAACCTGCAAGGTGAACGGCACTGTGCCCGCAGGCAAGGTGCTCGTTGACGGCATGGGTGTGGGCGACGTGGGCAGCGTAGTCCTGCGCGACCGCAAGCATCTGGCAAGCGACGGCATGATTGTCGTATGCGTGAATCTGTCGAGTCAAGACGGCTCTCTTCTGTCGGGCCCCGATATTATCACGCGCGGCTTTGTTTACATCAAGGAAAACGACGATTTGATGGAGGCAATGCGCATGGTGGCAGCAAGGGCGCTTGACAACTGTCAGGAGCGCAAAATCTCTGACTGGGCAACCATCAAGGCGACGATTAAGCATGACCTGTCGCAGTTCCTGTTTAAGAACACCAAGCGAAACCCGATGATCCTGCCGATCATTATGGAAGTATAAAACTGCGCGGGGCAAGGAGTGATTCCTTGCCCCGCAGTTTTTCAATTTACAGCAATTCAATCGTGGCTTCCCAATCGCGGAAGCGCGGTGCAAAGTCCGCGCGGTCTTCGCGCAGAGCGCCAAACTGCACTGTCAGATAGGAAGTATCATCATCGAGAAATACGTAGTAAAAATAGCACCATGTGCCGTTCATATTTGTCTCGAACTCCGCGCAGAGATTGCCCTCTGCGCTATAAATCGGCTCTGCATCCACAGCATTTTTCTCCAGCACTAACGCGGCATATTGCTCGAGCGTTTCGGCTGCGTACTCCTGCGCAATCTCCGCCTTGTCTTCTGCAAGCACGGTGAGTTGACACTCGTCCTGAACATATGCCATGGCAAAGGCTGCTCCATCGTCCGTCGCCCCGGCGCTTTGCATCGTGTCGGGGATCTCTATAGATAAATAGTCGCAGTAGCGGCGGACGGGTTCTCCCGTTGCGCAGGCAGTTAAGAGCAGCAACACCATGCAGAGACTGCCGAAAAGTATTTTCTTCATTTTTTGACCTTGCCTTTCCGCCGGGCGGCAGTTTTGAGATCATTCGCATTATAACACAAGAATTTTTTTCTCACAAGTAGAAACAGTTGTATTCTTCGCGGCAATTGCCGCAAAAACGCGCTTTTGGTTAAAGGCGCGTTTTTTTTGCGCCCAAAATTTCGCAGCGGAACACTTTTCCCGCTGCCTGAGGTGATTTTATGCAATTTCTATCTGACAAGCGGCGCTTTGTAAGCGCCTATCTTCGCTCCTTCGACGCGCAGCATGCCGCGCAGGCGATCGGAAAGCTCGACGGGGTGAAGCTGCTGGCAAGTCCTGCGGTGCAACGGGAGCTTTCCCTGCAGCGCGGGCAGTGCGCACCGAGCAAGTCCGACGTCGTGCGCAGGCTTGCCCAGCTTGCCTTCGGGCGGGCGAACGACTGCGTGCGTTTGGTTCTCGAGGAGAACCCGAACATCGATTCTCTGGATTTGAGCCTGCTCTCGGAACTCAAGCGCAACGACAAGGGCACGGTTGAAATCAAGCTGCTTGACCGCGTACGCGCGCTGGAGCTGCTGCTTGAATCGGGCGCAGAGGATACCGACTGCGCCGCCGCCTTCTTCGCAGCTGCGGAAGAAGGCGACGAGAATGAAATTCTCTAAAAAGCAGCGCGTTGTCCTGAACTGGTGGCGCAAGAAAAGTCCGCACCACTCCTGCGAGGCGATTATCTGCGACGGCGCGGTACGCTCGGGAAAAACCCTTTGCATGGGGCTGAGCTTCTTCCTATGGGCTATGAGCGATTTTCGCGGCGCGCGCTTCGGCATCTGCGGCAAGACCATTTCCTCCCTGCGGAGAAACGTGCTCACCGAACTTCTGCCGAAACTCAGCGCCATCGGCTTCAGCGTGAAGGAAAAGCGCAGCGAAAATCTGGTGCGCGTGACTTATCGCGGGCGCAGCAACGATTTTTACATCTTCGGCGGACGCGACGAAAGCTCGTCGTCCTTAATCCAAGGTATAACCTTCGCGGGCGTTCTGCTTGACGAGGTCGCGCTTATGCCGCGCAGTTTCGTCGAGCAGGCCTGCGCGCGCTGCTCCGTGAGCGGCAGCAGGCTCTGGTTTAACTGTAACCCCGAAGGGCCGCGGCACTGGTTTTACACGGAGTGGGTCTGTAACGCGCAGGCGCGCAACTGTCTGTATCTGCACTTTACGATGCAGGACAACCCCGCGCTCTCCCCTGCCATCCGGCAGCGCTACAGCAGGCTTTACTCCGGTGTATTCTTCCGCCGCTTCGTACTGGGGCAATGGGTGGCTGCCGAAGGGCGCGTATATGATTTTTTCGACGCTGCCGATGCGCCGAGCGTGCCGACGGGCACGTTTTCAAAATGGTACATCTCCTGCGACTACGGTACGGTAAATCCTGCGTCCTTTGGGCTATGGGGGCAGCTGGGCGGCGTTTGGTATCGCGTGAAGGAATTCTATTTCGACTCGCGGCAGCAAATGCGGCAAATGACAGACGCGGAATACGCGGACGCCCTCGAACAGCTCGCAGGGTCGCGAAAGATTGAGGCAATTATTGTTGACCCCTCAGCCGCAAGTTTTATCGAAACCCTGCGCAGGCGCGGGCTGCATGTGAAACGGGCGGACAATGACGTGATTTCCGGAATCCGCCGCACCTCGGACCTCTTAAAGAGCGGCAAACTGGTCATTTGCGACACCTGTGGCGACTGCCTGCGCGAAATGGAGCAGTACGTCTGGGACACACGCGCAGGAACAGACACGGTAAAAAAAGAGCATGACCACGCCATGGACGACATGCGATACTTCGCTGCAACCGTGCTCTCTCATCAGGAAGCGCCCATTGCAGCGCGCGCAATCGTAAGACGCGGATAACACGCGCAAGCGTTTATCAATACATTCTTTGAAAGGAGGGATTCTCTTTTGAAATCCAAGCGTTCCAAAGCGCCGCCCGGCGCAGTTTCGCAGCTGCGTCACGGGCGGGAACACCCCTTCGGCGCAGTGCGTTCCTACGTGCCCCTGGGCGGCTGTGAGCACCGACTGTATCAGTCCATGCGCGAGGCGCTGCCGATTCTTGACGCTGCGGTGGGAAAACTCGTACGGCTGAGCGGCGGTTTCCATGTGCAGTGCGCAGACCCCGCGGCGGAAGCCGCTCTGGCGCAGTTTCTGCGCACCGTGCCCTGCGGACGCGGGCAGCGCGGCATCCACAGCTTTCTCTCCGCCTACACCGACAGCTTGCTGACCTATGGCAGGGCGGTCGGCGAGATGGTCGTTGCGGGCGGGAAGCTCAGCGCAGTCTGCTGGGGGGATGTGAGTCAAGTGCAGGTGCACGAGGGCGGCAGTCCGCTCGAAATCACCCTGTGCGCCACCGACGACAGCGGCACACTGCGCCCGCTGCCCTACCAGCACCTGCTTCTCTTCACAACCCTCAACCCCGAACCCGCAAATCCCTACGGCGTTTCGCTGTTTCGCTCCATGCCGTTTCTAACCGACATTCTGCTGAAAATCTACAACACCATCGGCACGAACTGGGAACGAGCGGGCAACGTGCGCTACGCCGTGGTCTGCAAGCCGTCCGGCGAGAGCATGGGAACTAACGCCGGCGCGCGCGCCGACGCCATCGCCGGAGAATGGTCTGCCGCGATGCAGGACTCCAAATCCGGCGTGGTGCGCGATTTCGTGGCAGTGGGCGATGTTTCGGTGAAGGTCATCGGCGCGGACGGGCAAATCCTCGACTCGGAAACCCCTGTGCGGCAAATTCTGGAGCAGTTGGTGGCAAAAACGGGCTTGCCGCCCTTCCTGCTCGGGCTGAACTGGTCGAGCACCGAGCGCATGAGCGCGCAGCAGAGCGATTTGCTCACAAGCGAACTCTGGGCGATTCGCCGCACGCTTGACCCTACGCTTACGCGCATCTGCGAGCTGTGGCTGCGCCTGAACGGCTACGCCTGCACCCCGGAAATCGTCTGGGACGACATCAGCTTACAGGATATTTTGGAGGAGTCGCACGCAGCGCTTTACCGCGCACAGGCGGCGCAGCTATGCGCTGCCGCTACTACTTAGGAGGTGATTTTTACGCAAATCAACAAGGCGGCTGCCCTTCTTTCGGCGGGAACACCGAATGACGAGCAGCTGAAGAAAATCAACGCATTATCCAAATCGCCGCTGGCAGCAGAAGAGGTCTATTGCTTCTCGATGCGACTGTGCGACAATCTGCCTGACCGTGATTTTGAGTGCTTCGATGAGCGTGCGCTGCCCGCTTTGGCTGCACTTTTCATCGGAAAAACGGGCATTTGCGATCACGAATGGTCTGCAAACAGACAGGTTGCCCGTATTTTCGACACACAAGTGCTGCGCGACGGAGACCTGCACTTCGTGCAGGCAAGCGCCTACATGCTGCGCACGGACAAAAACGCGGATTTGATCGCCGAAATCGAGGGCGGCATTAAGAAGGAGGTTTCGGTCGGCTGCGCCATGGCTGAGATGACCTGTTCCATCTGCGGGAAGCCTTACGGAACTTGCATGCATCAAAAGGGCGTCGGCTATGACGGGAAAATCTGCATTGCGATTCTCTCTGCGCCCACGGACGCTTACGAATTCTCTTTTGTCGCAGTTCCCGCGCAGCGCGAGGCGGGCGTTCTGAAAGCGATGAAGGGAGGCTTGTATATGTCTTTGGAGGAATATGTGCAAAAGGCGGGCTCGCCTGCACAGAAAGAGGATTACCGCGCACTTGCGCGTGACGCAGCTCTCGGGCGGGCACGCCGCGAGGAATTGGTGAAAGAGGTTGTTTCCATGGGGCTGATTTTGGATTTTGGCGCCACGGAAACCGTGCTTCGCGCAGCGGCGCAGGCGCTCGACCACGCGCAGCTTTCCGAGCTGCACAAGGCGATGGAACAAAAAACCGCTGCCCTTTTCCCGCCGAAATCGCAGCTTTCCGCTTCGCACGCAGGCGAAGTTCTGGATTCCGCATTTTTGATTTAATTTTGGAGGTATTATTATGGCTATTTCTTTCCAGTCGATTGCGCAGCAGTGCGCGACCTTTCTCGCATCTCGCCCCATGGCGCATAACACCGTCTGCCTTTTGACCGGCAACAACACGGTGGATATTTGCGCGGGGGGCGACGTATTTATCGGCGTCGTCAGCAACAGCAAAGACGGGCTTGCCAATGTGATTCTGTCCGGCTTTGTGACCCTTCCCTACACCGGCGCGAATCCGTCCACAGGTTTCACCGCATTGGCCGCCGATGAAGACGGCGGCGTACAGCTTGACGCAGACGGCAGGCAGTATCTTGTGGTGAACGTAGACACAACCCGGAAGCTCGTCAGCTTCTATTTGTAAGTATTAGGAGGTAACACAATGGCATTTGAAAACATTCGGCTTGAAAAAGGCATGTACCGCGAAAGCGGGAAGTCCTTCACGCAGGTTCTCGAGGCGCTCGACCCCACGGAATCCTACAAGGGCACGGCATTCGAAGGCACGGACGCCTTCCAGCGTCAGCTCAAACGCTTCGGCATCCGCGTAAAGGGCGCGGGCTCGGACGCGGTGGAGAAATTCTTCTCAACCTTTGAATCGGCGGTGCTTTTCCCCGAATTTATCGCCCGCGCCGTGCGACAGGGCATGGACGAGGCAAACATTTTGCCGAGCATTTCGGCAACCGTAACAAATATCGACGCGATGGACTACCGCAGCATCTATTCTGTCCCCGAAGATGCGGACAAGGCGCTTGCAGATGTCGCGGAAGGGGCAATCATCCCCGCAACGGCGGTGAAAACCAAGGAAAACTTGATTTCTCTGCACAAGCGCGGCAGGATGCTCGTGGCTTCCTACGAGGCTCTGCGCTTCCAGAAGCTCGACCTCTTCTCCGTGATGCTGCGCCAAATCGGTGCGCATATCCACAAAATGCAGCTTGATGACGCTGTGAATGTCCTTGTTAACGGCGACGGCAACGACAATGCGGCAGTCACCTACGCCGTGGGGTCTGCGCCGCTGAGCGGCGTGGCGGGCAATTTGACCTACAACCAGCTCGTGGAGTTCTGGGCGCAGTTTGCTCCCTACGAGATGAACACCATGCTGGTCAATTCCGCGACGATGGTCAAACTTTTGATGCTTGCCGAGCTGCAAAACCCGCTCACGGGTCTGAATTTCCAAGGCACGGGCAAGTTCGCCACGCCCTTGGGCGCGGAACTGCTGCGCACCTCTGCGGTGGCGGACGATACCATCATCGCGCTCGACCGCCGCTATGCGCTGGAGATGGTGCAGGCAGGCGAAATCAGCGTGGAATACGACAAGCTCATCGACCGTCAGCTCGAACGCGCAGCCATTACGTCCATTTCCGGCTTCGGTAAGGTCTGCGACGATGCAGCAAAAATCTTGGTAATCTGATATGGGCATGATTGACGACATCTTCTCCACTGCACTGGCAATGAGCGGCACGCTCGTTGCGCAGCAGCAAGATGTCCTCAATATGCTTTGCCTTGCAGCGCAGGCGGAATTCAGCAGCCGCCTGCGCCCGGGCATCGCAGCAGAGGATTGCCGCGAGAATTTTGTTGCGGCAGCCGCCATTTTGGCGGTTTCCGCCTTTCACTGCGTGCACAAGGACGAAATGGCTTCCTTCAACGCAGGCAGTATCAGCCTCACGCTGCGCGAGGCTGACAGCTCCGCGCTGGCGGTGCTTGCCAAGCGAATGCTTGCGCCGTGGTGCAGCGACGAAGGCTTTTCCTTCCGCGGGGTACGCGCATGAAGGCGCTCATCGGCGCACTGATTGCGCAGTACGGCTGCACTATTGAAATTGTCAGCAGCAGCGAAAGCACGAGCGTCACCGGGTTTTTGCAGCCCGTAACCTCGAAGAGCTGGCAGAATATGGATCGCGTCATTGCAAGCGGCGGCGAAATCCCGCGCGGGCAGTATCTGTACATCGGGCCGCCCGATGTGGACATTACGGGCGCAGAGCATCTCTCCTACGACGGAAAAAACTATCTCGTACGCCGCGCAGATGCAATCACCTTTCAGAATGAACGCCTGTACATTTGGGGACTTTGCGTGGAAAGGGGGCGGGAAGATCCATGGAGGACTTGATCACATCCTTGATTCACGCGCTTTCCAGCGCGGGACTGCATGTTGTACGCGCGATGAACGCACAGACGTTGCCGCGCCTGCAAAGCCCGATGGTCGCGGTCGGCATGGACACCGCGAAATGCGAGCAGAACGCGATTTCTTACTATCTCGGGCAGGATGCGCAGGGCAAGGAGCGCTACGGCATGCAGCTCGGCACAACGGTGCTAATGGAGGTTTTCTCCCCCGGCACGGGTGACGGCGCGCTGTGCGATGACACAGTTTGCAGGCTTATTGACGTATTCCTGCAAGGTTTTGACGGCGCAAATCACGGGGATATGTCCATTGCGGGCACTGCGTACGACGCCAAAACCGACTGCTTCCGCTGCAAGGTGCGCGTGCCGCTGTTCAAGCGGCTCTACGCCAGCGACAACGCGGGGTTATTCCAAAGTTACACAATTCAGGGGGTTTCGCAATGAGTACTACGCATGTTTTCCCGGGTATTTACACCCAATTCGGCGCAGCAAAAGGCAGCGCCGTCAGCGCTGCACGCATGGTTGCGGTTATTGCGCCGGCTGACGCAGCAGAGGGCGTGCAACTGGTGACTTCGGAGCAGCAGGCAGCTACGCTGTATGGCATGACTTCGCAGATGTATCGTTTGCTGATCGCCTGCATGGCGAACGGCTCCGGCTCATTGTATGCCTTCGCCGTTGAGTCTGATACGGTCAGTGCCTATCAAAGCGCCATGAGCGCCTTGTTTGCGGCGTGCAAGCCGGGACTTCTCGTGATTGCCAGCGGAAATTTGAACGTGCAGCTTGCGGTGCGGAGCGTTTTAGACGCCAATGCCTGCATCGGGCTGGTCGGTCTGTCGAGCGGGACACGCTATGACTATCTCGAGCGGGCGCGCGCACTTTGCTGCGAGCGCATGGTGTTGATTGCGCCCTGCGCAATGGCTGCAAACGAGGTTTTATTTGACGCTGCCTGCGCCGCTGCTGCGCTTGCAGGCGCGCTGAGCGCACTGAACTCTCCCACAACATCTTTACATAATATCCCGCTGAGCGGTATCACCGCGCTTTCTGAGGACTATGACGATTCCACGATGGGGGGACTGATTGTCGGGGGCGTTACGCCACTGCGGCAGAGCGGGGGGCAAATGCAGATTGTGCGCGTTGTAACGACCCGCGCCGCAGACACAGACCTTGTCGCTGCAGACGCCTTTCGCAGCCTGAACGCCGTACTGATCACCGACATTTTGCTGCAGACGCTGCGCCGCGCACTCGACGAGCGCTTCGCCCTTGCGCAGAACAACGGGCTCACGCGAAATGCCGTTTACAACTGCGTGTTGCTGGTCTTGCAGGACTTGCGCAGGCGCGGCTATCTGGAAAGTTTTGAAGCTCTGCAGGTGTTCCCCGATTCGGAGGATCAAACCCTCTGCCGCATTTCCTTCACATACCACATCGCTGCGAGCCTGCACAGCATTGCTGTAAGTGCCGCGCTTTCTGTTTGAGGTGACGCTTATGCCCGACTATACCATTCCCACTTCCGCCGATATCCGCCTTGAAGCGGACGGCAAACGCATCGCCGTGGTGCAGAATTACGAAATCCACGCCAAATCCAACTGCATCGCCATCGGCGAATTCGGCTCGAACAGCGCAGTTGCCGTGGTTCACGGTCCGATGCAGTACAGCATCACGCTCAGCCGCGTTTACGCAACTGACGAGGCAATTTCGGACAACATCCGTTTCTACGAGCTGGAAAACTTTTCACTGGTAATCAGCAAACCCGATCGCAGCATTGTCTTTACCGGCTGCCAGTGGACGGAATTATCCGAAAGCGCGAAAATCGGCAGCACCATTCTCGAAGACGTCACGCTCATCGCAGCGGTTCGAGAGGAGTACCTGTTATGAGCGGGACGCGGATGCAGTTCAAAAACTTCGTCTTCCCAAACAACCCCACAAAGTATTGCGCAAGTTTTCGGCGCAACACCGTTGTGCACGACCGCCTCGACGGCTTGTGGACTGTGCAGGAAATGGGGCGCACGGCGCGCGAATTTTCCGGCGAAGGCGTGTTTTTCGGCAAAGACGCCTACAAATCCTTCAAGGCGCTCGCGCAGCTCTTCTATGCGGGCGGCGCGGGGGCGCTCGTGCATCCGCAGTGGGCGACGACCCAAGCGCATTTGGTCGAGCTGACGCTCGACCAAGAGCCGCGCGAGGATTATGTACACTACCGCTTCAAATTCCTCGAGTCCGCCGCAATTTCGGAGGCGTAATCTATGACAGGCTACGTAACAAACTTCCAGCAGGTCACCACGCAGCTGCCGACGCCCATTGCATGGGAGATTACGCGCACGGACGGCGAGGTTTGCGACAGCTTCCGCTTTGATTTTCCTTTTGAGGCGTCGCTCCGCGCCGCCTTGAGCGCAGCAACGCGCTTTCAGGCAAAGCAGGCAGGGCAAGTGGTCTTTTTCGGCATCGTCGACGACTACAGCGTTTCCATCACGCCGCGCGGGTGCATTTGCACATTACGCGGGCGCGGAATGGGCGGCATCCTTTTGGACAATGAAGTTCCCGCGCGAACGTGGACAAATGCCACCATGGACTCCATTCTCAATGCCTACGCCGCGCCTTTCGGCGTAACACACAATACGCCTGCGCTGTCATTGTCGGGGAACTACGCTGTTGCGCTCGGCAGCAGCGCCATGCAAGCGCTGCGCGTATTCGCGCTCAACGCGGGCGCGCTGCCGCCGCGCTTTCTCAACAACGGCGCGCTTTCGATTGCACTCACGCGGACGAATTCGGGTTTTCAATTCCACGAGGGCGAACTGCTCAGCGCCCGTCTGCACGATTGCAGAAAAGGTGTGATTTCCAAGCAATACAGTCGAAAAAGCGGGAATATAACCTTACTGGGCAATGCGACCTTCCTCGCGGAAGGCGGCGCAGCGCAAAAATACAGCGCCATCACAAACCAAAGTCTGCTCGCAGCGCCGCGGATTGCTTTATCCAAGCGCGAGCGGCGCACCCTGCAACTTCTTTTTACAGGCAGCTTTCTTGCAGAGCCGAGCAAACGCGTGCAGGTGACGCTCCCCTCGCTAAACCTTTCGGACTGGTTTTATGTCACGCAGTGCAAGTCCACTT
This sequence comes from Oscillospiraceae bacterium, assembly GCA_031262065.1. Lineage (GTDB taxonomy): Bacteria > Bacillota > Clostridia > Oscillospirales > Oscillospiraceae > JAZOXB01. The sequence continues at coordinate 19,107 of JAISIK010000009.1, read as the reverse complement.
CCGATGCGGACGGCACACTGTGCGAACTGACGCTCAGCCAATACTAGCGCATACCCACATATATTGCTCCGATAAGTAAACCTTGCGCCATCTCGTCGGGCTTTTTCTCGTATCCCAGCGTTATCCTCCTTGTCGGGCGGAAGCCCGCCTGCGTCGTCTGCCTTGGCATACAAGAAAAATCCTCGCCGAGCTTTCTAATACTTCCTTTGTGACAGAAAGCCAAAACGACGCAAGGCTTACTTATCGGAGCAATAGTTTACGCCGACTGCAATTTCTTGCAGTCGGCGTTTTTTTAGTGAAAGCTGCCGAGGGTCTGCCCGCTGAGCACATGGAAATGCAGGTGCTGCACAGTCTGCCCTGCGTCCTTGCCGCTGTTCGTGACGACGCGGAAGCCGTTTTCCTTGCCCTCCATCAGCTTGGCAATCACGCAAAAAATGTGGGAAACCACCGCCGCGTTTTCCTTTGTCAGCGCGGCAGCAGAAGGAATATGCTGCTTCGGTATCAGCAGGATATGCTGCGGGGCAAGCGGCTGCATATCGTGAAATGCAAGGCAGAGTTCGTCCTCATAGACCTTATTTGTAGGGATTTCGCCACTTGCAAGTTTGCAAAAGATACAATCGTTCATCGGTTCTCCTCCTAAGCAGTCGCATTCTCAGCGACGAATGTGTCAACAGCCGCAAGGGCGCTGCCCATCTTCTGCACATCCTTACCGCCGCCCATCGCAGAATCCGGCTTGCCGCCGCCGCTGCCGCCGCACAGCGCCGAAACCTGCTTCACAAGTGCGCCCGCCTTGACGCCGCGGGCGATTGCCTGCTTCCCGCAGACCGCCAGAAGCGTGATTTTCTCGCCCTGCGCACTTGCGAGCACCGCGACGATCGACTCCTCCCGATCGCGCAGGAAATCGCCCATCTTGCGCAGGTCGTTGGCATCGACATCGCTACGAATCATGGTGAGCACCTTCAGCCCGGCTACATCCTTTGCAGCGCCTAAGCTGCGCTCCACATCGGCGTTAAAGAGTTTGTCTTTCATATTGTCCAAACTCTGGCGCAGGTCCTTCATCTCCGTCATCACCGCATGCACGCGCTGCAACAGCTCGTGCGGGGTGGTTTTCAGCTCCCCTGCTGCGTCTGCAATCACTTGCCGCTGCTGCTCCATATGGCGAAGCACCGCTTTGCCGGTGTACATCTCGATGCGGCGCACACCCGAGGCGACCGACGCCTCAGAGGATACGCGCACAGGTCCAACCTTCGCTGTATTGTCCAGATGCGTGCCGCCGCAGAATTCCATGGACGTATCGCCCATTTTCACCACGCGGACAGTATCGCCGTATTTCTCGCCGAAGAGGGCGGTTGCGCCGAGCTTTTTTGCTTCCTCAAGCGGCAAAACCAGCGTTTCCACCTGCTCGCCGCGCAGAATCATCTCCGCCACGTTTTCCACCACATCGGCAAGCTCCTGTGCGCTGAGCGCGGAGAAATGCGTGAAATCAAATCGCAGGTGGTCAGGCTCGACCAAAGAGCCTGCCTGATGGCAATGCTCGCCCAGCTCGCGCTCGAGCGCGCTTTGCAGCAGGTGCGTTGCGGTGTGTGCGCGGCAAATTGCGTGGCGGCGATCCGCATCGACCGCTGCGCTCACACTGTCGCCGACGGAAATCGCGCCGCTGCGCATCTGCCCGTAGTGCAGGTATTTCCCGCTCTTGTCCTTCTGCACATCCTCGACTGCGAAAACCGCCTCGCCGCAGGTGATTTCGCCATGGTCGGCAACCTGTCCGCCCATCTCGGCATACAAACTTGTGCGGTCGAGCACCAAAATTCCCTTTTCGCCGCTTGCGATTGCGTCAGAAAGCTCGTCGCCCACGCAGACTGCAAGCACGCTTCCCGTGCAGGACAAGGTTTCGTAGCCGCAAAACTCTGTCGGGGTGTTATCCAGTCCGAAGTCGATACCCGCCCACGCCAGATCGCCCAGCGCCTTGCGCGCTTCCTTCGCGCGGAGCTTCTGCTCCTGCATTAAGGTTTGGAACGTCTCCAAATCCGTTCCCAAGCCTGCCTCGGACGCCATCTCCCGAGTGAGGTCAACCGGGAAGCCATAGGTGTCATACAACTTGAAGGCATCTGCGCCGGAGAAAACCGCCGCGCCCCGCGCCTTATGCGCAGCCAGCATTTCTTCAAAAATGCGCATGCCGCCGTCGATGGTCTTGGCAAAGTTCTCCTCCTCCACGCGAATCACGCGGGTGATATGCGCCGCCTGCTGGCGCAGATACGCATAGTGCCCCTCGTTTTCACGCACAACCGTTTCCACAACATCGCAGAGGAAGGGGCGGTTGATGCCGAAAAACTTTCCGTGGCGGGCTGCGCGGCGCAGCAAACGGCGAAGCACATAGCCTCTGCCCTCGTTGCGCGGCTGAACGCCGTCTGCAATCATGAAGACCGATGCGCGGATATGGTCGGTGATTACGCGTAGCGACACATCCATCTCGCGGCTCTTGCCGTAGCTTGCGCCGGTAATCTCCGTGACCTTATTGGTGATGTTCATCACGGTGTCAACCTCGAACAGCGAGCCGACGTCCTGCACCGCAACCGCCAGACGCTCAAGCCCCATGCCGGTGTCGATATTCTTCTGCGCCAAATCGGTGTAGTTGCCGTGACCGTCGTTATCAAACTGCGAGAAGACGTTGTTCCAAACTTCCATATAGCGGTCGCAATCGCAACCGACGGTGCAGTCGGGTTTTCCGCAGCCGTACTTTTCGCCGCGGTCGTAGTAAACCTCAGAGCACGGTCCGCAGGGGCCAGAGCCATGCTCCCAGAAATTGTCCGCCTTGCCGAAACGGAAGATGCGCTCCTTCGCAATGCCCATCTCGGTATTCCAAATTGCAAAGGCTTCGTCGTCGTTTTCGTAGACGGACGGATACAGGCGGCTTTCCTCCAGATTGCAGACATTGACCAGAAAGTCCCAGCACCATGCAATCGCCTCGCGCTTGAAATAGTCGCCGAAGGAGAAGTTGCCGAGCATTTCAAAATACGTGCCGTGCCGCTCGGTGTGCCCGATATTGTCGATATCGCCGGTGCGCACGCATTTTTGGCAGGTGCACACGCGCGAACGTGGAGGGGTAACGTCTCCCTTGAAGTAGGGTTTCATCGGCGCCATGCCGGAGTTAATGAGCAGAAGCGACGCATCGTTCTGCGGAATCAGCGAAAAACTGGGCAGGCGCAAGTGCCCCTTGTCCTCGAAGTAGGACAAAAACATCTCGCGCAGTGCATTCACACCGTATTTTTTCTTTTCCATTAGGTTCTCTTCCTTTTCACAAAAAATATACCCCACCCCCATATAGGGGCGAGGAATTCTCGCGGTACCACCCTAATTTACCATTTCCATGGCATCTTAGTTCATCGGATAACGGAGATGACCCGTCCTGCTCGTCGCAGGCCGCTCGGAAGTGGCGCGCCGCAACTTCAACAACAGGGCTTTCACCACTCCCCTGCTCGCTTCTGCTAAATGCTGCAGCTGGTTTCCTCAACGCAATTTTCCTTAGTTTATATTAACAAGCAACGCGCAGTTTGTCAATAGTATTTCTCTTCCACCAACAGAAACCCGCAAAATCATTTTCGTGCCCCCCGACGGCTTTGCCGTCGGGGGGCACGCTTTGATGCAATCTGTGTACTTCCTATTTTACAACCGTGTTGCAAAAGCGCGTCAGAATAGCTGCAACTTGGCAGCGCTCGGCGTTTCCTTGCGGATCTAAGATGTCATTTCCCATGCCGTTAATCAGTTCCACTTGCACTGCCCATGTCATGGCATCCTTTGCCCAAGCGCTGATTTTCGCCGCATCGGCAAATGCCCTATGCTCCGTAGCGATAACCGTTGCATATTCTTTATACTGCGCATAGCGATACAGAATGGTTGCCATCTGCTCTCTGGTAATGGGGTCGTTCGGTCCGAATTTCCCGTCGCCGTAGCCTTCGACAATTTTCTTCTCCGCCGCCCATGCCACAGCATTTTCATAATATTTCCCGGCTTCCACATCGGCAAATGAGGATGTGGTAGTCACGCCCTGTTCTCCATCGATTCGATAAAGCATCGTGACGACCATGCCGCGCGTGGTCGTGGTGTGCGGCTCGAAGCTTGCGTCGCTCGTACCGATCATCAAGCCCCTGTAGTACGCGTAATTCACCTCAGAATAGAACCAGTCCGTCTGCTTAACGTCCGTAAACGGCAGCAAATTTCCACCGGTAAAGAAGGCGACCGTGCCGTCGATGACGGTTATCATAACAATCCCGTCGTAGCCGTAGAAGCTGTAAGAGTGCCCCTCTTTGTATGTTTTCAGCACGGGGCATTGGAAGGCGTCTGCAACTCCCTGCGAAACCCACGGAGAAACAGCGGTATCGTCCGTGGCGTAGATGACCATCGATCTGCCCTTAAACTTGGGAGCGGCAAGCTCCGCCAGCCCGTCTGCATACTTTTCAAGGTCTGCAAACCATTCCTTGCTCAATTCCTGCTGCTGTCCGTAAATGGTGGTAAAATCGGCGTAGCCGTTGGTATTCGCGCTCGCTTTCAGCGTGTCCCAGTTGGCAGCGCCGCCGAAGAGGTTTTTGAGGTCTTCGGTGTCCTCTGCCGGCGCGACAAATACCACGCTGTCAAAGTCGAATTTCTCCTCGGCGATGATTTCCAAAAGAATGCGCCCGCCCATAGAATAGCCCATTGCGCTGACAGTATCAATCTTACAGGCAGTTTTCATAAAAGCGATTACATCGAGCACATCCTGCTTCATGTTCGTCATAGTGTTCAAGCGGAAGCTCTCTTGGCTGTCGCCACAGCCGGGGAAGTCGAGCGTTACAACGATTTTCCCCTCGTACGCCAGCGCGTTGGAAATCGCATCATAGCCGCCCCACTCGTTGTGGTTGCCGCCATGCCCGTGCAGCAGCAAAACAAGCGGGTAGGTCTTGTCTGCACTGTAATCCCTCGGCATCGTAATAAATGTCGGAATATTTGCGTTCGGACGAATGGAGGATGGTACAGATGCTTGGGAAAGGACGGGTTCCGCGGCAAAGGTCTGAAGTGCCAAGGAGAGAACCATGCATAGTGCGAGTAAAACAGCGAGAATGCGAACTGATTTTTTCATGTGTATGCTCCCTTTCCAAAAGTAATGTATATGACTGAATGGTCATACCATGATGATTATAACATAGCAAGCATTCGGAAACAAGAGCATTTCAAATAATGTCAATAGAACGCGAAACTCTCCTACAACTTAATACAAACTTAATTTCTTTTGACTTATTTTTTTAACAATTGGCGGTTAGAATGTAGACAGTACAATTTGTACGATTCTAATTTCTTTTTCATTTTCCCCTCTTTTTACTGAACGCCGCAGACGAGCCAGCCACTCGCCTGCGGTTTTCTTTTTTTATACGCAGGGCATTTTATACTAGTTCCAATTAAAAATCGCTGCTGCGATTTTTATAGCGCCGCAGCGCGTTTGGAACTTATGAGACGTCGCAGCGCCTATGGCGCTGCGTGGCGCGTAGCGCCAGCATTCCAAATTTTTAATTTGGAATGAGTATTAGAAGCGTTCTGTAAACCTGAAGCAGCCTGTAAAAATAGTCCGAAAGACTATTTTCACAGGCTGCAGGCATTCCCGAAGGGAACTACTTGATAACATAGAAATACAGCAACACAATAAGCCCCAGCCCGATGCGATACCAGCCGAAAACCGAAAAATCGTGTTTCTTGATATAACCCACAAGGAACTTGATTGCCAGAATCGACACTGCGAAGGCGACCAGCATGCCCAACAGCAGGACCGCCAGCTCCGTGCTCGAAAATGCGAAGCCGAATTTCATCAGCTTCAGCAGCGACGCGCCGAACATGGTCGGTATCGCGAGAAAGAAGGTGTACTCCGCCGCTAGCCCTCTGGATGCGCCGATCAGCATGCCGCCGAGGATGGTTGCACCCGATCGAGAGGTTCCCGGCACAAGCGCCAGCACCTGAAAAACGCCGATTAGCGCGGCGTCGAGCCACGTAAGTTTCGATATTTTGCTGATACGCGGCTTACGGCTCTGATTGCGCCGCTCGATGAGAAGAAAGGCGACGCCGTAGACAATCAGCATCAGCGCCACAACCGTGGGGTTATACAAGTGCTCGTCAAACCAGTCGTCCAACGGCAGCCCGATGAGAATAGCGGGCAGGCAGGACAGCGCGATTTTCAGCCACATGACGATTTTATCCATATCGCAGTAGCGGTCGCACAGACGCTGCGCGCGGCATACTACGCGGTTCTCGCTCGTTTTTGAGAACTGCGAGCGCTTTGCCCGCAATTTTTTCGAATGAAACGGCCAGAGTTTTCTGAAATACAGCACCACAACCGCCAGAATTGCGCCCAACTGGATAACCACGTTGAACATTTCTTTGAACGCCGCCGACTGCTGCAGCGGCCAAAGTGCGTCCGTTAAAATCAAGTGCCCTGTGCTGCTGATGGGCAGCCACTCCGTGATGCCCTCGACAAATCCAAGCACGACAACTTTCAGCCATTCAATAAACGCCATATCTTCCCCTCCGATGCGCAGGTGTTGTACTTTATGAAGTGCCCGTTCAGTATAGCACATTCTTTTTCATCGCGAAAAGCAAAAACTGCAATTTCTCGCCGATTTTTCCTTGCGGATTCGGATTATAGTGCCTATAGGGCTGCCACGTCGCCGGTCTTCGCGATTTGCTTTTCGATTCTGCCGATAATCATATCCAGCGCAACCAGATTCTTGCCGCCCTCGAGGACAACCAAATCTGCGTTTTTCTTGCTCGGCTCGACAAACTGCTCGTGCATGGGCTTGACCGTTCCCAAATACTGCGAAAGCACGGAATCCAAACTTCTACCGCGTTTGGAAACGTCGCGGCGAATTCTGCGAATTAAGCGGACATCGGCGTCCGTATCCACAAAAATTTTAATATCCATCTGCTTGCACAGCGCCTTGTTCTGATAAATCAAGATTCCTTCGACCAAAATCACCTTTTTCGGCTCGAGGCGCTCGGTCTCTTCCCTGCGGGAATATGTGGTAAAATCATAGATGGGGCTATAAACCGTTTGCCCGGACTTTAGCTGCGCAAGGTGTTCTATCATCATCTCCGTATCAAAGGCGTCGGGATGGTCATAGTTCATTTTTTTCCGTTCTTCAATCGTCAGGTTATCATAGGGACGATAGTAATTGTCGTGGCTGATCACCGTAACGTCATCCTTGAATCGGGCAATCAGGTTTTTCATTAGTGTGGTTTTGCCGCTGCCGCTGCCGCCCGCAATGCCGAGCACAATAATATTAGACATGTAACCGCATCCTCCGTAACGCGTTGTTCGATAGTAAAAGTGCAAGTAACAATCATTGTCCTATCCCCGCCAGGGCAGGGATAGGACAATGCAAGTATTTCGTAGGGGGGGGTTATCGCAGTCCCTTGTCGTAGGGAATGCCCTCCGCCTTCGGCGCTCTGGATCTCTTCGATGTGAAAGCCAGAACCAGCAAAGATACGATGTACGGCAACATGTTGTACACCGCACCGGGGATGCCCAGGTGCTCCAACAGCGGAATCCCTGTATGGACATTGCCAAGTGCGCGGAACAGACCGAAAATCACGGCAGCTCCGGCGATGCGCAGCGGATCCCAAGCGCCGAAAATCATAACGGCAAGTGCAAGGAAGCCGAAGCCGACAACACCGTTTTCAAATTTCCACTCGCTTACGCCGGTAGTGATGAAGGTAATACCACCCAAACCGCCGAGGACGCCGGAAATCAGAACGCCTGCATAGCGCATCTTATAAACGTTGATACCGACGGAGTCCGCAGCCTGCGGGTGCTCGCCGCATGCGCGCAAACGCAAACCAAAGCGGGTTTTGTACATCACGATGTATGCTACAACCAAGGCAATAACAGCAACGAGCATGAACCAGCTGAACTCAAAATCGCCGAAACGATGGATAAAGAACTGCTTTTGGTTGATATAGCGGATTGCGGAGGAGACGTCGCTGCCGCCGGAAGCCGCAGTATTCATTGCCTTAACGGCAACCGTAGATCCGGCAGTCGCTAACATGTTCATTGCGGTTCCGGTAATCGTTTGATCCGCTTTGAAGTTGATCGCCGCAACCGCTAAAAAGAGTGAGAAAATTAAGCCCGCCGCGGCACTGGCAACAATGGTGGATACAACGATAACAAATCCGCCGTACTCAATATTAATCTTGGACATTGCCAGCGCGCCGCCGAGTGCGCCGATAACCATAATGCCTTCCAAGCCGATATTGATAACGCCCGAATGCTCAGCAAACGCGCCGCCGAGCGCAACCAGCAGGAGCACTGCCGCGAAAATGATGGTGTATTGCAGCAACAAGATCATTCGTCAGCACCCCCTTCCTCAGTACTCGCAAGTAAGGCTGCTTTGCGTGCTTTCCGCTCTTCGCCCTTATCCAGTCTGAGATTGATGAACATCTTGAAGAAGCCGACAAATGCACAGAGGTAAATAATCATGGACGAAATAAAGTCGGAGATTTGCGCACTGTACACCTGCAGGTTGACGTAACCGCCAGCCGTGGTGATGTGCTGGATAAAGTAGGACGACAGGATGGCTCCCAGCGGGTTCAATCCGCCCAGGAAGGCAACCGCGATGCCGTTGAAGCCCATGCCCGGGACAGCGGACTGCGTGGTTGACCACTCTTCAATACCTGCCAGATAGAATAGACCCGCACCGGCTGCCGCAAGCGCACCTGCAATGACCATGGTCAGAATGATATTGCGGTTTTCCTTCATGCCGCAGTATTTTGCAGCGTGGAGGTTGTTGCCGGTTGCCTTCAGCTCGTAGCCGAACTTTGTCTTTTTAAGAATAATCCAAATAACTACCGCGATGAGAAGAACCAGTACAACAGAAATGGTGACGTTCTTGTTGTTGAAAAATTTTTCCAAGCCCATAGACGGAATCAGCGCGGACGTGTTCACACTGCGCAGTTCCTTTGTATAGGGGCTGGCAGGATTCTTGACCCAGGCAAGAACCCAGTTTGTCAGATACAAGGTAATCCAGTTGAGCATGATGCCGGATATAACGACGTTGACGTTGCAGTATGCACGCAGTGCGCCGCAAATCGCGCCGAGAATCGCGCCGGCTGCAACAGCCACGAGCAGGCATGCCCACCAGGGCCACAGGAAGTTCGGATGCAGCGCGAAAATCAGAGCTGCACAGACGCCCGCCGTGTACTGACCGGCTGCGCCGATGTTAAACAGACCGACCTTATACGCAAACAGGACGGACAAGGAGCACATCAGCAGCGGCGCAGTCTTCGCAAGGGTCAGGCCGAAGTTCTTCATCCTTGTCTCTGCCTTCGTGAACTTGAAGAAGTTCTTCACAATCGCCATGGTCGCATCCCAAGCGCCTGCCGCGTTAATCAGCAGAAGCACAAGATACCCAACCGCCAAGCCGAGGATAATACACAGCAGAGAGGAAATCAGCGTCTGTAGTCCATCACTTCTCAGAACGGATCTTCTTTTCTTTAATGGGCTCATACTTCTCTAGCCTCCCTCTTTGCGCCGGCCATGTAGAGACCAAGCTCTTCGACCGTCGTTGTCTTCGGGTCAAGCTCGCCGACGATTTCCCCTTCGTACATGACAAGGATACGGTCGGAAAGCGCCATAACCTCGTCGAGTTCCAGGGAAACCAAAAGAACAGCCTTGTTCTTGTCGCGCTGCGCGACGATTTGACTATGAATGTACTCAATCGCGCCGACGTCCAGACCGCGGGTCGGCTGCACAGCGATGAGCAGCTGCGGGTCTTTGTCGATTTCGCGGGCAATGATTGCCTTCTGCTGGTTACCGCCGGACATCGAACGCGCCGGTGTAACCGCGCCCTGACCGGAGCGAACATCATACTGCTCAATCAGGTCGTTGGCATAGTTGCGAATATTCTTGCGGCGCATAAAGCCAAAGTTATTCACAAACCGCGGCTCGAAATAGCGCTGCAAAATGAGGTTATCCTCCAAGGAGTAGTCCATAACCAGACCGTACTTGTGGCGATCCTCCGGGATGTGGCTTAAACCGCCGACATTACGCTTACGGATTGCCAGCTGCGTAATATCTTTTCCATCCATGATAACGGCGCCGTCTTTCACCGGAAGCAGACCCGTCAATCCGTAAACAAGCTCCGTCTGCCCGTTTCCGTCGATACCCGCGATGCAAACAATCTCGCCCGCGCGCACTTTGAAGGAAACATTGTTAACTGCCTTCTTGCTATGCCCCTTGCTGCTGACAGAAAGCTTCTCCACGCTAAGTACGACATCCGTGGGCTTCGCCTCATCCTTATGGACGATGAAATCCACATCGCGACCGACCATCATGCGGGAGAGTTCTTCCTTTGTCGTGCCTGCGACATCGACCGTGCCGATATATTTGCCCTTGCGAAGAACAGAGCAGGTATCGGCAACCGCCATAATCTCATTGAGCTTATGGGTGATAAAGAGAATGGACTTGCCTTCCTGCGTGAGGTTGCGCATGATGTGCATCAGTTCGTCAATTTCCTGCGGGGTCAAAACGGCCGTCGGCTCATCAAAGATCAGGATGTTGTTTTCGCGATAAAGCATTTTGAGAATTTCCGTACGCTGCTGCATACCGACCGTGATGTCTTCGATCATTGCGTCCGGATCTACGTGCAGACCATATTTCTCGGAGAGAGCTACGACCTTTTCACGCGCCTGTTCCTTCTGGAGAAAGCCCATTTTGTTCGGCTCAACACCAAGGATGATGTTGTCAAGGACGGAAAAGCACTCAACGAGTTTGAAGTGCTGATGCACCATGCCGATACCAAGTCTGTTGGCATCGTTCGGGTCATCGATCCGAACCTCTTTGCCGTCCATCAAGATTTTGCCTTCCTCCGGCTTGTACAAGCCGAACAGAACGCTCATCAAGGTGGATTTGCCTGCGCCGTTTTCTCCGAGAAGTGCATGAATCTCACCATGCTTCAAGCGCAACGTAATGTTATCATTCGCAATGATGCCGGGGAAGCGCTTGGTAATGTTTAGCATTTCTATTGCGTAATTCGCGCTCAAACTATATTCCTCCTCTTTCCAAATATAATCTATTATACACTGTGAAAAAACGAATTTCAAACCAATTTTCATAATTGTCGGGCGCAATCCGACAAATTGTGTATATTATCTAAAATTCGCAGCCGGATATTCTATTACTGGCTGCACAATTCATTGTTTTAACCAAATCTCCGCAAGTCCCTCCGTTTTGCAAAACGGAGAACGCTGCAGGCATCTGTGCCGCACAGAGTCAGTAGGCACGGGAGCACTCCGCCGAAAACGCGTTGGCGTTATTGGGCGCTTTGTTGCAATTTGTGAAGTCTTGTATGCCCAGGCGCACACTCCAAATCTTTGCGCAAATATAAAAAAAGAGGACGGGGGTTACCCGTCCTCTCATGCTTAGAAAGTTCTTATTTGATGTTGCCCTGAACGTCAAGAGTGATGTTTGCAACTGCGGGATCAGCATCGGTAGCGTTGGAAACTTCGATATCGCCGCTGAAGAGAGCTGCAACAAGTGCTGCATAGTCAGCTTCGGTGAAGCCGTCCGCCCACTGGGTGCTTGCCGGAAGCTGCACGAAGTTGGAGGTGAGGTCGGTGTCAGAGACAAGACCCAAGCTGGCGATCTGGCCTGCATAAGCTGCCCAGTTGTCGTTTACGAGGATTTCGGTGAGCGCATCAACGACAGTTGCGGTCAGACCCTTCATTGCGGAAGTGATGGTCATGCCTTCTGCATACTTGTCAATGATGGGAGCCTGGTCGACGTCAACGCCGATGACCTTGCCGCCAACCTTCTCAGCTGCTTCTGCAGCAGAGGTGTAGATGCCGCCGCCGCAAGCGAAGACAGCCTCGGTGCCGTCAGCATACCAAGTGTCCATATATGCAGTGATGTCTGCATCGCCGAAGAACTGGTTGCCGTAGACGTACTTAACTTCAACGCCTTCAGCGCCGATTTCGCCAGCTGCATCATCGACGCCCTGAACGAAGCCGTAGCCGTAACGGATAACAGCAGGAACTGCCATGCCGCCGAGGTAGCCGAGCTTGGTGTAGCCAAGCTTAACAGCTGCGTAGCCAGCCATGTAGCCGGCGATTTCTTCCTGGTAAACAGCGCAGTAGGTGTTCTCGGTGTTGTAATACTCGGTTACATCGTAGTCAGCGGGGTTGTAGGTGTAGCCTTCGCCAACGCCTGCTTCGAGGATGTCGCCGGCAGCAACGTCCAGAGCGATGAACTTCACATCGGGGTATTCGTTGGTAACTTCAACGAGAGTGCCGCCGAATGCGTAGCCGGGCATAACAATGATTTCGTAGCCTTCGTCGATAGCGGATTCAACCATTGCAACGCGGTCTGCAGTGGAGTCGCTGGTCGGCTTGAAATACTTGAAGTCGCAGCCATACTGATCAGCGAAAGCCTTGCAGCCTTCGTAAGCAGCCTGGTTGAAGGACTCGTCGGTGATGTCGCCGTAGTCAGTGACCATTGCGATCTTTGCTTCGATGGTGGGGGGAACGGGCTCAGTGGGATCAGTGGGAGCCTCAGTGGTGGGCTCAGTGGGATCAGCGGGATCGGTGGTGGGCTCTGTCGGGTCGGTATTGGTTTTGCAGCCTACGAACAGGGCAGCAACCATAGCCAACACGAGCAGAAGTGCTAAAAGTTTCTTCATTTTCTCAACCTCCAAATTAATATGTCGCGGTATCCATACCGCATAGCCCATTGTTGCACAAATTAGACGAAAAATCAAGCAGGAATACAAATTTTGTTAATATTGCCAAAAATCATTTGTCCAAGTCCGCTTTTGAGAAGCTGAAAGGCAGCAAATGTGTCAAAGATATCTCCTCAAATGTATTATCGCCCTTGCTCAGATAGATTTTGAAATCGTCGTTGCAGAATTCGCGGATAACCTGCCTGCACACGCCGCAGGGCGCGCAAAGCTCGGAAATCGGCTGCCCCATCTTGCCGCCGACAACCGCGATTGCCTCAAAATCGCGCTCGCCTTCGTACACTGCTGTGAAAAACGCCGTGCGCTCGGCGCAGTTCGTCGGACCGTAGGCTGCATTTTCAATGTTGCAGCCCTGATAGACCTTGCCGCCCTTCGTCAGAAGCGCAGCGCCGACGCCAAAGCCGGAATAGGGCACATAGGCATGCTCCCGCGCCGCAATTGCCAGATTGACTAACTCGATCGGTGTCATATTTCTTCCTCCTTACAGTATCTCATCTGCAAAGCTCTTGCCCTGCGTCTGATAGGAAACGCCGAGAAGCTGCGTGACGGTTGCCGCGATGTCTGCGAAGCTGCCGCGCACGCCGAGATTGACAGGCTTTACCTTCTTCCCCGCTATTACCAGCGGGATATACTCGCGGGTGTGGTCGGTGGTGCGGGTATAGGCAGGGTCGCAGCCGTGGTCGGCGGTAATCATCACCAAATCGTCTTCGCCCATCTGCTCCATAAAGCTCGGCAGCCATGCGTCGAAGGCGGACAGCGCCATGGCATAGCCGTCGATATTTCTGCGGTGACCGTAGAGCATGTCGAAATCGACCAAATTGATAAAGCACAGCCCGCGGAAATCGCGCTTTGCCATCTCCATAGACTTATTCATGCCGTCAACATTCCCCTGCGTGTACACATACTCCGTCAGACCGATGCCGGCGAAAATATCGTGAATCTTGCCCACGCCAAGGGAGGCAAGCCCGGCAGCTTTGATTGCATCGAGCATCGTCTCTTGCGGCGGCTCTAAGGAGAAGTCGTGGCGGTTCGAGGTGCGGGTGAAACCGTCTTTGGCATTTCCGACAAAGGGGCGGGCAATCACGCGCCCGACGCCGTGCTTGCCGCGCAGAATCTTGCGGGCAGTGCGGCAGTATTCGTAAAGCAGCTCCGGCGGGACGACGTCCTCATGCGCCGCAATCTGGAAGACAGAGTCTGCTGAGGTGTAGACAATCAAATCGCCGCTTTCCACGTGCTGCTGCCCGTATTTGTCCAGAACCTCCGTGCCCGACCACGGCGCATTCGCCAGCACGCCGCGCCCTGTCGCCTCGCGGAACGGGGCAAGCACCTCTTCGGGGAAGCCGTCGGGGTAAGTCGGCAGCGGATTCTCCGAGACGATGCCCGAGATTTCCCAGTGCCCGATGGTGGTGTCCTTGCCCATGGACAGCTCGCTCATTTTGGCGTATGCCCCCGCAGGTGCGGGAACTGCGCCGAGGAAGCCCAGCCCCTCGATATTGCCCATGCCGTAGCCGCGCAGGTTCGGAATATCAAGCTTGCCGGAGGAGAAACAACTTTTCAGGGTATGTACGCCGTAGTCGCCGAATTTTTCCGCGTCGGGCATTGCGCCCGCGCCGCAGGAATCGAGAACAATTAAAAAGATTCGCTTCATGAGATCACACTCCTATATTTTATAGTCCGATAGGGACAATTCGGGAAACGGCAAAACGCCGTTTCCCAAAAAGCAACAAGGTATCAAATTTCCAGCTTCAGCGCTGTTTCCAGCGCAACGCCCATCATCTGCGTAAAGGAAGTCTGGCGCTCTTCCGCCGGAAGGGCTTCGCCCGTGAGCATATGGTCGGAGACGGTGCACAGGCACAGCGCGTTCTTCTTCCAGCGCGCAGCTTGCATGTACAGACCCGCAGCTTCCATCTCGCATGCCATAACACCCATCTTAATCCACGCCTGCACAGTCTGCAGAACTTCAGGCATGCCCTCGTCGTCGTTATAGAAGTTATCGGTGGAAAGGACGTTTCCTACATGGTACTTCGCGCCCGCCTCTTCACACGCCTCTACGGACTTGCGCAGCATTTCATAGGACGCAATGGGCGCGAAAAGCCCGTCAACGTGGTACTGATGGAAGAAATTGGAGTCGGTGCAAGCGCCCTGCGCAATGACGATATCGCGCACGTGGATATCGGGGTTAATCGAGCCTGCCGAGCCGATGCGCATAATATTGCGCACACCGTAGGCATTATACAGCTCGTAGGAATAGATACCGATGGAGGGGATGCCCATGCCCGACGCCATAACGGAAATCTTCATGCCCTTGTAGTAGCCGGTGTAGCCCTGCACGCCGCGCACGTTGTTAACAAGTTTGGGATTCTCGAAGAAATTCTCGGCGATATACTTCGCGCGCAGCGGATCGCCGGGCATCAGCACGGTCTGACCGAAATCCTCAGGTTTTGCGTTGATATGGGGAGTTGGGTAATTCATTGGTAGTGCTCCTTTCAGATGTGTATGATTTGGCGGGGGATTTGCCCGCGCCGTACGTTACTTTACCTTGCGACCTTCGCGGATGCTCCGAATCCAGCATTTATGGCACATCGCGAGATAGCGGTCGTTCCCGCCGAGCAGAAGCTGCGCGCCCTGCGTGACAACGCGCCCGTCGGCATCCAGCCGCGCGTTCACCGTCGCCTTCGCGCCGCAATCGCAGATTGCCTTAATCTCCGTGATGGTGTCCGCCACTTCAAACAGGCGACGGCTGCCGGGAAACAGCGTGCTCAGGAAATCCGTGCGCAGCCCGAAGCACAGCACGGGGACATTTTTCCAGTCCACAATCTCGCGCAGCTGGTCGATTTGCTCTACCGACAAAAACTGGCATTCATCGACGATGATCACGTCCACGTTTTTCTGCTGCGCGAACGATTCGCGGATGTCGCAGTCCTGCGCGACGACCTCTGCAGTCGCCTCCAGCCCCACGCGGCTCTTAATGAGAACCTCGCCGTCGCGGCTGTCGGACGCGGGCTTAATGAGCCACACACGCATGCCGTTTTCCTCGTAGTTATATTTCGTAATCAGTGCCTGCGCTGTCTTCGATGAACCCATTGAGCCATACTTAAAGTATAGTTTCGCCATAGTCGTGCCTCCAAATACCATTTGCCGGAGCAATCCTATTATACAAGATACTCTTCGCTTATGCAAGGAAAACTATTACAGGAAACGCGCAAAAAGGTCGTCATTATCGGCGCTGCCGATAATATAATTTTTTGTCGCATTATGCTTGACAATTCATTCCATTTCTGTATATACTGTAGACATATAGGAGTATCTCCGTACGCAGAAAAATTACATCTCGATTTCTCCACTCTTCCCCGCTGTGCTAGCAATCAGAAAGGAGGTGCGCCGCCCTGCAAAAGCATTCGGAAGTGTCTGCCGCCACGCCGCCCCATTCTGGAAAGGAGTTGAAATCACAAATGAGAAAACGCATCCTCAGCGTCTTACTTGCCTGTGTGCTCCTCTTTGCATTGGTTCCGAGCGCACACGCAAGCGCAGTCGACAATTTCACAGACATCAGCTCTTACATGCCGGAATATGAACATATCCTGCGCTACATCGTCGAAGCAAAGGGCGATATGAACGGCACGAGCGCCACAACCTTCGCGCCCTCTGCCGGTATCAAACGCTGCGACGCCATCCTCACGCTCTGCAGAGTCTTTGACGTCAACTTAAACGCGTACAACAGCTACGCAAACCCCTTCACAGACGTCCCGGCAGGCTCGTATTATGAATCTGCAGTCAAATGGGCGTACTACGAAGGCATTACTTCCGGCAACAGCGCAACAACCTTCGGCCCGAACGACTTGGTGCAGCGGCAGCATTTTTGCACCTTCTTCAGCAGATTCTGCACGAAGATGGGCGTCACGCTGCCGAACAACGGCTCAAGTTTCGTCTTCAGCGACGACAGTTCCATCGGCTCGACGCACAAATCCCACGTCTATAAGCTCTACCGCGCGGGCATCATCTCGGGCACAAGCGCAACCACCTTCACCCCCACCGCAAGTATTGAGAGAATCCACGTTGCAAAAATGTTGTTTAATTACTATGTCCCTGCCGCAAACAGATTGGGCACGCCGAACATCTCTTCCTCCTCAATAACCCACAATTCATTTGTCGTGTCTTTTCCCGCAGTTCCCGGAGCATTAATACATGACATAAAGCTAATGAGAGGCAATACTATTGTTTCCGGCTGGACGTCACTTGGTGCAGGAAGTAAAACCTACACAGGGTTGACCGCTAATACAACCTATACTGTCCATGTGCGTGCGTGGAAACCCTACAACGGCAGCACGCTCTACAGTCAAACAGCAGTCAAATCCATTCGTACATGTCTTGGAACACTGGATTCCTGGAATAGTGATAAATCTATCATAGGCCGCTGGGGCGACAGCCCGTCCGATATCCCCACCACAGTCTACACACGTAGGATAAGTGCCAGTCCCAATTTTAATGCGGGAATGTCGCACGCAATCTCCCAATGGAACGCCGCTCTGGGCTGCGATATGCAAAGGATGATGGTTTCCTCCATGCCCACAACGGCTAAAATTGGGTTTTATGGCGGCACGTTTGATGATCTAAGCATACTGCCGGGATTTTCAGGTCTCACTGACCGCGTTACGGGAATGACCACATACGACCGATCCGTAGAGGGAACATGGTGCACGTCCGATTCAGAGTATTATACCGGTTACCAATTAAACTCCGTGCGCGGCTGTATCGTAGACAAAGGCATTGCTACAAACTGGACTTATAAAGTCTGCACGCACGAATTGGGGCACGGGCTGGGATGGTTCGGTCACTCATCAACCTCCACTGATGTTATGGTCGCCGGGCAATCCACGGTTACCGTGCTCACCGATAATGACAAGGATCACTTGCTGCAAGTGTACAGCCAATAGAAAGGGGAATACATTATGAAGAAAATCGTTATATCCATTTGCATCTGCATAGGAATCGCGCTACTATTCACAGCCTGTCTGAAAGAATCCCCTGTTCCTGCGCCTACGGTCGTTCCTGCGCTCGCAGTCGTGCCGGAGACTTCCGAAAGCCCGATAGAGGCAACTCCTCAGGACACGCCCGCCGAGCAGACGAACATCACATATTCAGATATCATTTATTGTGGGTTTACCGAGGCCGTCTCCTGCAGTGATGTCATCGTAGTGGGAGAGTATGTTGCCCCAGGGGTCTTTGAAGACAATGGGAATTGGCCTATGCACACCTTCAAAGTAAAAGAAGTCTGGCGCGGAGACGTCCCCGACGAGACGGTTCACCTTTTCGGTTTTAATAATTATTACCACATCATTGAAGGAGGCAGTTACCAAGCAGGCAGCAATGATTTCGAGAAAGGGAGGGAGTATCTGCTGATTATGGAGAGCCACGATTCCCTCTATTTCGACTTTACACAATATGCAATTATCGGCAATATGTACATTCCCATTGAGGACTTCAGTCAAAGCACCATGTACGGCGAACCTTTGGAAATGCACACGGACGAAGTGTTCGAAGACCTTGCCGCCCTGCACGAATGGATACAAAATGCCGAGCCGCCGGAACCGAAAGTTAAAAACTTCACTACCGCCACAGACCTGCCGACGATTGTAGAAGAATCCGGCTTGGTTTTGCAGGTTAAAATCACGGGAATTGCCGAAGAGGGCGCTGGCAACAGCCGCATATACAATTGCGAGATCCTTGAGGAAATCAAAGGCGGCTCCACCGAGTCTTTGCTAGGGCGCAACGACATCTGGCTTTCTCTGCAATTGGGTAAGGTGGAGGTCGGGGAAACCTACATCGTCCTGGTTAACAGGCTGGGAGAAGACTCATTAGCGTGTATCCAATCCTCATTAAATAGCGTTTTCCCCCTCAGCGAGACAGAAACCATCGAGGAAATCTATGCCTTAGTCGCCGGCGACTAACCCCCGCACCCGGAGCGGCGGCTTGCATTCAGCACGAATCCCGCCGCTCCGGGTGCACTGCTTCTATACGATAAATCCGCGGAGAAATACGGAGGAAAAATCATGCGTAAAACAATTCTACTTATTTCGATTTGCTTAGGAATCCTGCTGCTGTTCACAGCCTGCCTGAAAGAAGCACCCACATCGGAAACCCCGGAAAACCCTATCGCCTCCGCAGCCTCCGAGGAAGTAGATGGGCAATATGTATCCGGGGAGATGCGAATTCGCTATTATGATTTTACCAAAGCCGTAAATGTCAGCGACTCCATCTATATCGGGGAGTATATCTCCCGTGAACTCACCGATTGGGGCGATTATCACTATGCCTTCAAAGTAAAAGAGGTCTGGCGCGGAGAAATCCCCGAAGAGACTGC
>JAISIK010000007.1 GCA_031262065.1 Oscillospiraceae bacterium | reverse complement strand
ACGGAAAGGATATGTAGATCATGAAACATATAGGAACCCTCATCGCCGTGCGCGACATGGAGCGATCCAAGCGGTTTTATAAAGACCTGTTCGGCCTTGATGTAGAATTGGACAGCGGCGCAAACGTCGTCTTGACAGGCGGTACGTTGTTTTTGCAGACGCTCGACACATGGACAGGCTTTATACACAAGGCTGAGAGTGAGATTGACCTTTATAACAATGCCACGGAGATTTACTTTGAAGAAAGCGATATGGATAACTTCCTTATGAAGCTAAACGCCTACACAAATATCGAGTACGTTCACCCGCTGATTGAGCACAATTGGGGGCAACGCGCTGTCCGCTTCCGCGACCCGGATGGGCATATCATCGAAGTGGGCGAGGATATGCGCATGGTCGTGCGGCGTTTTCTCGGCAGCGGCATGACCGCCAGTGAGACCGCCGTGCGGATGGACGTGCCGGAAAGCTACGTTTTGAACATGATAGATGACGGGGAGAAACCGCTATGAAAAAATGGTACGACGAGGAATACGAGTGGGAAATTGAAGTCGCGGGCTTCCTGCGCGGGGACAAAACCGAGAATTATTGCCGCAACGGCGAAGAAATCGGCGACAGGTACACCTGTACCTACGGCTGCCCGGTGAACAAAAACGGGCAGGGCATTTGCTCCAAAACCATGCTGCTCATGTTCCCCATCATGGAGGCTGTGCGCAGCGGCGGGGATTTGACCAACATCGGCGGCAGCGGGCAATACACAAAAGACGTCGTCTGCCCGGACGGTTGCGTCCTGTTTCGCATGACGGCGCGCAAAACCGGGAATGAGAATTTCTTCAAGGGAACTTTTTAATCAAATGCTTGAAAGCCCACTTACCTTGTGGTATAGTAGGGAAAAAGGAGGGGTATCGATGAAAATTTCGACGAGAGGGCGCTATGCCCTGCGGGCGATGATTGATATGGCGGAGCATAACAGCGGCGAGTATATCCCTCTGCGCGATATTGCCGAGCGGCAGGAGATTTCCGAAAAATATTTGGAGAGCATTCTCCCCACGCTGAGCAAAGCGGGCTTTTTGGAAGGGCTGCGCGGCAAGGGCGGCGGATACCGATTGGCGCGCCGCGCGGAAACGTACACGGTCGGCAGCATTTTGCAGCTGGTCGAGGGCAGCTTTGCACCCGTTGCCTGTTTGGATTGTAGCCCGAATCCCTGTACGCGGATAGCAGAATGCCGCACCTTGCCGATGTGGCAGAAGCTCAACGACAAACTCCATGACTTTTTTGAAGGCATCACGATTGCGGATTTGTGCCGCGATACGGAAAGCAACTTTGTCATTTAGTTTCGTATTTTCGTGGAATTTTTTTGCAGCGCCCTCTTGACAGGGCGTTTGCACTTTGCTATAATCCCTATTAACATACTAATTAAGTATGTTAGTACCGGGGAGGTGTTGACGGTGTTTCTTCTTTACAGATACCCCAACTATGGTCGAATGTGTTGCGTTTGAATGATTTCTCGATGATTCAAAATTACACATTAATTAAGTGAGGTAAACTACAGTGGCGAATTATAAATTTGAAACCATCCAAATCCATGCCGGGCAAGAGTCGCCCGATTCTGCAACGGACGCACGCGCCGTGCCGATTTACGCAACCACCGCCTATGTTTTTAAGGATTCCGCTACGGCTGCGGGACGCTTTGCCCTCAGCGAAGGCGGCAATATCTATACGCGTTTGATGAACCCCACCTCCGACGTCTTTGAGCAGCGCATTGCTGCCTTGGAGGGCGGCGCAGCCGCGTTGGCGGTTGCCACGGGAGCTGCCGCAATCAGCTATGCGGTGCAGAATATCGCCTGCGCGGGCGACCATATTCTGTGCGCACAGAATGTATACGGCGGCACATATAACCTCTTTGCCAACACCCTGCGCGAACAGGGGCTGGAAGCCACCTTTGTTGACCAATCCGACCCCGGCAATTTTGAAGCTGCGATTCGGGAGAATACCAAGCTCATTTTCGTAGAATCGCTGGGCAACCCCAATTCTGCGGTTGCAGACCTTCGCGCCCTTGCGGATGTGGCGCACAAGCACGGGATTCCGCTGCTTGTGGATAACACCTTTGCAACGCCCTATTTGCTCAACCCGCTTGCATACGGCGCGGACATTGTCGTGCATTCCGCCACAAAGTTTATCTGCGGGCACGGCACTGCCATGGGCGGCGTGATTATTGACGGCGGCAAGTTTGACTGGGCGCAAAACGACAAATTCCCCGGGTTGTCGCAGCCGAACCCCTCCTATCACGGGGTTGTCTTCACGCAGGCATGCGGCAATATTGCCTACATTATGAAAATCCGCACCACGCTTTTGCGCGACCAAGGCGCGGCGATTTCGCCGTTTAATTCCTTCCTGCTCTTGCAGGGGCTCGAAACGCTGTCGCTTCGTGTAGAGCGGCATGTGCAAAACGCGCTGCGCGTCGTGGACTTCCTGCAATCGCACCCGCAGGTGGAAAAAGTGAACCATCCGTCCCTTGCGCAGGGGCGCGAAAAGGCGCTCTATGACGCATACTTCCCCGACGGCGCGGCATCGATTTTTACCTTTGAAATCAAGGGAAGCGCAAAAACGGCGCAGGTATTTACCGAGAAGCTCAAGCTGTTCTCTCTGCTTGCCAATGTGGCAGACCTGAAATCCCTGGTGATTCATCCCGCCTCTACCACCCATTCGCAGCTGCGCGAAGAGGAACTTCGGGCAGCGGGTATCCGCCCGAATACGGTGCGGCTGTCTGTCGGCACGGAGCATATTGACGATATTCTTGCTGATTTGGCGCAAGGCTTTGACGCAGTTGCCAATGTGCAATGAGGCGGTACGATGAAAATTTACGCGGATAACGCCGCGACGACGAAGATGAGCAGCGCAGCCATGCAGGCGCAAATTGCCTGCATGGAGGAGTATTTTGCCAATCCGTCGTCTTTGCACAGCCTTGGGCAGAGGGCAGCCGAGCAGCTGTTTGCCTTTCGCGAATCCGTTGCCCGCTGTTTGGGCGCGCAGGCAAGGGAGATTACCTTTACCTCCGGCGGCAGCGAGGCGGATAACCAAGCCATCTTGTCTGCAGCCGCGGCGGGGGAGAAAAAGGGCAAAAAGCATATTGTTTCGTCTGCCTTCGAGCACCATGCGGTGCTGCATACGCTGCAAAATTTGGAGCGCAGAGGCTTTTCCGTTACGCTTCTGCCTGTGCATGAAAACGGCATTGTTCGCATAGAGGAGCTTCGCGACGCCTTGCGGGAGGACACCGCGCTGGTAACGATTCTGTATGCCAATAATGAAATCGGCACGATCCAACCCATCGAAGAAATCGGCGCCATATGCCGCGAGCGGGGCATTTTATTCCACACCGATGCGGTGCAGGCGGTGGGGCAGCTGCCCATCAATCTGCAAAATATCGACCTCTTGTCGCTCTCTGCGCACAAATTCCACGGACCGAAAGGCGTAGGGGCGCTTTACGCCCGCAAGGGCGTGCCGCTCAGCCCCCTGATTGCGGGCGGGGCGCAGGAGCGCGGCAAGCGCGCGGGAACGGAGAACCTGCCCGCCATTGCCGGCATGGCTGCCGCGTTAGAAGAAGCCTGCGCTCACATGGAGGAAAATGCAAAACACATCAAAGCGCTGCGCGATCGCCTGATAGCCGGATTGCAGACGATACCGCACAGCGCGCTCAGCGGCGATGCGCACAAACGCCTTCCGGGGAATGTGCACTTTTGTTTTGAGGGCATTGAGGGAGAATCTCTGCTTTTGCTGCTCGATGCGCGGGGAATCTGTGCATCGTCCGGCTCTGCCTGTACGTCTGGGTCGTTGGAAGCGAGCCATGTGCTGCTTGCCATCGGTCGTCCGCACGAGGTGGCGCACGGTTCGCTGCGCTTGACGCTCAGCCGCGAAACTACGCAGGAAGAAGTGGACGCCATCATCTGCGCGGTGACGGAGGTAGTCGCTACGCTGCGAGCAATGTCCCCGCTTTGGCGCGATTTAGAGGAAGGAAGACGAGAGCATGTACTATAGCGAAACGGTCATGGAGCACTTTACACGTCCGCGCAATGTCGGCGTCATTGCAGACGCAGACGGCGTGGGGGAAGTCGGCAACGCCGTATGCGGGGACATTATGAAAATGTACCTGAAAGTGGACGAAGAAATCATCAGCGAGGTGCGCTTTGAAACCTTCGGCTGCGGCTCTGCCATTGCGTCTAGCTCCATGGCAACGGAAATGATCAAGGGAAAAACCATAACGCAAGCACTGGCGGTTACGAATCAGAACGTGGTAGACGCCTTAGGCGGACTGCCGCCGCACAAGGTGCACTGCTCCGTTTTGGCGCAAGAGGCGATCAAAGCGGCGATTGACGACTACTACGAACGGCGCGGCAATCGGCAGTGAAGCGCGAAAAAGTCCTAGTCGCCATGAGCGGCGGGGTGGATTCGAGCGTTGCAGCGTGGCTTTTGCGCGAACGCGGTTACGATTGCATCGGCGCGACGATGAAGCTGTTTCACGGAGATAACGGCTCTTGCTGCTCCCTTGCGGACGTGGAAGATGCACGCGCCGTGGCGTTCAAACTGAAAATGCCGTATTTCGTGTTCAACTTTACCCAAACGTTTGAAACGGAGGTTCTGTCCCGCTTTGTTTCACAGTACGCCTGCGGCGCGACCCCAAACCCCTGCATCGACTGCAACCGCTATGTGAAATTTGACCGATTCCTGCACCGCGCGCGAGAATTGCAGCAGGATTTTATTGCCACCGGGCATTATGCACGCATAGAGCGCAGCGGCGGGCGATACCTATTAAAAAAGGCTACCGATGCGTCGAAAGACCAGAGTTACGTGCTCTATGCCATGACGCAGGAACAGCTTGCGAGCACCTTGTTTCCCCTCGGGGAGTTGGCAAAAATACAGACGCGGGAAATTGCGCAGCGCGAAGGCTTTGTCAATGCAAAAAAGCGCGACAGCCAAGACATTTGTTTCGCGCCCGACGGCGATTACGCTGCGGCGATTGAGGCGCTTTCAGGCAGCTGTTATCCGCAGGGGAATTTTGTTGACCGCGACGGGCGCGTGCTCGGCGTGCATAAAGGGCTTATCCGCTATACGGTGGGGCAGCGCAAAGGGCTGGGTATCTCCGCAGCGCAACCGCTCTACGTGCTGGAAAAGCGCAGCGCAGACAACACCATCGTGTTAGGAAGGCGCGAGGAGCTTCTTTGCAGCGAGTTTGACGCAGCCGACTTTAACTGGATTCGCTATGAAGTGCCGCCGCCCGTCCTGCGCGTGAAGGCGTGCATACGATATAGGGGCAGCGAACAGTGGGCGACTGTCACATGCAAAGACACGGTTCATATTGCCTTCGACGAGCCGCAGGCGGCGGTTTCAAAGGGGCAGGCGGTCGTTTTGTACGACGGCGAGTATGTTGTCGGCGGCGGTACGATACTTTAAGAAAAAATGCTAGACCATTATCGCAGCATCGTGTAGAATACAACTTGCGATGTATTTGTAAGGCGCAACGCGCCGGAGAGGAACAAAAATATGTCTGAGATTAAACACTCGATTACAGAGCTTATTGGCAATACCCCGCTTTTGGAGCTTACGAGAATTGAAGAACACTACGCGCTCAAGGCGCGTTTGCTTGCCAAGCTGGAGTCGTTCAACCCCGCGGGCAGCGTGAAAGACCGCATTGCAAAGGCAATGATTGAAGATGCGCAGCAGGCGGGCAGGTTGCAGCCTGGCGCAGTCATTATCGAGCCGACCAGCGGCAATACGGGCATCGGGCTTGCCGCCATTTGCGCTGCGAAGGGCTATCGCCTGATTATCGTTATGCCCGAAACCATGTCTCTTGAGCGCCGTCAGCTTATGAAGGCGTACGGCGCGGAGCTTGTGCTCACGGAAGGGGCAAAGGGCATGAAAGGCGCGATTGCCAAAGCAGAGGAACTGGCAAAGGAAATTCCGGGCAGCTTTATTCCCGGGCAGTTTGTAAACCCCGCAAATCCGGCTGCGCATAGGGGCGGTACAGGTCCCGAGCTGTGGAAGGCTACCGAGGGCGCGGTGGATATTCTCGTTGCGGGCGTCGGCACGGGCGGCACAATCACAGGCACAGGGGAATACCTCAAGGCAAAAAAGCCGACTGTGAAAGTTGTGGCAGTTGAGCCGAAGGACTCCGCCGTGTTGTCCACGGGCATTGCAGGACCGCATAAAATCCAAGGCATCGGCGCGGGCTTTGTGCCGCAGGTTCTGAACACGGGCGTATATGATGAAATCCTGCCCGTCAAAACGGAAGAAGCCTTCGCTGCAGCGCGGCTTCTCGCGCAGAAAGAGGGCGTTCTGTGCGGAATTTCCTCCGGCGCGGCGCTCAGCGCGGCGCTCGAAGTTGCCAAGCGCCCCGAAAACGACGGCAAGACCATCGTTGTCGTCCTGCCGGATACGGGCGAGCGCTACCTGTCTACCGCGCTGTTCGCAGCGGATTGATATACGTAAAACGCGCCTTGTAATTCCGAATTACAAGGCGCGTTGAATTTGTTTGCACTACAGCAGCTTATTGCCGCAGTTGCCGCAGAAGCGCGTGCCCGGCGGGTTATCCGTGCCGCAGGCGGCGCATTTGCCGCTCGGCGCGGTTGCCAGATTTGTGCCGCAGTTGTTGCAGAATTTTACCGTTTGGGCATTTTTCGCCCCGCAGGTGGGACAGGTTTTCATATCCATGGAAGCGCCGCAGTTGTTGCAGAACTTCCCGCTTCCCGCAGGCTTGCCGCAGGTGGGGCAGATGGTGGTTTTGCTCTCGATTTTGCCCTGCCATACGGTGGCGCTTTGCCCTGCTTCGTCAATATTGCGCTTCATGGCTTCTGCCTTCGCTTTGGCGACGTAGATTTCCTGCCGCGGTGCGCAGCTTACGCACATGCCCTCATCTTCGTTGAAGCAATGGTCGCAGACATACTTGTTGCACGAGGGGCAGCGGTGGAAGTGTGCCTTTGCCTCGTTCTGACAGCGGATAAATGCCTGCTCATGCTCTTTTTGCCATTCGGGCGATTGCCCCTCAAAGCGCTCCGACAGGATATTGCTCCCGCGCTCCGCTGCGTAGCCGAGATCCCGCACCGTGCCGCCCAAAAGGTTGCCGACCAGACTGACGCCCTGCCCGAACAGGCGGCTTCCTTTTTTCTTTTTGTACGTGCTGCTCTCGATAAAGCTGGATTTCACACCGTCGTTGCAGATGTCGCAGTAGAAGGTGAATTGATACCCTGCATCGGTGCTGTTGTCTTGATAGTTGCGTGTAAACGCTTGCAGCATAGGTTTATTTTCCTCCTTTTCGTATGTTCTCAATTTGCTTTTTTGCTTTCTTTATCCGCTTGCCGCAGACGGTGCATTTGGGATTCTCGAAGAATTGCAGCTCCCCGCAGCGCTTGCTTTCGCAGCGAATGAGAAGAGTTTTCCCGCAGGCGTCGCAGTTCTGCGCGCCGACAAAGGTGCTGCCGCCGCAGTAGGGGCAGAGGGTCGTCAGTTGCCGCCCGCAGCTTGCGCAAACGGCGTTCCCGCGCTCAATGGGCTTCAAACAAGCGGGGCATTGGTAGCCGAAGGGACTGCGCGAGCCGCATTGCGGGCAGAAGTGCGCATCGCGCTCTACGAGCGTGCTGCAATGCATGCAGGGCACTTTATATGTAGCCATGTCGCGAACTCCTTTCCGAGCACATGCTTAAACGCCGTCTTGTTTCGCGCCGCAAGCGCCGCAGAAGCGCGTGCCGGGTGCGAGTTCCGCGCCGCAAGACGTGCAGAAGGTTTTTGCAGCCGCGCCGAGCTTTGCGCCGCATTCTTGGCAGAATTTCGTGCCCTCCGGGTTGACGTGTCCGCAACCGGGGCAGGTTACAGCTGCGGTCTGCGCATCTTTTACAGCCTGTGCCTGCGCCTGTGCTTCTTGTGCCTCGTCAAGCGTTGCCTGCGCAGTTGCCATGTTTTGGCGGATCAGCTTCAGCTTGCCGTCCTGCGCCCATGCAGCGGGATTCTGCGCATATGCCTGCCGCCCGATTTCCTGCAAAAGCGCAGCTTCTTGCTCTTTAAGGTCAGACAGTTCGCTTTGGGCATTGAGGAGTTTGCCCTCCGGTGTGTCTTTGGGGACAACGCTCTTGGCGATACCGCCCAGAATACCGCC
>JAISIK010000062.1 GCA_031262065.1 Oscillospiraceae bacterium | reverse complement strand
CGCCTTTGAACTGCAAAAGGCGGGCATCGACTGCACACTCATCTGCGACAACATGGCAAGCATCGTAATGAAGCAGGGCAAGATTCAGGCCGCGTTGGTCGGCTGCGACCGCATTGCCCGAAACGGCGATGTCGCCAACAAAATCGGTACGTCCGGCGTGGCAATTTTGGCAAAATACTACGGCATTCCCGTCTACTCCCTCGGCCCGTCTACGACCATCGACTTCTCCTGCGAAACAGGCGACGACATTGTCATCGAAGAGCGCAGACCCGAGGAGATTAAAGAGCTGTTTTTCAGCAAGCCCAGCGCACTGCCCGAGGTGAAATGCTACAATCCCGCCTTCGATGTGACGGATCACAGCCTTCTCACGGGCATCGTCACCGAGCGCGGCATCGCGCTGCCGCCATTTGCAGAGAGCTTTGCAAAACTATTCCCGGAGGAAATGAAATGATACGCTTTTATAACGGAACGATTCTCACGATGGACGGCGCAGCGCCCACTGCCCGCGAGCTGTGGACAAAGGGCGATACGATTGCCTATATCGGCGAAACGCCCGCCGCGCTGCCCGCCTTCGAGCGGGAGATTGACCTGAAGGGTGACCTCCTTATGCCGGGCTTCAAAAATGCGCACACGCATTCGCCGATGACCTTCCTGCGCTCCTTTGCAGACGATTTGCCCCTACTACAGTGGCTGGAAACGCAGGTGTTCCCGCGCGAGGCGCGTCTGCGCGAAGAGCACGTCTACTGGTTGACGAAGCTGGCGATTGCGGAGTATTTGACCTCCGGCGTAACCGCGAGCTTTGATATGTATACCTTCCACGACGCCTACGTCAGCGCGAATATCGACTGCGGCTTCCGCACGGTGCTGTGCGGCTCGATCAACGCAGCCACCGAGCGCCCCGAAATTTTGGAGGATGCGTATCGGAAATTTAACGCCGTGCACCCTCTCATCTCCTACCAATTGGGCTTCCACGCAGAGTATACCATCGGGAAGCATTTGGGCTACGTGCAGCACCTTGCGGAAAAGTACAAAGCGCCGATTTATACCCACAATTCCGAAACCGCGCCCGAAGTTGCGGACTGCCTCGCGCGCACCGGCATGAGTCCC
Source organism: Oscillospiraceae bacterium (assembly GCA_031262065.1). Lineage (GTDB taxonomy): Bacteria > Bacillota > Clostridia > Oscillospirales > Oscillospiraceae > JAZOXB01. The sequence continues at coordinate 12,941 of JAISIK010000062.1, read as the reverse complement.
ACGCAATTTCTCGATTCGCAGGGCATTTTTGCGTACGGCGGCGGGGGCTTCCACTGCGTGCACGTGACGGATGCGGATTTGGAGATTTTCAAAAAGCGCGGGATGTGGATTGTTACAAACCCCGCGTCAAACGCGAAGCTTGCAAGCGGCATTGCGCCGCTGACAAAAATGATGGATATGGGCATTGGGCTTGCCATCGGCACGGACGGCCCTGCGAGCAATAACGCACTGGACATGTTCCGCGAGATGTACCTTGCCTGCGTGATGCAGAAACTTGCCAATAAGGACGCAGCAGCCTGCGATGCGGACGCGGTTTTGCGCATGGCGACAAGCGGCGGCGCGCACTGCATGGGGATTCCCAATTGCGATTGCCTTGCCGTAGGCAAGCAGGCGGATATGATTATCATCGACCTGCACCGCCCGAATATGCAGCCGGTCTTGAATCTGACGAAGAATCTGGTCTATTCCGGCTCGAAAGAAAATGTACGTATGACGATGGTCGCGGGAAAGGTGCTCTACGAAAACGGCGCGTTTTTCCTCGGCGACTCCATCGAAACCATTTATGCGCAGTGCAAGAGCGCGGTGCAGGAGCTGCTGACATGAGCGGCTATACCTGCCAAAACGAGGCTTGCGAGGCGATTTTAGAGGCGGGGCGGCGGCTGTATTTGCGCGGGCTTGTCGCCTCGAACGACGGCAATATCTCCGCCCGCATGGAAGACGGCAGCGTTTGGGCGACGCCCACGGGCGTTTCCAAAGGCTACATGACCCGCGATATGCTCGTGCATCTGTCGGCGGAGGGAGAACTTTTAGAGGGCAGCTTACGCGCCTCTTCGGAGATTGCGATGCACCTTCTGGTCTATCGCAAAAATCCCGCCCTTGCCGGGGTTGTGCATGCGCACGGCCCCGCTGCAACCGCCTATGCTACCTTGGGAAAGCCCTTTGATTTGGCAATTTCGTTGGAGAGCGCGGTGCAGCTGGGCGTCGTTCCCTGCGCGCCTTACGCCGTGACGGGTTCGCCCGCGCTTGCAGCCTCCGCAGCGCAATACTGTATGGAGTATAACGCTGCGTTTTTAGAGCAGCACGGCGCGGTTAGCTGGGGAAAGGATGTCATGCAGGCGCTGTTTCGCACGGAGTCTTTGGAGCACAGCATCGTGACCTACAGCCATATGCTTGCGCTGGGCGAGGTTCGCCTTTTGACAAAGGCGCAGATTGCGGATTTGCAGGCGGTGCGAGAACGCTTCGGCATTACGACCGGCGGCATCCCGCGCGGCAGAGAATAAATGTAGGCATACGAAAGTCGAGCCCGCCGCGTTTCGCGCGGCGGGCTGTAAATCTAGTATCGCAAAAAGCGGCGCATACGCGCCTCCGCGCGGTGCAGTGTGCGGCAGACGGTAGAACAGCACACGCCGCGCTCCAGCGCGACCTGCTTCTGCGATTTGTTCTGAAAATATATCGCCTCAATCAGCTGCCGCTGCAAGGGCGTCAGCTCGTTTTCTATCACGCGGTTCATGCGCCGCAGCTGCACTGCGCGCGGCAAGCGCGTGTCGGTATACTCAGAGAGTATAGTTTTCATTGCGATAGTACCCCCTTTCATAATAATGTGCCGTCAACTCGGCAAGTTCGTAGCACTGCTGCTGCATCGCGCCAAGCTGCGCAATGCGGTGGCGCAGGGAAGCGCGCAGGCATGCCTCCTCGCATTGGCGAAGTGCGCGGCGCAGGTCGCGCAGGCGATCGCGCAGAAGATGCGCAGATTCTATGTAGCCCTGCGATAACTCACACAGCCTCATTGCAGCAGCTCCAGAGAAGGGCGAAAATACGCACGCGAAAAAGAGGGCAGACAGTCCTCGCAAATACGCGCGCCTGCCACATTGTAGCAAAATTCGCCCGCGTAGAGCTCGCATCCGCAGTGTTCGCACCAGCAAACCAGTCGGGATTCCATACCCGGATTCACCTCCGCTTACGTTCAGCCTATCCAAGCGAGACGCACTCCGTAGGCATCCAAACAACCGATTTAGGAAGAAGAACAAGAAGACTTGAAATAATTGTGGTTCATTTAATTTCCAATAATTACCAATTGCTTCTGATTGCAGTGTACCGTTACAGCCGAAAAAAGTCAAGCAGTTTCGCTCGCCTTTATCCGACAAAACACGCACTGCTTGACGGCGCGCGGACAATGCGCTATGATTGGCAGCAGTAGAGGGGGTGCAGAGTATGACAGAGGAAGAATTGATGCGCGCGGCGATTGCCTTGGCGCGCGAGGCCGCGATGGACGATGAAGTGCCGGTGGGCTGCGTGATTTATGACGGCACGCGCATCGTCGGCAGGGGGAGAAACCGCCGCGAAGGCGCGAAAAATGCCCTCGCGCACGCCGAAATCGAGGCGATTGCCGATGCCTGCAAAACCCTCGGCGGTTGGCGGCTTTGGCAGTGCACGCTCTATGTCACGCTGGAGCCCTGCCCGATGTGCGCCGGCGCGATCATCAATGCGCGGCTTAAACGCGTGGTCTACGGTGCAGCCGACCCGAAAGCCGGCTCTTGCGACTCGGTGACGCGGCTCTTTGAACTGCCGTATAACCACCGCCCCGCGCTCTCTTCGGGGCTTTTGGCAGGGGAGTGCAGCGCGATTTTGCGCGACTTCTTCCGCACCAAGCGGGAGAATCCTGTGGAAAAACACTGGAAAAAACCGGAATAAAGGAGAACGGATGGATAAAACAATTCTATTGACGGACGCTTCCGCGTCCGAATTTTGGGAAAAACACGCGCAATACTTGCAGCGCGACATTTTCCCCAACGACGGAGAACCCCTGACCGACGAGGATCGGGCGTACTTTTCGTCAGACGAATACCGCGGGCAGATTGACAATCTTTGCACGCGGGAGATTGACCCCGGGCGGCGTGTGTTTTTCGAGCTGGGCGGCGAGCGAATCGGCTTTTGCAGCTACTGCTTCTACCGCAGCGAGGACTGTAAATGCTTCCTTCTCGATTTCTGCATCTACCCCGCGTATCGCAGGCAGGGCTACGGCACAGCCTGTTTTGCGGCAATTGCGCGGCGCGAACGGCAGGCGCGGTATTTCGAGCTGAACGTGTCAGGGGAAGAAAGCCGCAGTTTCTGGAAGAGATTGGGCTTTCGATACAACGGCTACGACGAGCACGGCTCGATTCTTTACACGCTCCTGCAGCAGCCGAGCGGGGAAGTTCTCTGCGAACAACCGCGCGAGGGCGATGAATGGCAGCTGCTGCGCCTGCAAAACGGCTTGGCAGCGCAGGAAGGTCGCCCGCTTTTAAGCGAGCGGCAACAAGAGCAGTTTTTAGAACGCTGCGCGGCGCAGCCGCCATTGTGCGCCTACTGCGAAACCCGCATGGTCGGCGTGCTGTGCGAGGGCAAGGTTTTTATTGAGCCTGTGCAGCGCGGTCGCGGCATTGCCGCGCTGCTTGCAGAAAAAGCGGGCGTTGAAGCATGCCCGGAAGCGGAAGACTGCCGCTTCGGAGAAACGTTATGAGGCAAAAGAGATTTCGCGTCTATCTGATTCTTAGCCTTCTGTGGGTGGCGCTGATTTTCCTGCACTCGGCGATGCCCGCAACTGTGAGCAAGGCGGAAAGCGGCGGACTGCTCGCGCTGTTGCAGCGGGTTTTGCCGTGGCTCACGCACAACATGCTCCGAAAAGCGGCGCATTTTGCAGAATATGCCGTTTTGGGGGCGCTTTTGACGGGCGTATTTCGCAACACAAAAAGTTTTGCCCTGTCAAAGCCGCTGCTCTGCGGGCTGCTCGTTGCCTTGGGCGACGAAACGCTGCAGCTCTACGTTGCGGGTCGTGCCGGCATGCTTACGGACGTCTGGCTGGATTTTTCCGGCTTGCTGGCTGCAACGCTGCTTCTTTGGCTATTGCGCAAACGGTAGCTTGTAATTTTAGCAATTTTTGCGTATAATAGCAGTATGATTGACGAAAGAGGGTTCCCCTATGAGCAAGCGCGATACATTTTACATTACTACCCCGATTTACTATCCCTCGGATAAGCTGCATATCGGGCACACCTACTGCACCGTTGCCACCGATGCGATGGCGCGTTATAAGCGCCTGCGCGGGTACGACGTCATGTTCCTCACGGGCACGGATGAGCACGGGCAGAAAATCGAAAGCAAAGCCTCCGCTGCAGGCGTGACGCCGCAGGAATTCGTGGACAATATCGTCATTGGCGAAAACGGCATCACCTCCCTGTGGAAGCTGATGAATATCTCGCACGACCGCTTTATCCGCACCACGGACGACTACCATGTTACATCTATCCAAAAAATCTTCCGCGCGATGTACGACAAGGGCGACATTTACAAGAGCAAGTACACAGGCATGTACTGCACGCCCTGTGAATCTTTCTGGACGCAGAGCCAGCTCGCAGGCGGCAAATGCCCCGACTGCGGGCGCGAGGTGCAGCCTGCGGAGGAGGAGGCGTACTTCTTCCGCCTTTCCAAATACGCGCAGCCTGTGCGCGACCTGCTTCTGAACACCGACTTTCTCGAGCCGCGCAGCCGCGTGCATGAAATGGTCAATAATTTCATCGACGCGGGGCTGGAAGATTTGTGCGTTTCGCGCACGAGCTTCACATGGGGCGTTCCCGTGGACTTTGACCCGGGGCATGTGGTCTATGTGTGGGTAGATGCCCTATCAAACTACATTACAGCCCTCGGCTACGGCAACGACAAGTACCGCGATTATGAAAAATACTGGCCTGCCGATGTGCACTTTGTCGGCAAGGAGATTGTGCGTTTCCATGCAATCGTCTGGCCTGCCATGCTTATGAGCATGGGTCTGCCGCTGCCGAAAAAGGTCTATGGGCACGGCTGGCTGTTGCTCGGCGGCGGCAAGATGTCCAAATCCAAGGGCAATGTGGTAGACCCCCAGATTCTTGCGTCGCGCTATGGCGTCGATGCGCTGCGCTTCTTCCTGCTGCGCTCCTTCCCCTTCGGCGCGGACGGCAATTTCTCTAACGAGCTGCTCATCTCCTGCATCAACACCGACCTTGCAAACGACTTGGGAAACCTCGTTTCGCGCACAACCGCCATGGTGCAGAAGTATTTCGGCGGAAAGCTTCCCGAACAGCAGCAATACGATGCTGCGATGGACGACGCGCTGACCGCGATGCTGCGCGCACTTCCCGAAAAGTACGCCGCGCAGATGGAAAAATTCGCCTTCCAAAACGCGCTTGCGGAGGTTTTTGCAGTCATTTCAGCCGCCAATAAGTATATCGACGAAACCGCGCCGTGGATTCTTGCCAAGGACGAGGCGCAGCGCGCCCGCCTTGCCTGCGTGATGTATCATCTCTTGGAGAGCGTGCGCGTAGCGGCCGGGCTCTTGCAGCCCTTTATGCCGGACGCGTCCGCGCAGATTGCAAAGCGCATCGGCGCAGATGCCTTGACATGGGAGAGCATCTGCGCGTTCGGCGCGCTGCCGCGGCAGGCGCAGGTCGAAGTCGGCGCGGCGCTCTTCCCCCGCATCGATGCCGCAAGTGAGCTTGAAGCCTTGGAAGCCCTGCACGCGCAGGCGCAAGCGCCCGAGGAAGACCCGCTTCCCGCGCCCCTGCCGCCCATTGATTTCGAGGACTTCTCCAAGGTCGAGATGACCGTTGTGAAGGTGCTCTCCTGCGAGAATGTCAAAAAGTCGGAGAAGCTGCTCAAGTTCAGCCTCGACGACGGCAGTGGCACACCCCGCCAAATTCTCTCCGGCATTGCCAAGTTCTATAAGGCGGAATCGCTTGTCGGAAAGACGCTTGTCGCCGTAACGAACCTGCAGCCGCGCAAGATGATGGGGCAGGAATCGTGCGGTATGCTGCTGTCTGCAGAACGCGGGCAGACGCTGCACTTGCTGATGCTCGACGACAGCACCCCCGCAGGCTCCCGCCTGTGCTGATAATTTTAAAAACAGCCCGCCCTGCATACGCAGGGCGGGTCTGGTTTTCGGATATCCGCGCCCGCTGCGAGGACTATGCGGCGCAGCTATTCAAGCATTTCAAGAACCATCATGTTTTCTTTGAAAAGGCAACCCTCTATACGCGAATTCCCTTGATAGAACGCCATTTTACGGCGTTCTATCAAGGGAATTGGTGTTCATTTGGGGGTTGAATATGCCAAACACTATAGTACAGAACTAGAATCAAATAAGCATGGATAATTCGTAACCTTTATAGGGTATGGGTTCTGGATTAATTATTTTTGCCTTTATAGCCTGACCGATCGATAAAACAGACTCAATATCTCTTATATAGGTTCCAGTTATATTACCTATATAAATAAAACCTGATTCTTTATAGTCAAGTATTTCAACATATGCACGCGAATAACCTATGCCAGTTACGCGACATTCAAATACATTCCCTATTTCCAGCGGCAATATTTCTTTTGCGGGAGTATTCATATCACCATTAAATCGTTCTAATATTTGCTGTGTAAAATTTCTTGTCCGTGATATGTCGTTACCATTAGTAGTTACAGCGGGTTGTTTCGCGATTATATCATTTAATAAATCTATATTGGTTCTCATGGATTTTACAACAAAGTCATTTTCCTTAATCTTCTCATAAATTGTATTGCAAAGTTTTTTCATGTTTTTACTGTTTGCTTTGGGAAGCTGTGAAGAATCAATCGTTAATCTTAACATCATGGCAAGATGAAATCGATATTTTTTGTACCTAGTTGATATATTATTTGTACGTAAATACTTATCAACTAAATACACTAACATTGAAGAAACGCAATATTGTTCCAAAACATCATCATCTTGGTACATACGTTGTTTATTTGCAGTAAGTAATTCTCCGTAGTATCTATGTGTACTCTGTGGTTCATTTAAGAAAACAGCAACATATGCAGCTGTCTGTGATGGGAACGAAACTATCTTATTCTTACTTATATCACTTGAATCATACTGCTTTGAACGCCTTTCGTAATACAACCTATATTTTGGCTCATAAGAAGCATAGGCATTTTCTAAATCTTTATGGAATTCACGAAGGGTTTCAAATGCTTCAGTAAGTACAGGAGTCTGGCGATTAGTCGTCTGAACTATATCATCCACAATAATCTTATCGGTTGTAGAAATGAGCTTAACAACAATGTATGCGTCATCCTGTAAAAATGATCTGTTATCGTATAAAATATAACTCGTCTGGCAACCATTAACCACTTGGAAATTTTTGAGAACAAATGTGTTGGATATGCGTCTAATTTCTTGAGCTACAATTGTGACGCCATTATTCAATACTGAAAAAGCCTGTTGTTTGTCTGTGTTTCGTAGAGTCGACTGAATTTGACTATTTACTTGATTATAACCCTGAAAATAGCGCACATTATCTTCAAATAGATGTGACATCAGAATGCCATCGTCATTCGAGATTAGTTTTACGTACTCGTTGCAGCTTACTGTACCTATAAACGCTTCTCTAATTCTATCAATTTGGGGAAGGACAGCACAGTTGTTCATAGTTATAGATTTCTCAACGCTATTTTTAATAGCTCTACACATAGAAATGATTTTAGTTGCATCATAGATATTTACTGATATGCTTCCAAACTTATTTGTGGATTCAAGTTTGATTGATGCATCATTTTTGAATTCCTCTGCTACGGCATCATGATTATATTTACCTAAATAAGCAAAAAAGACGAAGCAATCTGGATTTCTTGCCAATTGTGTAGGATGGTTAAAGATATAGTTTATAATCCGTTGTATCTCTTTAGATTTTGGAGAAGCATTCACAGTGCCACCATTAATGAAATTATCTACTGAGTTAAAAAACAAAGATAGATCACCAGTATCAAGAGATTCAGACGTTTTTGATTGTGTGAAAATTAATGAAACAGTTATTTCTCTAGCGAGTCCACGATCTTTTTTGCCGTCCTCAAAGATGCTTTTAACTTCATCTTCACTAGTTACGAGCACATCATTAACAATAATTGAAGCTCCATCAATACCTACTTCAGGTTTTCCTAAACATGATACGGCAGGGTCGAAATACCTTGAAGTATAATCACGGACAGTGATATAATTTATTAAATGTTCAAAGTTCTCTGTATTAGAACCAGTGAGTTCAAATTCTTTGACATGTTCGTCAAGGAACGGAATAACAGCACTATACATCATTCAACCTCCTACGACTTCGTGCATTCTCTCGTTATTTACAGCGTCAAATCCAGCGGCAAGTCGGAAATATCCTGCAGCCTCTTGCCCGCAATCATAATCCGCAGCATTTCTTGCGCGTCCTCCGCGCTCAGGCAATTAACCGTATCGATATGCTCGCAGAGCATGAGATGATACACGCAGGTATTTCGCCCGTACCCATAGCCACAGAGGCAATGCGACTCGGCATAAATTCGACTCTCGTATGCCTACAAATATAGTATAGCACGTCCTGTCGAATTCTGCAATTTCATTTTTGAGGCTATTTACCTTATTTCGCCAAGGTATTCCCACATGGCAAGCGAAGAGGAGGGAATGGGAGCGAACAGGGGAAGCGTGGAATCGGGGGCGGCGCGATTTCGCTTCTCTCTATGCGTCGGTAGGCGATGCTACGCGTGGCGGTATATTTGCCGCAGGCACTAATCGGGGGCTTGCCGATTCAGCGGCGAGGGATGGTGATTCCCGCGCCGCTGAACCTTAGTAAATTTTCAATTACGAAATCCGAAAAATATGATATACTGGCAGCATACTTTCCCCTGCTTTCATGAAAGGACATACCTATGCCGAATACCAATGAAAACAAAAAGCCGAGCCTTTGGTATCGGCTTACGTTGCGCGGGCGGCTGCTTGCCATCATGCTCGTCGCCTGCCTGACTGCTGCCGTGCTCTGCACGCTGGTCTTCGGGCTGACCCTCGGGCGAACCATGCGCATCTCCCGAGAACTTCAAAAAAACCTGACGCAGGACGTCCACTACATGGTGGAGATGCTCCTTGATCAGCAGGAAACGCATATACGCGGGCTGTACGCGGGACAGCTGGCGGTTTTTCTTGATGATAAACTTGCGGGAAGCCCTGCCGCGCCCGACTGGGATAACCTGCTCTCGGAGGCGTATACGCTCGTCAACGAAATGCAAATTTATGCAGACGGCAGCGGACTGCTCGATTCGCTTCAGGCGGTAGGCTTTGTGTACACCGACGGTGCGCTTTCTGTGTATTCCCCGAACGCGGTGAGTGAAGCGGAATTCCTGTCGCAGGTGGACATGCTCTACAGCGCGGATGAAAACCTCACGGACCTATACGCAGATCTTGCCGAAATGCCGGAATTCTCCGGCTATTCCACGGGCGAAAACGGGATGATTCTCGTCTGGAATTCGTTTATGGGCGGCGCTGCGCGTGTTGGAATGCTTACCCCGTATATGTCGTCCGGGACCTCGGATATGCTCACGGGGGTGATGGACCTAGCGTCCGCCGAGGCGGCGCGGGAGAGCGCCAAAATGGTCGCATGGTCAGGCGCTCTTCTACTTGGGTTTTTGCTCTTGCTGATTCTCGGGCTGATTTTTCTATCGCGGAAACTATCGAATGTGTTCGTTACGCCGGTAGAGCGGGAGCTTCATCGCGCAGCCGAGGAAAAGGCAATGCTGGAGCGCCTGGACAGATTGAAAACCGAATTTTTAGCCAATGTGTCCCACGAGCTGAAAACGCCGCTGACCGTCATGAGCGGCTACGCGCAGACCTCGGAATTGCAGCTGTCTGCGCAGCCGCAAAACGAAGCGGTGGCAAACAAAATGAAGCTGATTTCCTCGGAAGCAGAGCGGCTGGCGCTGATGGTCGGGCAGATTCTGGATGTAACGCGCATCGAGGAAGGACGCATGACGCAGGATTTGCGCCCCTGCCGCATGGATGAGATTATCCAGTCGGCAGTGGACACCCACTTCCCCATACTCAACAAAAACGGCAACCGCCTGAAGCTTCAAATCGCCTCGCAGTTGCCGAAAGTACAGGCAGACCCGAACAGAATCAGGCAGGTGGTCGTCAATCTGATTGCCAACGCCATCCGCTTTACTGCGGGCGGCGAAATCACCGTATCTGCGCAGCTTCGGGAAGGCTTTGTGGAAACCGCCGTTTCCGACACCGGCGTCGGGATTTCTCCCGAACGCTTTGCTGATATTTTCGAGAGGTTCAATAAAAGCGGCAGCCCCGCGGGCTATGACACCGGCACGGGGCTGGGGCTGTATATCAGCAAACACATTGTGCAGGCGCACGGCGGAGAAATCCGCGTGGAAAGCGAAGTGGGAAAGGGTGCGACTTTTAGCTTTACTGTCCCGGTAGCGGACTAATAGACCGTTTTTGACAGGATGTATTCCTGCCCGGAGACCGCGCGGATTTCAAACAGCCCGTTTTCTGCAAGGCGCAGCTTTTTGCGCAGAGCGCTTGCGTAGACCGACACGGTATGCGCATAGCCCGGCACAGTCTTCCCCCACACCCGACGGTAGAGCTCCTCGCTGCTGACTGCGCGGCCTGCCTGCTTGGCAAGGCATGCCAAAAGCTGAATCTCCCGTGGGGCAAGAGGAATGGTCTCCCCCGCAAGCGCGGCAGTCCCCGCCAGCATATCGATAGACAGCGGCGGCACGCTGATGACGTCGCCGCAGTCCAGCCCCGTGCGGCGCAGTACTGAGCGAATACGCGAAAGGAGCACCTGCATATCATAGGGCTTGACGATGTAGTCGTCGCCGCCCGCAGTCAAACCCTTTACAACGCTCTCATTTTCGTCCCTGCAGGTCAGGTAGACGATGGGGGCGCTTGTTTTTGCGCGGATTTCCGCCGCAAAATCCCAGCCCATGCCGTCGGGCAGCATCACGTCCAGCAAAATCAGGTCGGGCGCGTCCTCCAGCCGCTTGCGCGCCTCGGCGAGAGTCGCGGCTGCGCAGGTGTCGAAGCCCGCACTCTGTAAAAACGCCGTATTGTTCGCCAGAACATCGCAGTCATCTTCAACGAGCAATATCTTCATCCATAATCACCCCATGATTAAAGTATAGCACAAAAATCAGCGCGGCGTAAAACGAATTTTTTAATCAGAGTTTCTTGATTTCCGCACATGGCGCTTCGGGTTGTGCTATCCTTATAGGAAACTGCATTTGGGAGGGGCTTATGAAAATACCGAAAAACCTGTTCTTGTTGATTCTTGTGACGGCAATGATTTTGTCCATTTTCAGCGGCTGCGGCGAAAGCAAGAAACTAACCGTAATGCTGGAAAACAATCTCGGCTATGATATCGAGGAACTGTACATAAACGTAAGCAATGCAAAGGACTGGGGGGAGCTGCGAAACAGCGGCAAGATTCTCAGAGACGGCAGCAAGATTTCGCTTACACTCAGCGACAGCAGCGCTGCGGGAGAGTACGACCTCTATGCGGTTGACACGGACGGGGATTCCTATACCTTCTTCGATTTGCCCTTGACAGACGGTGCGAAGATTGCGCTCGTTGCAGGAAGCGACTCTTGCGAGGCGGTCATCACGCCGAAGAAAGGCGATTCGATTACAATTCCGGGCAGCTTTGCCTACGGCGAATCCCTTGAGCCGACAGAACCCGCGCCGATTCCGCTTCCCGATAAAACGGACGAACTCTCGCAGTCCGTGGTTGTTGCGGGCTCAAACCCGGAGTTGACGGTTTACTATCCCTCGTCGATGAAGGTTCTCGAAAACGAGGATCAGGTGGTGACGCTTGACGCAGTTAATGACGTCGATGAGCTATACACCAATATTTACATCAACGTTGTGGATCTGAATAACTACGACGATAACTTCGCTGCGGGCGAAACCATGGCAAAGACCACCCTCGACGCGATGGCGGATCAACTGTTTGAAAACAGCTTTGGAGATCTCCTGATTCAGATTATCGGCGCAGAGTTTGAAAACGGCGGCGACTATTACGGCGCGACCTATTACACATGGCTCAGCGGGGCGTACTTCGAGGAAAATCCCGGCGTGCCGGTTCGTGGCGTCATGCAAATTCGCTATTACGGCCCGGGAAAACAGCTTGTGGTTGCGCACTGCGCAGCCCATGAAAACCGCATTCAGACATATTTCGAGATTGCCCGGAATATGCTCGATGCCCTGGATTACGGCGGAGACTGGAGCACTGCAGTGCCGGACTCCGGCAACAGCGGCGGCGGCAATTACTACAATTGGTCCGACCCCGGCGATTCGGATTATGACCCCTGGTCAGACCCCGGCGACTGGGACTACGACCCCTGGTCAGACCCCGGCGATTCGGATTACGACCCTTGGTCTGACCCCGGCGACGGGGACTACGGCGATCAAGGCTATGACTATTAGGCGGAGGTAAATGAAAATGACAAAAAGGCTACTCGCGATTTTACTTGCCTGTATTCTCGTATTGGGAATCACTGCCTGCGGCGAAAGCGCGGAATCCGGGTTTAGCGTCAAAAACGAGCTGGCATTCGAGGTGCATTCGCTGTATATCGTCCCTGCGGGCGCTGCCGAATGGGGTGAAGACCTGCTCGTTGCGGCGCTTCCGAGCGGAAACAGCGTTGCGCTTGCACTACCGTCCGAGGGAAAGGCGGGGGAATTTGACATCCGGCTCATAGACGCGGACGGCGATGACTACTATTTCTATGGAGTGCCCATTGCCTCCGGCACGTCGCTGCGCGTGGAATACAACGACAACTGGGACTGCGTCATTGTCGCAAGCCCGAAAAAGGGAGACGCCGTGACGGTCAAGGGCGAGTTCCAATTCAGCGGCTCTATGGGAAATGACGAACCCGAAGACGAAGAATTCTTCCCCACAATCGGCGGCGCGTCGGAGGTGGGCGACTTCGGCGGCGGCATACAGGATAAGGATTACAGCCTTGGCATTGCTGCAATCTACCCCGACGGCTTCGGGTCTGTTTTGGACGAAAGCGAGAAAGCATTCATTGTGCATGACAACAGCGAAAACTGTGTGGTTATACTGAATGTGACTGAGGAGTATCTG
>JAISIK010000059.1 GCA_031262065.1 Oscillospiraceae bacterium | reverse complement strand
ATTCCCGTTATGCATCTTTCTATAATGTTTCTTTGCGAATGAAAGGAATTCGTATTTCCCGACTGCCAATTGGTCAATGCGCACCCTGTGTTTTCCGAGGTATACTTTCACATCCCGGTCCTTGCCGCGAATTGCGGTTATTTCGGCGTACGTGTACTCGCGCTTTATGCCCCAAAAGTTTTTGCTGATAAAGGTAGTTTCGCCATATTGTATCCTGCAATTGCAATAGGCAATAATTAAACTCGCGCCCAAGCAGGAAAAGGCTAAAAAGGGGAGTATTAACCAGTTTGATTCCGTGGTCAGCAGGATAATGATGCAGGGGATTACGAAGAATCCTGCGCCAATGACACCCAGCCAAAATAGGAGCTTTGGAAGAACAACGGCTTGCGCCGATGCTTCCACAGGTTTGCGAAGAATAGAGAGAATGCCGTTCGTCAGTACAATGATAATCAGTATGGTTAATCCGCGGAGAATATAGTCCATGCCGCCGCCTCCTATATCTGTATATACATACCGCTACGATTAGTATACCACAAACGATGCGAAACGCAAGCGGACGGCAATCCGAAGGCGAAGAACCATTGATTTGCAGTTAATAGTTTTCGTTCTGCGCTGTAAGGCATTTGCGTTTTGCCTGCGGACGAATTTAATGAATAATGAAGTCGCACTTTGTGCTAATGAAAAATGAATAGTGAATAATACAAAGAGCGGCAGAAAGCGCGTCCTGAATTATTCACTATTCATTATTCATCATTCATTCTTCATTTAGGCTGCGCAAGCAGCCGCTCTTTGGTACGCCGGAAGGGACTCGAACCCCCAACCCTCAGAACCGGAATCTGATGCTCTATCCATTGAGCCACCGGCGCATATAAATCGCATGGGTTTCCCCAGCGACCAATATTATAACAGGGATGCACACTAAAGTAAAGCGAAAAGTTCTGCCTTCCGGCGTAAATTCGTTATGTAGCTATTCTTTCAAATTCTCTTGCTTACACCAAATCTGACAGGCCAGACTTATAATAAAATCATGCGGCGAGGGCTTTTCCCGCGGGGTGTAGCCAAGCGTGGCTGATAGCTCCGCGCGGTCGCCGTACTCCCAGATGTCGTCAACTGCCCGTGAGAGCGCCTTCCAAACGGCGGGCGCTTTTTTTTCGCAGATGTGTGCCGTTTCGGCGCAAATGACCTTCATCAGCGGCTCTTCCGGGAGTGTACGGACCACTACCAAGACCGCGCGGGCGAGTTGGTAGTAACAGTTTCTACCTCGTCTGCCGCTGATCCGCGTGATAATTTGCGTAATTTCTTTCAACATGATATCATCCTCTCTGCCTGAAAGCTCCTCTATAATACATCAGTCTTACTGTCACGTAATACTTTGGACAAGATATGACGGAATACAACAGAAATAGACATTTCGGCAATCTGTATTTTCGGCTTTTAAGTGCCGATAGAGTATGATACAATATTAAAAAGATTTATGGGAGTGGCTGTTATGGCTAGCTTGATGCTTCGCAACCTTTCTGTTTTGGTTACCTGCAACGACGCTGACGACGTGCTTCGGGGTGTAGACGTATATTGTGAAGACGGATTTATCCGCGCAATCGGAACTGCCTTGCCGCAAGAGGCTTCGCGCTGCATCGATGCGCGGCATATGCTCTGCTATCCGGGGCTTATCAATACGCACCACCACCTCTACCAGCAGTTCTCGCGCAATCTTCCGCAGGTGCAGAATATGGAGCTGTTTGACTGGCTCAAGACGCTCTACGAGATTTGGAAGAACTTAGACATGCAGGTTGTCCGATACGCCTCTCTGACGGGCATGGGCGAGCTGATGAAAAACGGTTGCACCACCTGCTTTGATCACCACTATGTGTTCCCGCGCGGTGCGGGGGACTTGCTCGGCGCACAATTTGAGGCAGCGCAAACGCTGGGTATGCGCATGCTTTCTTCCCGCGGCAGCATGGACTTGTCCGTGAAGGACGGCGGGCTTCCGCCGGATAGCGTGGTGCAGTCGGTGGACGAGATTCTGCGAGACTGCGAGGACGCGATTGCCCGCTATCATGACGGCGGCTACGGGTCTATGCGGCAGATTGTCCTTGCGCCGTGCTCGCCGTTTTCTGTTTCGCCCGCGCTTTTGCGCGAAACTGCCAAGCTTGCCCGCGCAAAGGGCGTGCGCCTGCATACCCACCTTTGCGAAACGATTGACGAAGAGAACTATACGCTATCGCGCTTCGGCAAGCGCCCGCTTGCCTATATGCAGGATTTGGGTTGGGTCGGGGAGGATGTCTGGTTTGCGCACGGCATCCATTTTACAGACGAGGAGCTTGACGTGCTTGCGAGCACGCGGACGGGCGTTGCGCACTGCCCGGTGTCGAATATGAAGCTGTCGTCCGGCATTGCCCCAATTCCGCAGATGCTCGCGCGCGGCGTAAAAGTTGGTTTGGCAGTCGATGGCTCTGCGTCGCAAGACGGGTCGAATCTTTTGGAGGAACTGCGCGTTTGCTATTTGCTGCACAGATTGCAGTCTTCAAAGCGCGCGCCTTCGGGCTATGACGTTCTAAAGCTGGCAACGCGCGGTTCTGCGTCCGTGCTCGGACGTACGGACATCGGTGAACTTACGGTGGGGAAATGCGCAGATATGTTTTTGGTCGATTCGCGGCGCTTAGAACTGGTGGGCGCCTTAGAAGACCCGCGCAGTGTTTTCGGGACGGTCGGGCTGCGCGCTGCGGTGGATTACACAATCGTAAACGGTAAAATAACTGTCGAGCATGGAAGACTGACGGGCATAGACGAAGCGGAACTTGCGGCAAAGGCGAACGCAGTTTGCGCGCAATACTTGGCGAAGGGAACTTAGGAAAATCCTATTGTATTCGCAGCAGTTTCGTGCTATACTACGGAAGTAGAGGCGACTTATCCCCAAAATATTGTTCGGATATATATGAATTGAGGAATGTAAAATGGCAGATGCAAATATGAATTTCCGCAGTGCACTCAACGGCTTCAACCGCTCGGACGTGGTGCAGTTTATTCAAAACAAGACCAACGAATTTGAGAGGGAAAAGCGCAATTTGCAGGCGGAAATCGACCAATTGCTCGAGGAGTTGGACGCCGTGCGCGAGCAGGCTGAAGAGCTTCGCGTGCAGAATAGTGCACTGGCAGTAAAGGCTGAGGAAACGCAGACCGACGATGCGCTGCTTGAGCGCCTTCAGAGACAATTGCGTGACTCGCAGGAAATGATTGCCCAGCTGCAAGAAGAGCTGGTAAACAGCCCTGCGCCGTCTGCCGCCCCTGCTTCGCCGAGTGCGCTTGATGCGCCGATGGTCAGTGCGCAGGGTGTAACGACTGTCGGGCGTATGCAATTTGACGAGATGGAGCTTGCTGCCTATCGCCGCGCCGAGCTGACAGAGCGTTTGGCAAGAGAGCGTGCGGAAAAATCTGCCCAGCGCGTCAAGACTGCCTTTGCGCAGGCGGATGAAAAACTTGCCCTTACATCCCAAGATTTGGCGGTTATTCTGGATGGCTTTGAGCAAAACTTTGAGCAGCTGCAGCAGGCGCTTCTTGCCACGCAGAGCGTGTTCCAAGAGTCGGTCTCCACGCTTCAAGCCGCAGCAGACCTCAGCGAAGAGGTTTAATCGAATGAAAAGACCTGCACCCATTCATTGTGGTGCAGGTCTTTAGTATAAACGCAGGTGCTCGTCCGCCGGACGAGCACCTGTTTTGCATTATTCTTCTTCAGCCGCTTTCTTTGCTTCCTCAATGATTTTCGCCTGATTCATTGCGGGAACTTCCTCATAGCGGACAAACTTGAGCGTGTACGAGCCGCGACCCTGCGTCATGGAGCGAAGGTCCGTTGCGTAGGTGCTCATTTCACCAATCGGGACTTCCGCGTCAACAATTTGCAGCCCGCTGCCGTCGGGGTTCATGCCCATCACGCGGCCGCGCCGCTTGTTGAGGTCGCCGATAATATCGCCCATGTTGTTGTCGGGGATGGAAACCTTCAGCTCGCCAATCGGCTCTAAGAGCGTCGGTGCGGCGGTGGGAAGTCCTTCTTTGTAGGCAACGCCTGCAGCGGTTTGGAATGCCATATCCGAGGAGTCAACAGGATGGTAAGAGCCAAAATAGAGAGTAGCCTTCAGGAAAACCATCGGGAAACCGACGAGGACGCCCTTGCCGACATTGTTGCGCAGACCCTTTTCAACCGAGGGGATGAAGTTCTTCGGCACGCAGCCGCCGACGGTTTCATCTGCAAAAATCATCTCTTCGGACTCGCTCTGCGGCTCAAAGCGAATATACACATCGCCAAACTGACCGTGACCGCCGGACTGCTTCTTGTGTCTGCCGTGAACCTCGACCTTTTTCTTGATCGTTTCGCGGTAGGCAATTTTCGCGGGCTTCAAGACGGATTCGACCTTGAACTTCGTGCGCAATTTTGCGCAAAGAACGTCCAGATGAATATCGCCGACGCCGGAAACCACTTGTTCTTTTGTTTCGCTGTTTGTGCGGAAGGAGAAGGAAAGGTCTTCCTCGTTGAGCTTGTTCAGACCAGAGGCAATCTTATCTTCCTGACCCTTGGTTTTGGCGTAAATTGCCATGGTGTAGCAGGGCTCTGCAAAGGTGATCGGCTTGAGCGCCGTGGTTTTTCCTGCAAAGCCGAGGGTGTCGCCGGTTTTGGCGGAGCCGAGCTTTGTGACAACGCCGATGTCGCCGCAGCAAACCTTGCTTGTCTTATTGTTGGCTTTGCCCTTCGGGAAGAAGAGGTTGCCGAACTTCTCGTTGTCGCCTGTGCGGGCGTTGACGAGGGTCATATCATCGCTGAGGTCGCCGCTGAAGACTTTGAAGTAGGAGTTTTTGCCGAACTGGTCGGAGATGGTCTTGAAGACAAAGAGCATCGGCGAGCCGGCGGGGTTCAAAGCGACCGCGCCGTCTTCCGTGGGCATTTCGTTGCCCTCTAAGGGGTTCGGCGCAAACTTGACGATATTATCCAAAAGCGCCATTGTGCCGAAGCCGGTAACACCCGAGCCACAGAAGACCGGACAAATCACGCGGGATTTAATGCCTGCCTTGATACCTGCGAGGAGCTCTTCCTCGGTGAAAGGCTCTTCCATAAAGAATTTTTCCATCAGCGCTTCGTCGGTTTCCGCGACTGCCTCGTTGAGCATCATGGTGTATTCTTCCATCTGCTCCTCAGCTTCTGCGGGAATGGGCATATCGCTGCCGTCGAGCTTCTGCGCCTTCTTGGAAATCAGGTCAACCAGACCCACGGCGGATTCGCCCTGCATAATCGGGAAGGTGAAGGGGATAACAGCAGTGCCGAACATATCGCGCAGAGCGTCGAGAACCTTGCCGTAGTTCGCGTGATCCTCGTCCATCTTAGAAATATAGAACATAGCGGGCAGATTTGCATCAGCCAGAGATTTCCAACCCTTTTCCGTGCCGACGCCGATGCCGCTCTTGCCGGTCAGGCAAATCAGACCTGCATCCGCCACGCGCAGAGACTGCACGATTTCTCCTGCGAAATCGAAAGTTCCGGGGTTATCGAGAACGTTGATTTTGCATTTGTTGTATTCAACGGGGATGACAGAGGTGGAAATCGAGTAATTACGGCGAATCTCCTCCGGCTCGAAGTCGCTGACGGTGTTGCCGTCGGCGTTCTTGCCGAGACGATCGACGCTTTTCGTGAGATAGAGCATGCTCTCACACAGGGCAGATTTGCCGTCGCCGCCGTGCCCGAGCAGGCAGATATTGCGGATATCCTTTGCAGTGTACATAGTGATGAAATTCTCCTTTCTGAGCAGCGCTGCGTGCAAAACTACAGCTGCGTTGCAGGTGGCAAAACGCAAATGCCACAATTACCAACATTATACACGAAATACAAACGCAATGCAATTGCGAATAATTTTTTCTTCAATATGTCACGAAAAACCGTACGAACATTGTGCACATTGCACAATGTTCGTACGGTGATTTTAGAAATGGAGCTGAATAAAGGACAGGAAAGAGGTCATGAGCGCCCAAAGCAGATGATAGCAGGCAATGTGGAAGGGCGAGGCGGTGGGCATGGCGTTCCACGCAAGCAGGAGCGTGCAGAGGATAAAACCGAGAATCCCGCAGAAAAGGGCGAGCGCAAGCGACAGCATGGCGCTGCTTCGCAGGGTGCGCCCGGCTGCCACCGTCGCTGCGAATGCGCCGAAATTGTCTTTGGCAATCAGTGCGCCCTGCCGCGCAGCTTCGCCCGCTTCGCTGCTCGATAAGCGGACGCGTTCGGCAAAGGCGGGGAAAAGAAGAGAACCCGTCTGCACTTCGTATTTTGCAGCAATCAAATCCGGGCTTATAATGAAATCCTGCGTGGCAAGGATGACTGAAAAGTTGGAGTTTCCCAATAGTGCGCGAAGCCCAAAGCGCGTGGAGGCGCTGGGCGTGTACTTCAGGGCGAAAACGCCGCAGAGTTCGCCGTTGATGGACACATAGGCCGCTTGCCGCAATTTCGTGCCGGCGGGCATGTAGACGCCCATTACCCGCATAAAGGACAGCGAGCCGATGAGCACTACGTCGCTTCCAACCTGCGCGCCGATGCCGCCGTTATCATAGTAGCGGAAGCTATCCGCGCGGGTGTGCCGCCCGTGCTGCGACTCCAAAAACGCCGCAAAAACGCTTGCAAGCGGGCTTTGCGCAGCTTCAAGCGCGGCCAAGCCGTAGGAAATGACTTTGGTAGCAGGCTGCGCGCCGTAGATTTTCATGCCGTTGCCTGTGACATTTGCGCGGGGGAAGACGTCTTCGTCGCGCAGAAGAATCGTGTGCCTTTTGCCGAAAATGCGGGCGCTGCTCCAGCCGCTCAAAACCCCGCCGATTCCCGCAAGGCGTTTTGTAAGCGCAGCAAAGGGCTGAGAAAAGGCAAGCATGCCCGCAAAAGGCATTGCGCCGAGCAACAGCATCAACCAGCCGCGAATAAACGCTACGTTCATGCGCATAGAAAAGAAAATCGCGAGAATCAATGTGGAAGGAAGCGCCACGGCTGTATACACACCCATGACCCGCGCAGGTAGCGCGGGGCTGAGCAGGCGGGAAAGAAACTCCTGCGTATCCGCCTTGTCGCGCCGCAGGGTTTTTTCATTCGGCAGTATTTTCGTCACTTCGCTCACGCCGACCGGCGATTCAAAACGATGAAGGCAGCTGAGCGCCGTGCGCATCGCCGTGCGCTCCAAAACCAGCGCACGAAAGAAGAAGGGGAGCGCGAGATTTGCAACCGCGCAGTAGAGGAAGCCGTCTGTGCGGGCATTTCTGAAAACATCGACGAGGCAAAGCGCTGCAAGCACGGTGAACAGCGAGTAGGCGCTCGGACGGAGTTTTATGAGCCCTGCGATGCCCTGCGCGGGCACTTCCCACGCCAATAACAGAGAGAGAAGGAACAGCCCCGTGGAAATCAAAAGCAGGGTGTTCGGCGATAGGGAAGACAGCAGAGAGAGGGAAAATCCGCTTGCGCACAAGAGCAGCAAATTGCCCAGCGCAAGAACACCCAGCGCAATGCGGCGCAGCGCAGAATTCATGCGCTTGCCGCGATACTGCGCGAGAAGCGTTGGCAGGTCAATGCTTTGGGCTTGCGGCACAGGCTGAATATGCGGCTTTTCCCGCGATTTCTTTTCGGCGGCGCGCGCCGCGCGCTGCGCATCGCTAGGCGGCTGTATGACGGGCTTTTGCTTGGGAGCTTTCGCTACGGGTGCGGGCGTATCCGCCACAATGCGCCGCTGCTCGGCTTTTTTCTCGATTGCAGCGGGCTTTTCCTTGCGGGCATACACCGTAACCTGTTCGTCTTTTATCGCCGCCTTGCGCGCCTTGTTCTCATTTTTCGCAGCGTCGTCTTGAATCGGCGCGAAAACAATGGTTTCGCCCGGCTGTGCCGCTTTTGTGCCGAATTCCCGCAAAATATCCTCCAACGCGAAGTCCGTCGGCTCGGATACGCCGGGCGTATGGAGTTGTTCGGAATCGCGTTGTTTCATAAGAATTATCCTCTTTGTCTGACTGCCTCGTAGAGCATAACGGCAGCTGCTGCCGACGCATTCAGGGATGAAATCTGCCCTTTCAGGGGAATACTGACCTTAAAGTCGCAGCTTTCGCCGATTAAGCGCCCCATGCCCTGCCCCTCGTTGCCGATGACAATGGCGGCAGCGTCTTTTAGGTCTGCCTTGTTTAGGGGCGTGTCGCCGTCCGCGCAAGTGCCGAAAATCCAAACGCCTTGCGCTTTCAAATCGCGTATGGTATTTGCAAGATTTGCAACGCGCGCGATGGGCATATACTCGATAGCGCCCGCAGATGCCTTGCCGACAACGGCGGTTAAGCCGACGCTGCGGCGCTTGGGGATAATCACGCCGTGCGCGCCCGCGCATTCTGCCGTGCGGACGATTGCGCCGAGATTGTGCGGGTCGGACAGCTCGTCGCACAGCACCAGCAACGGCTTTTCCCCGCGCGATGCTGCAAGCGCAAACATGTCCTCGACCGTGGCGTATTCATGCGGCGCAACGGAGGCAATCACGCCCTGATGCGCACCTGTAGGGCTCATCTCATCGAGCTTTCTGCGGTCAACACGCACGACAACCGCGCCTGCGTCTTTTGCCATTGCGGCAAGACGACCGAGCGCCCGATCGTTATCGCCGTCTGCAAGAAAAACTTTATTGATTGCGCGACCGCTGCGCAGGGCCTCCGTGATGGCATTTCTGCCTTCAATCATGCCCTCGGGCAGTTCCTCAGCGCGCTGCTGCATGGCTTTGTTATTCATTGTCGCTCCATCTGCGCAGCGTGCTGCGCGGCATAATAGTATCACCCCGATTATACCAAAAAAAGCGACCGGAAACAACATAAATCTGTGTTAACAGAAAATTTACAGCCCCTGCGGGCAAGTCGATTGCGCCCCTGTGCAAAATATGCTATGATGCAAGTGTTGCTCCTGAAAGGAGAAAAAGAATGCCGAAAATAGAGCCGAATAAGCGGGACGACAAGCGTCCGGCAGTTTCCCTGATTGCCATAGCCCTCTTCGTATTTGCCCTTACATTTTTCGGGTATCGTGTGTACGATTCGATGACCAGCCCGAAGAGCGAAGAGGTGAAATATACTACCTTTTTGGACGCGGTTGATGCCGATAGCATTGCCACTGTGGAATTCAGCAACACGCAAATTGCCTACACCCTGCGCGAAGATGAAGGCAAGCCGAAATCGGCGCAGACAATCTATAGTACCCCGCTTATGCCCTACCTCGAAATCACGCAGCTTGCGCAGGATTTGCATAAAAACAACGTCGAATTTACGGGCGTGATGCCCCAGGATACCTCGGGGTCTTTCATTCTGACGTGGGTAGTCATGCCGATTTTGCTCTTTTTTATTTACAAGCTGCTTATGCGCTTTGTTTCCAAGCAAAACGGAGGCAGCTCCGGCGGATTCGGCATTTTCGGCAATGTCGGCAAGAGCAAGGCAAAGGTCTACATGGAAAAAGAAACCGGGGTGACCTTCCGCGATGTTGCCGGGCAGGACGAGGCGAAAGAATCCGTCGTCGAAATTCTCGACTTTTTGAACAATCCCCAAAAATACACCGCCATCGGCGCGAAACTGCCGAAGGGGGCGCTGCTTGTCGGTTCGCCCGGCACGGGCAAAACCTTGTTGGCGAAAGCGGTTGCGGGCGAGGCGCATGTGCCGTTTTTCTCCATTTCCGGCTCGGATTTTATCGAGATGTTTGCAGGCGTAGGCGCAAGCCGTGTGCGCGACTTGTTCCAAGAGGCATCTAAAGTTGCACCCGCCATTATTTTTATCGACGAGATAGACGCAATCGGGCGCAGCCGCGACGCAAAATTCGGCGCAGACAGCGAGCGGGAGCAGACGCTCAACCAGTTGCTTGCGGAAATCGACGGTTTTGATTCATCGAAAGGCGTTGTCATCTTGGCTGCGACCAATCGCCCGGAGATTTTGGATAAAGCCCTCCTTCGACCCGGCAGATTTGATCGGCGCATCATCGTTGACAGACCGAATTTGGAAGGCAGATACCAGACGCTTTTGGTGCATACGCGCAGTATTCGCATGGCGGACGATGTCGATTTGCGCAAAATTGCGCAGGCAACCGTCGGCGCGGTCGGCGCGGATTTGGCGAATATCGTCAACGAGGCGGCACTGCGCGCCGTGCGCTTGGGACGCCACTCGGTCAATCAGGAGGACCTCTTAACCAGCTTTGAGGTTGTGATTGCGGGCACGGAAAAGAAGGGCACAATGCTGACCGACGCGGAAAAGCGCCTTGTTGCCTACCACGAGGTCGGGCATGCCCTAGTCG
>JAISIK010000040.1 GCA_031262065.1 Oscillospiraceae bacterium | reverse complement strand
GGCATGACAAAGCAGTATTTTGACCTGCGCGCCCGGCAGGAGTCGCAGCGCGAAAAGCTCTCCTCCAAGGCGGCGGAGTTAACGGCGCTTACCCAATCGCTCTTCCAGAGCGCCGAGCGCGCGGAAAGAGTAACGCAGGATTTATCGACGGCGCAGGAGCGGCAAGCGCAGGCAGTGCAGCAGTTGTCCCATTCCCGCCAACTTCTCGAAAATGCGCGGGAGGATATTGTTGCCGCCAATAATAGCATTGAAGGATACCGTCTGCGCGAGAAAACCCGCGTGCAAAAGCGCGATACCCTGCGCAAGCAGGTCAGCGACAGCTCGGTTTCTCTCCAAACCGTTGCCTCCAAGCGCAAAATGCTCGAAGAGATGCAGCGCGATTTTGAAGGTTATTCTAAAGCGGTGCGCACCGTCATGCAGGAGAGCAAGCGCGGGGGACTTCGCGGCGTTCGCGGGCCTGTGTCGATGCTGATTCGCACGGACGACGCCAATACCATTGCGATAGAAACCGCGCTGGGAAGCGCCATGCAGCAGATTGTCGTAAACGATGCACAGGATGCAAAAGCAGCGATTCGTATGCTCAAGCGCATCGACGGCGGCAGGGCGACCTTCCTGCCCATCAGCGTGATTCAGGCAAGACCGCTCAATGAGCGCGGGGTCGAGAATTGTACGGGCTTTGTGGGCATCGCCGCGGATTTGGTTGCCTGCGAGCAGCCCTATCGCAATATCATCAGCAATTTGCTCGGCAGAACCGTCATTGCTTCCGATATGGACGCCGCCATTGCCATTGCAGACAAGTTCTCCCACCGCTTCCGCATTGTCACGCTTGACGGGCAGATTATCAATGCCGGCGGCTCGATGACCGGCGGCTCTGCCTCCGGGAGCGCCGGGATTTTGTCGCGTGCGAACGAGATTGCACGCTTAATGCAGAAGCAAACGCAAATGCAGTCCGCCCTGACTGCGCTCGAAGCGGAGCTTAGCGAGGCAGAGCGACTCACCCGGGAAGTCACCTTTGAACTTCTTGCGCAAGAGGGCAAACTCCGCACTGCGCAGGACGAGGCGCTGCGTCTTGAGGGCGAGGAGAAGCAGTATGCGGTGCTGGCAGAGGCTATTGCGCAGGCAATTGCATCGTCGGACGAGGAGCTTTCTTCGCTTTCCGCCCGCTCGAAAGACGAGCAAACGCGCAGCGAGCTTTTGCGCGAGAATATCGCGGCGCTGCAGCAGGAACTGGAGCGTTTGGAAGCTGCGCTAGGTGTCGTTTCCGATGGGCAGAGCGTTGCAGCGGAGCAGAGCAACCGCCTCAATGCCCGCATGACAGAGCTTCGTATGCAGCGCGCTGCGCTCGATGCGGAGAAGAACACAGCCAAGGAGTCTGTCGGTCGTTTGCAGGAGCTGCGCGCAGCCATGGACGGCGACCGCGCACAGCGGCAGGCGCTCATTGCCATGTACGAAAAAGAAACCGAAGAATTGCAGGCGCAAATGGCGTCCTTGCAGCAGTCGCTGGAAGAATGCAACACGCACGCGCTGCAGCAGCGTGAGAGCTTAAAGACCGCGCTGGAGCAGCGCACGAGCATTGAGGCGAATCGTAGCACAGCCGACAGGGACGCGCAGACCAAGAACCGCCAGATTTTAGGAATGGAGCGCGAGAGTGCGCGTTTAGAGAACAAAAAATCCACCGCAGAGATGGAAGAAAAGCAAATTATCGACCGTCTCTGGGAAAGCTATGAGCTGACGCGCTCAAGCGCAATTGCTTGCGCCGCGCCCATCGACAGCGTCACAAGCGCATCCAAGCAGGTGGCGGATCTCAAGCGGAAAATCGCAGCACTCGGCACGCCGAATCTCGGCGCAATCGAAGAGTTCGCCCGCGTGAACGAACGCTACGAATACCTTACCGCGCAGCGCGACGATGTCTTAACCTCCAAGCGAGATTTGGAGGGCATTATCCGCGATATTACGGCGCAGATGACGGAGATTTTCCTTTCGGAATTCGGGAAGATTAACACCTACTTCGGGCAGACCTTTGTGGAAATGTTCGGCGGCGGTCGCGCCTCATTGGAGCTTGAAGATACAAGCGAGCCGCTCAGCTGCGGCGTGGAAATCCGCGTGCAGCCCCCCGGCAAGCAGCTCAAGACCATTACCTTGCTCTCCGGCGGGGAGAAGGCGTTTGTCGCCATTGCCCTGTACTTTGCGATTCTCAAGGTACGCCCAACGCCCTTCTGTATGCTCGATGAGATTGACGCTGCGCTCGACGACACGAACGTCGCCCGCTTTGCAAATTATCTGCGCTCTCTGGCGGAAAAAACGCAGTTTATTGTTATCACGCACCGCCGCGGCACGATGGAGGCGTCCGACGTACTCTACGGCGTAACCATGCAGGAGCAGGGTATTTCCAAGATCCTGCATCTGGACATGAACAAAGTAACGCAGGATTTGGGCGTTACCGATTAAAGGAGCAACTATGGGTTTTTTCGATAAAATCAAGAACGGACTGAAAAAAACAAGAGACGCCATGGTCTCGACCATCGGCGGGGTATTCTCCGGCTTTTCCGGCGCAAATGAGGAATTCTACGAGCAGTTAGAGGAGAGCATGATTCTCGCAGATATCGGCGTGGAGACCTCCTGCAAGGCGGTAGAGCGTCTGCGCGAGTGCGTGAAGGCAAGAAAACTCCGCGAGGCGGCGGAGATTCATGCCGCGCTGAAAGAAATCCTCACCGATATGTTAAATGTGGGCGATACGGCGCTCAAAATGGAAACAAAGCCCTCCGTGATTCTCGTGATCGGCGTGAACGGCGTGGGGAAGACCACAACCATCGGCAAACTTGCCCACCGCATGCAAAGCGAGGGCAGACGCGTACTGCTCTGCGCAGCGGATACCTTCCGCGCGGCTGCAGCCGACCAGCTGGAGATTTGGGCAGGGCGGGCAGGCGTGGAAATTGTCCGCCAGCACGAGGGGGCGGATCCCGCTGCGGTTGTGTTTGACGCGATTTCGGCTGCAAAAGCCCGCGGTGCGGATGTGATTCTGTGCGACACCGCCGGGCGGCTTCACAATAAGGCGAACCTGATGAACGAGCTGGGGAAAATTTCGCGCATTATCGACAGGGAACTGCCGAATGCCGACAAAGAGGTTCTGCTCGTTCTCGACGGAACAACGGGGCAAAACGGGCTCATGCAGGCAAAGCAATTCAAGGAAATTGCAGGCGTCACGGCAATTGCCCTGACAAAGCTCGACGGCACTGCCAAGGGCGGCATTGTGATTGCGGTTGCAGATGCGCTGCAAATCCCGGTAAAACTCATTGGCGTGGGTGAGCAGATGGATGATTTGATGCCCTTTGAGGCAAAGGCGTTTGTGGACGCGCTGATATAAAGGAGAAAAGCCATGAGAAATGACGGACGCGCAGCAGACGAGCTGCGGCAAATCAAAGCTACTTTGGGCTTTACCAAGTTTGCAGAGGGCAGCTGCCTGATTGAAATCGGTGATACGGTTGTGCTGTGCAACGCCTCTGTCGAGGAGCGCGTACCCCAGCATGTTTCCTCCGGCGGTTGGGTGAGCGCGGAATACAGCATGCTCCCGCGCGCCAATCGCGACCGCAGCCGCCGCGACATCAGCAAGCTCAAGCTCTCGCCCCGCAGCGCGGAAATACAGCGGCTCATCGGGCGCTCTCTTCGCAGCGCCATGGATTTAGAAGCGCTCGGTTCGCGAACGATCACCATCGACTGCGATGTTCTGCAAGCAGACGGCGGCACGAGAACCGCCTCCGTAACGGGCGGCTTTATAGCCCTTGCTTTAGCGTGCCGCTCGCTTCTGGAAAAAGGGAAGCTTGAGAAAATGCCCGTGAAAACCTATGTTGCCGGGATTTCAGGCGGCATTGTACGAAACGAGGCAATGCTGGATTTGTGCTACGAGGAAGATTCCCGCGCCATGGTCGATATGAACTGTGTTATGACCGCCGAGGGCGATATTATCGAGCTGCAGGCGACGGGCGAGGGAAGACCCTTTTCCGTCGAAGAGCAGCGCAAGCTCGTTGCCATGTGCAGAAAAGGCAACGCCGTACTTACGCAGATGCAGCGCCGCTGTTTGGGAGAGCTATGAAGAAATTCGTACTGGCAAGCAACAACGCCCACAAGCTCGAGGAACTGCGCGCCATGCTCGAAACCTACGGGGCGCAGGTGATTTCGCAGCGCGATGCGGGCGCATTCATAGAGCCGGAAGAAAACGGCGCAACCTTTGAGGAAAACTCGTACTTAAAGGCAAAGGCGATTATGGACGCCTGCGGGATGCCGACCATTGCGGACGATTCCGGGCTGATGGTAGACGCACTCGGCGGTGCGCCGGGGGTGTATTCTGCGCGATATGGCGGCGATGCCAATAAAAGCGATGCCGATCGCGTGGCATATCTGCTGGAGAACCTGCGCGGTGTGCCGGAGGATAAGCGCGGCGCAAAATTCGTCAGCGTGATTACCATGCTCACCCCGGACGGAAAGAAAATCGTCGCCCGCGGCGAATGCGCCGGGCGGATTCTGACCGAGCGTTTCGGCACAAGCGGTTTCGGCTATGACCCGGTTTTTTATTATCCGGATGCCGGCTGCACCTTCGCGCAGATGTCTGCGGAAGAAAAGAACCGCATTTCCCACAGGGCGCGCGCCCTGCAAGAATTTGTGAAACAGGCGTTTTTATAAAAGGAGAACAGGAATGCTGACAAGTAAAGAGCGCGCAGAACTGCGCGCACAGGCGAATACTTTGGAAACAACCTTGATTATCGGCAAGGGCGGCGTAACAGAAAACGTAATTACCGACGCCGCAAATCAGCTTGCGGTGCGCGAACTGATCAAAGGACGTGTGCTGGAAACGGCGCTGCTCACAGCCCGCGAAGCAAGCGATGCTTTATGCGAGGCACTCGGCGCGCAGGGCGTAGCCTGCCTCGGCTCAAAATTTGTGATTTTCAAGAAATCGGAGAAACTTGCCCGCGAGGCAGCGGAAAAAGCGCGGGCTGTTAAGAAAAAAGCGGGCAACCCCGTGCGCCGCGGCGCGCAGGAACGCCGCAAGCAGGCAAAACTTGAGCGCGAACGCCGCAACGAATACTTCCACCAGACGGCGGTGCAGGCAGCAATTTCGCGCAGAAAAGGAAACGAGTAAAAGGGGACTGCAACTATGTCGCGGGTCGGTATTTTCGGCGGCAGTTTTAATCCGCCGCATTGTGGGCATATACAAGCAATCGAGCAGTTTCAAGAAAAGCTGCAGCTCGACTGCGTCCTTGTTGTGCCCGCAGCTATGCCGCCGCATAAGCAGCTTCCCCTGTGTTCGCCCGATGCAGCCGCTCGACTCGCGCTGACAAAGCTGGCAACTGCGCATCTTCCCTATGTGCAGGTGTGCGATTTGGAGCTTTGCCGCGAAGGGAAGAGTTACACGGCAGAAACTGTGGCGCAAATCCGTGCGCAGCGCCCGAACGATACGCTCTTTTTGCTTGTGGGCACGGATATGCTCCTGTCCTTTTCAAGCTGGTACCAGCCGCAGGAGATTGTCAAACATGCGGCGCTTGCGGTGGCGCAGCGCGATTTTTCTCAGCGCGAGGAAATGGAAAAGTGTGCGCAGATGCTGCGAAATACGCTTTCTGCGCAGGTGCTTCTTATAGAGAATGCGGTTCTTGCATGCAGCTCAACAAGCGTGCGCGCCATGCTTGCATTCGGCTGCGGGAAGGACTATCTCCCCGAAGCCGTGTATGAAGCAATCACCCGCGAGGGGCTCTATTTCAGCAAACGCAGCTTAAAAAACCTGCCCTTTGCGGAGCTTTCGCAGGTGAGTTTGAGCCTGCATATGCCAAAGCGCGTCAAGCATGTTATCGGTTGCAGCGAAACCGCGCGAGAACTGGCGCTCCAATACGGCGCAGACGAGCATGATGCCATGCGGGCGGGAATCCTGCACGACGTCACCAAGGCGCTCGGCGCTGCGGAGCAGTTGAAATTGTGCAAACAGTATGCTATACTATTGGATAAATTTGAAGAGGAGAATCCGAAGCTCCTGCACGCAAAAAGCGGCGCTGCGGTTGCCTCGCAAGTATTCGGAGAGTCTGCCGCCGTTCGCGACGCCATTTTCTGGCACACAACGGGCAAGGCGGATATGACCCTCCTAGAGAAGATTCTCTATATCGCGGACTATATCGAGCCGAACCGCAGCTTTGCGGGAGTAGAGCGCCTGCGGCTTTTGGCAAAGAGCGATTTGGACGCCGCAGTGATGCTCGGCATCGAAATGTCCGTGGCGCAGCTTACTGCAAGGAATTGCGAAATCGACCCGAACTCCTTGGCTGCGCTGGAGTTCCTAAAGAAGGGATGAATTACGAATGAAACTATTCGGCAACGGGCGCAGGAGAAGCAAATCGCCCCGCTATGATACGAGAAATCAGCAGGAAGAACATGCAGCCCCTGCGCGGGGCTTGAGTGGAAGAACCAAGGGCATTATTCTCTTATGCGTCAGCATTTGCCTATTCCTGTCCGCCGTAATTATGAGCGTCTGGATTATCGTTGCGAACGCCGCGGTTGCGCCCGACACGAATAAAAAAACCGACGTGGTTGTTAAGGTAGACGACCAAACCGGGGAAACCATTGAGATGGAAATTCCCGTTGCAACGCAAGATGGCATTTTCAATATCCTGATTGTCGGTACGGACGACGACGGCACGCGCACAGACACCATTTTGATTGCCAACCTGAATACGCACACAAAGCAGGTCTCTCTTATGAGCATCCCACGCGACACCTATGTGTCGGGAAACTATGCCATTGCAAAAATCAACTCCATTTACGGCATGAATGGGCAGGGCGAGCGCGGCATTCGCGCGCTGGAGGAGAAAATTGAGGAAACCCTCGGTTTTTTCGTTGACGGCTATGTGATTGTTGACCTAGAGGCGTTTATTAAGACGGTGGATCTTGTCGGCGGCGTGGAATTCGACGTGCCGCAGGATATGTACTATTCCGACCCCACGCAGGATTTGTATATTGACCTCAAGAAGGGGACGCAGCTGCTCGACGGCGCACATGCCATTCAGCTGGTTCGCTACCGCAAGGGCTATGCAACCGCCGACATTCGCCGTACGGAGGTACAGCAGGAGTTTTTGCAGGCGCTGGCGCTCAAGTGCATGGAAACCGCGTCTTTGTCGCAGCTCAAGCAATATGCGGAAATTTTCTACGAGTACGTCAATACAGATTTGACAATCGGCAATATGGTCTATTTGGGGCAGATGCTGATGGAATGTGATTTTTCGCAGATGTTTTCCGTCACCTTGCCCGGCGAGGGCGTGGAAATCAACGGCGGCTCGTATTATCAGCTCTATGCCAAGCAGGTTTTGGAAATTGTCAATGCGCATTTCAATCCCTATGAAAAACCGCTGACCATCAGCGATTTGCATATCCCAAGCGCAAGCACGGGCGGTTCCGGCAGCGAAACGACTCCCTCCACGGAAGAGACCGAATCCACGGAAGACACGGAGAATCCAACCACGGAAAGCACAGAACCGACGCAGCCCACGCAGAGCACGCAAGCAACCGAACCAACGGAAGGCACGGAAAACACAGAACCCACCCAGCCGACCGAGGAAACGACGCTTCCCACCGAAGAAGTCACCGACCCACCCGAAACTGACCCGCCGACCGCACCGCCGGAGAGCGGACCGCCGGAAGAATAAGGAGAAAACAATGTATACACCAAAAGAACTTGCTATGCAGGCAGCGAAAGTGCTCGACGATAAAAAGGGCTTGGGCATCAGCCTGCTGGAGGTGACGGACGTCACCAGCATTGCAGACCATTTTCTGATCTGCACAGGTACATCGAGCACGCACGTAAAAACCCTGTGCGACAGCGTGGAGGCGTTAATCGCAGATGAACTCGGCGAAAAGCTCCTGCACCGCGAGGGGCATCGCGGCGGCACGTGGGTGCTGCTGGATTTCGGCTGTTTGGTTGTCCATGTGTTTACCGATGAAACGCGGAAATTCTACGACTTGGAGCACCTCTGGAGCGATGCGAAGAAAATTCCGATTACTTTTGAGAGTTAAGAGGGGACTGCATGAAATACGATTTTAAGACCATTGAGAGCAAATGGCACAAACTATGGGAAGAAAAGAAGCTCTACGCAACGGGGGACACAAGCTCGGATAAGAAGAAATTCTATGCGCTTATCGAGTTTCCGTATCCGTCCGGCGCGGGGCTGCACGTTGGGCACGCCCGCCCCTACACGGCGATGGACGTCATTGCCCGAAAGCACAGGATGCAGGGCGAAAACGTCCTGTTTCCCATGGGCTATGACGCATTCGGACTGCCGACTGAGAACTACGCAATTCAAAACCACATTCACCCCGCGCAGGTAACCGAGCGCAACATCAAAGTCTTCCGTTCGCAGCTGCAGGAGCTGGGCTACAGCTTCGATTGGGACAGAGAAATCGACACCACCGACCCCGCCTACTTCAAGTGGACGCAGTGGATTTTCCTGCAAATGTTCAAAAACGGGCTGGCGTATAAGGCAAAGATGCCGGTCAACTGGTGCACCTCCTGCAAGTGCGTGCTTGCCAATGAAGAGGTTGTCGATAACGCCTGCGAGCGCTGCGGCAGCCCGGTTGTGCGCAAGGAAAAGAGCCAGTGGATGCTGCGCATCACAAAATATGCACAGCGTCTGATCGACGATTTGGACGCAGTGGATTATATCGACCGCGTAAAGTTGCAGCAACGCAACTGGATCGGTCGTTCCACCGGCGCGCAGGTGCGCTTCGGTTCGACCTTGGGCGATGATATTTTTGTCTATACCACCCGTCCCGACACCCTGTTCGGTGCAACGTACATGGTTCTCTCACCGGAGCACGCGCTTGTCGCCCGCTGGATGGAGAAGCTGGAAAATGCGCAGGAAGTCAAGGCGTATCAGGCGGCAGCCGCCGCAAAGTCTGACTTTGAGCGCTCGGAACTTGCCAAGGAAAAAACAGGCGTTTTGCTGCGCGGTGTGCGCGGCGTCAACCCGGTCAATAACACGGAAATTCCGATTTTTATTTCCGACTATGTCCTTTCGAGCTATGGCACGGGCGCGATTATGGCAGTTCCCGCGCACGATGCGCGCGACTGGGAATTTGCGAAGAAATTCGGCTGCGAGATTATTGAAGTCGTGCAGGGCGGTAACGTAGAAGAAGCTGCCTTTACCGACTGCGACACGGGCGTGATGGTCAATTCCGACTTTCTGAACGGTCTGTCCGTGGAAGAGGCGAAGAAGGCAATTATCGATTTCCTGACGCAAAAGGGCGTCGGCGAGGCGAAGGTCAACTTCAAGCTGCGCGACTGGGTTTTCTCCCGCCAACGCTATTGGGGAGAACCGATTCCGATTGTCCACTGCCCAACCTGCGGCACAGTCGCGCTGGACGAAAAGGAACTGCCCCTGCTTCTCCCGCAGGTGGAGAGCTACGAGCCGACCGACGACGGTCGCTCCCCCTTGGCGTCCATTTCCGATTGGGTCAACACAACCTGCCCCTCTTGCGGCGGCGCAGCCGAGCGTGAGACGGACACCATGCCCCAGTGGGCAGGCTCGTCGTGGTACTTCCTGCGCTATATGGATCCGAAAAATGACGAGGCGCTTGCCTCCAAAGAGGCGCTCGAATACTGGAGCCCTGTGGACTGGTACAACGGCGGCATGGAGCACACGACGCTCCATCTGCTCTACAGCCGCTTCTGGCACAAATTCCTCTATGATATCGGCGTTGCGCCGACGAAAGAACCTTACGCAAAGCGCACCAGCCACGGCATGATTTTGGGCGAGGGCGGCATTAAAATGTCGAAATCGCGCGGCAATGTGGTCAATCCCTCCGACGTCATCGCAGAATACGGCGCAGATACCATGCGCGCCTATATCATTTTCATCGGCGACTTTGAAAAGGCTGCCTCATGGGCGACCAACGCGGTGAAGGGCTGCAAGCGCTTCTTGGATAAGGTTTGGAATTTGGCGGAGGCAGTCAGCGACAAGTCCATGCACTACAGCGCCGCGAACGAAGTTGCCATGCATAAGGCAATCCGCAAGGTCACCGCCGATATTGATTCGCTCAAGGGCAACACCGCGCTGGCGACTTTGATGTCGCTGTGCTCCACCCTTTCGGAAAACGGCTGCAACGCAGGCGAACTGAAGACGCTCCTGCAGCTTCTGAGTCCCTTTGCGCCGCATGTCTGCGACGAGCTTTGGCAGATGCACGGCTTTGAGGGCATCTGCTCCGTATCCGCATGGCCGCAGTATGACGAGAGCAAGTGCAAGGACGCGGAAATCGACATGGCGGTGCAGATTAACGGCAAGCTCCGCGGCACGATTCATATCGCAGCCGATTCTGCCGACGAGGCAGTCATTGCAGCCGCAATCGCGGAGGAAAAAGTCGCCCGCTTTATGGAAAAGCTGGAAGGCTCTGTCCGCAAGACCATTGTTGTAAAGAATAAGCTCGTCAACCTGATTATCCGCTGAGAAAAAGGGAGATTGGTATGCGCCAATCTCCCTTTTTGCCCTTTCGGCAGGGTGCAAAACGCAAAATTCTGCAAAAATACTGAAAAATGTGTGAATATAGCTTGACTTTCCCGTTTTGGTTGATTATAATCATTGTTGCCGTTCTATCGGCCCTGAAAGCATCGTGGATTTAGCCGGATGCATCGGAGGGAGGGAAATCAATGTCTGAAATTCGCGTAAAAGAGAACGAATCTCTGGAAAGTGCCCTGAAGCGCTTCAAGCGTAGCTGCGCCAAGGATGGCGTTATCGCCGAAGTTAGAAAAAGAGAGCACTATGTTAGCCCGAGTCTTAAGCGGAAGCAGAAGTCCGAAGCTGCTCGCAAGAATAAAAGAAGAGGCTATTGATTCCCTGCAGTAGATAGTAAAAGCGCCTTGCCGATCGGCAAGGCGCTTTTTGCGGCTTTGCGTGGGTTCAAAGTTTCTCGAATACCATGGTTGCCTGAATTCTGTCGCCGCCGCCGAAGCCGCTGCTGTGCGCACTGGCGGTCGAGATGGTGTGCAGGCGATAGCCCTTTGCCGCCTGCTCGTTGATCACGTTCTCGAGTTCCGCCAGATTTTTGGACGCAGTCCCTAAGAACTTCTCCTTGAGAGTAACCTGTAAAACAACATACTGCATTTGCATTTCCGCCTTTCCCATTCCCGTATACTTTTAAAAGCCGATTTGGTTGCCGCAAATCGGCTTTCAATACTAACATAGTATCATATATGCGGCGGATTTCAATAGTCGGAAAGTAGAAACTGTTGAAAATTTCTTGCGAGAGCACTTTGCTCTGCGTTGTGTATCCTTTGATATTTTAGCCGATGAAGTCCCGCGCTTTTCACGGGAATTATATAGTGCGCCATCGGCGCAAGATGAAGGATGTAGTATAAAGGAAATTTTCCTATTTACAAATATAATAGTATTTGTTACAATAGGAGCGTGAGAGAGGTATATACTATGAAAAAAGTAGAACGGTATTTCTACCCCGCAGTTTTTTCTTATACAGAGGGCGAAGAAATTGCAGTTGTGTTTCCCGACCTTAGTGTTGCAACAAGCGGCGTTGATGATAGCGACGCGCTCTTGTCGGCGCGTGAACTGCTGGGTTCTGCGCTCTTCGGGCTTGAGGAGGACGGGGAAGCAATCCCTGCACCAACTCCTCTTTCAGACGTGCGTATGGAGAAAAATGAACGCGCCGTGTTGGTGGATGTGTATATGCCGTCCGTTCGTCAGGCTGGAATTAATCGCTCCGTGAATCGCACGGTAACGCTTCCGGCATGGCTGAACGCCGCCGCATTGGAACATGACGTTAACTTTTCGCAGGTTTTGCAAGAGGCACTCAAGTCGCAATTGAACATCGGTTAAGAAAACCCCGTGAAGACTTAAAATCTTCACGGGGTTTTTTCAAAAGCAATCGCTGAAATAGCAGGGAATTACAATCAAAAACTGACCTTCGATAGGAAAAAATCGGCGGATGATTCGTCCGAATAAAAAAGTGGAAAGACTTCGAACTATTTATGTGCAACCGGTCTTGGCTTCTCTGACGATTCTAGCTGCATCCTCGGCACTAATCGCTGACGCTTCGATGCGTTTGGCTATCGTTTCCAGCAATGCGTCATACTGTTCGTCTGTCATGTCTTCGTACATACACTCACTTCCTTTCGTTTTCGGGTGTGCGTAGTTTTCACATTATCATTATAAAGTGTTCGAATGGATTGTCAAGTATTCACAGGAATATTTTGAGCAATTATTCATTTGTTTGTTGATAATTGGTATAAATTGGTGTATAATCTCTACACAAGGGAGGGATTTATTGTGGGACTGAGTGCAGCAGAGAAGATTAAAATTATCGCAAAACGACGCGGTATGACGATGGGAGAAATTGCAGACAGGCGCGGAGAATCTCGTCAAAATCTATCCAATAAAATTCGCAGAGATAATTTTTCGGAGAGAGAATTGCGCGAGATTGCAGAGGTGCTGAATTGCACATTGTCTATCGAATTTGTGTTCAAAGATACCAATGAACGCATATAGTACGCGCCCGGGAGACCGGGCGTTTATGCTTTATTATAATTTGCGCACATTGTGGAGTAAGTCACTATTGATACAAAATGAAGAATGAAGAATGAATGATGAAGTCTGGCTACGCCCTGATGAATAATGAATAATACAAAGAGCGGCAGAAATGAACTGACCACAAAAAGTTAGACAAAGAATAAATTAAGCAGCCGCTCTTCGCGAGCCGCGCCGAGTGGCGCGTAAATTCGAGCGTAGTGAGAATTTCGGCAGGGCGAATTCATTTCGCCCGTCGCCGATTAAAATCCCCTTGGGGTGGAGCCGCCTATGGCGGCGCAACCCAAAAATAAAGGGTTCGCCTAAGCGAACCCTTTATTTTTGGTGGCTTAGATTCTACCACAAACGAACCAACAGCCTCTGTAGAAACAGAATCTACTATTTCGGATAGTTTTCCAACCAGAACTTCTCCGTTTTTAGCGAATCTAAGGATAATCTTGAACTTATTGTCGCTATCATATAGGTATACTCGCTCCAAAAATGCATCGAACAGTTTCTTTTGCCCAACTTTGGTTTTAATATCTGTGTCCCTAAATTCTTCCAGCATGCCGATAATCATATCTCTTGACACGTTCAGAGTTCTTGCATCTTCGCGCCGAAGGCGCTTTTCGCACTGCGCTTCCTCGTCTTCGAGTTCCGTCAGTCGCTCCTTCGTTTTTGGTGTGAGTATCCCTTGCTCTATGGCTTTAAGCATGTTTTTGATTGACATGCGCACATCGGCAAGTTGCCTCTCCACAATGGCAATATCAGACCGTGACTTATAATCTTTTGCAAGCCTTAATGCACAATCTGCAATCCACTCTATAGTAGCCGGAAGCAGCACATAGTCCTTAATTGCTTGCGCAATTTCGTACTCAATATCGTCACGGCGCACAGATTTCTTCGGGCATACTTTTTCTGTTTGCCTTTTTTGGCAGGCATAGTAGCTATGTAGTTCGCCTGTCCTGCTCGTGCCCGAGACCCCGGTCATTGGTGCTTTGCAATTCCCGCAAAACAATCTGCCTGTTAACAGATAATCGCCGTTTTCGCGGTGGCGTCCTTGCGGATTGCGCGTTTTTTTTAGGTAATCATGCACCCTATCCCACAACTCCTTTGTTACAATCTGCGGAACGCCGCCCTCAACTCGTATGTCGGTGTAGATATAAATCCCTTTATATCGCTCATTGTACAGGATTGGGCGAAGGCTCGTCTTGCCCCATCGTTTACCAACGCCTGTTTTTATCCCTCTTGCGTTTAAGTCGTTAGAAATCGATACAAATGGCTCTCCATCGGCAACTCTGGTGAATATTTCGCGCACAATGGCATCTTTTGGCGGGTCAAGCGCATAACGCATATCCTCTCCCTTCTTGAATCCAAAAGGAAGGTTCCCATTCGTTATAAGGCAATTCTCCGCATTGTCATGCAATCCGCGCTTGATGTCCTCTGCCATGTTCTCAGAATAGAACTGGTTAACGTTCATCATTGTTCGCAGTGCGAATCGACCTGCTGCGTTATCTCCGAACTCCTCTTTTGCATAGACTACTCGAATGCCAAAACCAGACAGCTTATCCTCGAAGGCAAGCGCGTGAAGCATGTTTCTTGCCAAACGGTTTGATTTATAGCATATTATCGCGCCGAACTCTCTCTTCTCGGCGTGGCGCATCATCTTCTGAAATTCCGGGCGTCTATCGTTCTTTCCCGTCAAATGCCTGTCAGAATATACCGCGACGATTTTATACCCGTTATCGTCGGCGTAGTCCATGCACTCCTTTACCTGCTGCTCAATACTCACGTCCTTCTGGGCGTGGGAAGAGTACCGGGCGTAGATTACAGCCGGCACGAGCGCAATATTCTGTTTCTCTTTGCTTTTGCGCGCCATAAATTTTCCCTATCGTTTGCTTTCGTTTAGAGCATCGGCAAGGTCGTTTCTATATTCAAGAATATCTTCATTTGTACCAGTTCCATAAGACTTCATCATAAGATGAAAATCAATACTTGTTATGCAACTAGAAACAAAGAAGTCGTCTTCTACCTCGGTTCCATATATCGCCCCGCCGGATTGTTTTCTTGCTTTATCGTATAGTCTATCAGCAGCATCTTCAGAACCTTCTAAACGATAACGTGCTTCCTCAAGAGTTATTATTCCATCAAAGTATTCGTCAACAGTTTCGAGCGCAGCTAAGCCAATATTATACATTTCTTCACTCATGTCTTCAGGCTTTTCACCTGTACAGCTTGATAGGAATACCAACAGGACAACTACTAAAAGTAAAAAACGCTTTTTCATGGATTTATATCTCCTTTTCATATTCACGCAGATTCACACCTACAGTTTATCACTTGTATTTGTCTGCGAAAAGTAAAACAATAACTTTTTCCAAATATTGCAACTATATATGATACAATGATTTCACTGCCGACAGTAATACATAGAAAGGAAGAATCAACATGTCTAATGAATACCTATGCCTTGATGACATCGAGGCTCTTGCTCTATCGTTACCAGACGGCAAAAAACGTGAGGCGATTAAGTTTCTGACTGCTCTGCAAGATAGCGAAGATAGTTCGCCGCCTCAGCACGCTTGTTTTCAGGCACAGCGCGAATAGCCGATATAAGTCCATCATCCAGCCCGCTCCCATTTTCGGGGGCGGGCTTTTCTGTTTTATAAGGCTCAAGCAATTCCTCTACAGTCCCGCCACATTCATTCGCAATTTCGATAAGGTCATCGTAACTCGGAGAATAATCTCCGTAGGCAATCTCTTCTATCAAACTAATCGTATCATCCAGCCCCAACTCACGAGCGGCGACTTCATCAATCTCAGAGCGTAAAATCGAAAGATTCTTTCTGATGTTTTCAAGCTGGCTGTCGTTAAACGGAGAATGTCCAAGCAGTTTATCGACGGTCACTTCAAAATAATCTGCGAGCATACATAGCGTTTTAGAGTCGGGTTCTCTATTCCCTAACTCATACTTTCCATAGGTAGTTTCGTGAAGTTTCAAGTATTCTGCAATTTCTTTTTTCGTTTTATTCTTTTGTTTTCTGAGCCTCTCTAATTGTTTTGCAAGCATTTTTTCGCTCTCCTTTTTTTTCATTATAAAATAGACCATGCGTCTAGTCAAGATTGTAGCCAAAAAGTCTATAATCATCAAGTTTTTTTTGAAAAACCCTTGACAAGAAGACGAACTGGCTGTATCCTATGGAT
>JAISIK010000027.1 GCA_031262065.1 Oscillospiraceae bacterium | reverse complement strand
GGTGTTGTCCTTGATGGAATAGGTGCCGGAGT
The DNA here is from genome assembly GCA_031262065.1 of Oscillospiraceae bacterium. GTDB lineage: Bacteria > Bacillota > Clostridia > Oscillospirales > Oscillospiraceae > JAZOXB01. The sequence continues at coordinate 5,766 of JAISIK010000027.1, read as the reverse complement.
CGGTGTCGGCATCCCAGGTGAAATCCCACATGCCGCCGGGACCCTCGTAGGTGCCGCCGCTGTCCGGATCGATGCCATACGCGGAGTTCATGTTGGCAAGGGCGGAATCGCCGAGGTCGATTATGGTGGAAGAGAACACCGTCACTTCGACGGTTTTGCTCAATGCGCGGATGTCAGCAGTGGTGGCAGTGATTGTGGCAGTGCCGTCTTTGATGGCATAGATGGTGCCATCGTAGACCAAAGCGATGTTGTTGTAGCTCGTTGCTGTATCGGGATGCTCCGTTCCAAGCACTTTTTCGTAGATAGCCAGCGCTTTCTTATACCATTCTAATGCCCAGTCGTAGTCGCCTTTGCTGTAGTAGAGCATCGCGAGGTTGTTGTAGGTCGTCGCCGTATCGGGATGCTCCGTACCAAGCACTTTTTCAAAGACCGTCAGCGCCTTCTTATACCACCCTAATGCCTCGGCGTAGTCGCCTTTGCTGTCGTAGATACCCGCGATGTTGTTGTAGGTCGTAGCCGTATGGGGATGCTCCGTTCCAAGCACTATTTCACAGATAGCCATCGCCTTTTTATACCACGCCAGCGCCCGATCGTAATCACCCACCTTATGATACCCGTAGCCCAGCGCGTGATATGTCCAGCCAACCTTCTCTTTCTGCGCGTCCTGCGTCAGCAGGGTTTCGGCGTGCTGCGCAATCTGCGCCGCATGCGGCGCGTTGCGGTTGAAGGCGTCAAAATCCTCGCGCGTGCCGAAGTCAAAGCGCAACGCAGGTTTTACCGCGTCGAGGCAGTAGTCGAGCCACTGTGTATCCAGCTTGAGGCTGTCCATCGCAGCCTCCTGCATAAGACGGTGCATTGACAGAAAAGCGCTGCCCTTGCTATCTCTGCTTAGAGACCCCAGTTTATACCGCGTTATATAGCCCGCAATCTTATTTTGCGCGAGCGTGTCGCCGTCTATGAACAGCTCCAAGGGTATGCGCTCCGGCGCGCAGTAGGCGCACAACCGCAGCAGTACCGTAGCAAGCGCTGCCGCTTCGTCCTTCTCGGCTTCCTGCTCCAGTTTGGCGAAGGTCGAGCGCCAAACCGTACGAATCGTCTTACCGGGGTCGTGCGGGTTTTCGTCCAATACATCCAGCTTGTACTGCTTAAAATCGCGTATATAGCCGCAAATTGTGTAAGCATTCTGCTTTATGTACGCCACCGCGCACTCCAAGGCAAGCGGCAGGTAGCCGAGCGTCTGCGCAAGTTCTGCTACATCTTCCGCACTTGCCTTCGGGAGACAGTGTTTCACGAACTTCTTAGCATCGGGTATGGAGAACGGTTCTTGCTCCATTCCCACGCGAATACCGGCAATCGGCAAACGCGAACAAATCAGCACGTGCGCGCCGCTTTGCAGCCCGGTGGGCAAAAACGCGGACAGTGCGTAACCCTCGGCGTTGTCGTAAATCAGCAGGCAGGACGCTTGATTGCGGAGATACGCATCAACCGCGCGCTTCACCTCGTCAAACGCCAGCGTCACGTCCTGTACGCCCAAATATTCCCTTGCAAACCCGCGATAATCGTCTTGCAGCTGCGCCTCGGACGCCGCATTGAAATAGCCAATCAGCGCGTAGTCGCTCCTATGCAGGTAGGCATACTCCACCGCCACCGCTGTCTTCCCATAACCGCCCGGTCCTTCCAGCAAGACACAAGCGGTCTTTTGCAATTGCGCCGATAGCTCTCTAAGCTGCTTCTGCCTGCCGCTGAAGTCCGGGTTGCGCGCAGGCAGACTGTAGCTCTTTTGCGCTTGCTCCTCCGCCGCCGATGCGTCTTTCCCCGGAAAGGGCGCGCGCCCTTCCGGGCGCTCTACGCCCCGGATTTGCTCGACGAGTTTTTTCGCGGCAGCCTCTTCGCCCAACTTGTGCAGATCAATATGCACACCATGTTTCAAAAGACCCTCTCTCTTATAATCATCCACTTTGATAAGAATGAGCTGTTTGGCGTTTGTCCACTCAGCTTGGCAGTTCGCTGATTGCGAATACTCTTTTGAGAGAATGCACACAACTGCGCCGCCGTCTTCGTCTGCAGCAACCGCCTTGAGCGCATCATCCATTTTCGCCTTGAAGTTGTCGCCAACCTTAAAATCATACATCTGCATAATGGTCTTAGCGCCAAATGCCTCTCGCAGCACAGATTCCACCCACGCCGCCCATTTGGTATCGTTTTCCGATACCGATCGATAGCTGATAAAGTACGTCATGCTGCACCTCCTGCGGTAAGTCGCGCTACGGCTCTATTTCCCTCAGTATAGCATAGAACTCTTAAAAAGTCAGCAAATATTCGTAAACGCAACAAAATATGACTGCTTTTGCGCAGCGGAAGCGCGGCGCAGTTTGCGGGGGAGGCGGTGCGCCCGATACGGATTTTGCGCAAAAACCGAGCGGCGAGGTCAGTTGACCTCGCCGCTTACTTTAACCGTATTTTCTTACGCCAGACCGGCTGCCGCTGCGACTTCCGCCGCGAAATCGTCAACCTTCTTGGTGATGCCCTCGCCCTTTTCAAAACGGACGAAGGAATTCACTTTGATGCTGCCGCCAAGCGCCTTTGCGACGCTGGCAACATGCTGCTCTACGCTGACGCCCTTTTCCTTAACAAATTCCATCTGCATCAGGCAGTTTTCTTCGTAGTACTTGCCGATACGACCCATAACCATCTTCTCGATGATGTTTTGGGGCTTCGGCTTTGCTGCGGTGGCATTCTCGTTCATTGCCATTGCCAGCTGGATTTCCTTTTCCTTATCGAGCGTGCTCTGGTCAACGTCTGCCTTGTCGCAGAAACCGGGGTTCATGGCGGCAGCCTGCATGCACAGATCCTTGCCAAGCTCCGCAACTGCCTCGGGGGCGATGCCCTCGACGCTCATGTTCACCAAAACGCCGATTCTGCCGAGCATGTGCACATAGGGGACGGTGACGCCGTCTGCATAGCGCGCGAAGCGGCGAACCTTGATGTTCTCGCCGATTACGAGAACCTTCTCCGGGATAATCTCCGCAACGGACTTGCCGTCTTCATACTGGCAAGCCATCAGCGCATCGAGATCAGCCGGGTTTTCGCGGATAACAATCTTGGCGACTGCGTCCACAAACTCTGTGAACTTATCGGACTTTGCTGCGAAATCGGTCTCGGAGTTGACCTCGACGATTGCGCCCACGCCGTTTTCGACAATCGCCGCAACCATACCTTCGGCAGCGATTCTGCCGGACTTCTTCGCAGCAGCGGCAAGACCCTTCTCGCGCAGCCATTCTACGGCCTTGTCCATATCTCCGTCGGCAGCGGTGAGCGCCTTCTTGCAGTCCATCATGCCGACTGTTGTCATTTCACGTAATGTTTTTACATCTGCAGCAGTAAATGCCATTGTAGTTTCCTCCTGTATTTCTAAAATGCCCGCGGGAACGCGGGCATTTTACGTTTATAAATTATTCAGCCTCGACGGCTTCGACAGCCTCTGCAGGCTCTTCGTTCATCGCTTCGCCCTGACGGCCTTCCTGCACGGCGTTTGCCATGGTGGCAACAATCAGGCGGATGGCACGGATGGCGTCATCGTTACCGGGGATGACGTAGTCGATTTCGTCCGGGTCGCAGTTGGTATCGACGATAGCCACGATGGGAATATGCAGCTTGCGCGCTTCTGCGATTGCGTTGCGCTCCTTGCGCGGGTCAACGATGAACAGCGCGCCGGGGATTTTCTTCATGGTCTTCACGCCGCCGAGATACTTTTCAAGCTTTTCGATTTCGCCTGTGAGCTTGATGACTTCCTTCTTCGGGAGCATGGCGAAGGTGCCGTCCGCTTCCATCTTGCGCAGCTGGGCAAGACGGTCGATACGGGTGCGCATGGTCTTGAAGTTGGTGAGCATGCCGCCGAGCCAACGGGCGTTGACGAAGTACTGGTCAACCTTCAGGGATTCTTCCTTGATGGCGTCCTGCGCCTGCTTCTTCGTGCCGACGAAGAGGATGTTCTCGCCGTTTGCTGCCAGATCGCGGACGAAATTGTAGGCTTCCTCAATCTTCTTCACGGTTTTCTGCAGGTCAATGATATAGATACCATTGCGCTCCGTGTAGATGTAGGTTGCCATTTTGGGGTTCCAGCGTCTGGTCTGGTGACCGAAGTGAACGCCTGCCTCTAACAGCTGTTTCATAGATACGACTGCCATTGTGTGTTTCTCCTTTTTGTTTTACCGCCACCCGGGTCAACTTTTCCGCCCACCGCGTTGCGGCACTCGAACGGAAAATCTCCGAATGTGTGGGGTTTGATAATGTCGCGCTTTTCACGCGCCGTATCATTATACTGTAGCGCGAATCAATTATCAAGCATTATTTTGGATTTTTTTGCTTAGAAAAAGTCCTTTTTGGGGCGCGGACGGGTCACTTTGTCCAAATGGGTGTTTACCAGAATCACATCGTCGCCGATTTGCTCGATATGATCCCAAGGAATGACGTAATCCTCGTTTCTGCCGAACAACCCGAAGAGCTTGCCCGCTGCCGGAACGATGATTGCGACGATTTTGCCGTTGACCGTATCCACTTCAAGGTCTCGCACATAGCCGAGCCGATTCCCGTCGCAGATATTGATAACCTCCTTGCATTGCAGGGTAGAAAATCGCCTGCTTACATTGCCCATACTCTCACCGCCTACTCATAGTTAGTATGGGAGTATATGCGCAGACCTTCGTCCTTATGACACGCAGATGGATTTTCTTATGCTGGAAATGGCGTTTTTTTCTAAGCGGGAAACCTGCGCCTGCGAAATGCCGACCTCCGTCGCCACCTCCATCTGGGTTTTCCCGTCGAAAAAGCGTAGAGCAAGAATGCGCTTTTCCCGCTCGCTGAGCGTGGAAACCGCCTCGCGCAGGGCAATGCGCTCCATCCACTGCTCATCCGTATTTTTCGTGTCGCGCACCTGATCCATCACCGTCAGGGGGTCTCCCCCGTCGGAAAACACCGGCTCATGCAGAGAAACCGGCGTGGAAATGGCGTCCATCGCGTTAACGACCACCGCATGCGAAATCTCCAGCCGCTTGGCAATCTCCTCGAGCGACGGCTCGCGGGAGGTTTCTGCAATCATCGCCTCCTTGCACTGCAAAACGCGATAGGCAATATCGCGCACCGACCGACTGACACGAATCGAGCTGTTATCGCGAAGATAGCGGCGAATTTCCCCCGCAATCATCGGCACGCCGTAGGTGGAAAATCGCACATCGAGCGAAGTATCGAAATTTTTAATTGCCTTCAAAAGCCCCACGCAGCCGACCTGAAACAGATCGTCCGGGTTCTCTCCCCTGCCGAGAAACTTCTGAATCACGGAAAGCACAAGCCGCAAATTGCCTTCTATCAGCTTTCGACGGGCGTCCTCATCGCCCTCTTGGCACAGCCGCAGGAGGCGAACCATCTCGTCATTTTTCAAGGTTTTCAGCTGTGCGGTATTCACGCCGCAGATTTCTACTTTTCCTTGCATTTCTTAGTCATCCTTTTAGAAGATACCAACAGTATTTCCCAAGAAAAGGATTTGATACGCAGGCGAATTTCGCGCAAAGCGTAGGCATACGAGAGTTGAACCTGCACCGCCTGTCGGCGTCCCTTTTCGGTGCTTTTTCCCTTGTCCTCCTCGCCTTGCGTCAGCAAGGCGTCGTCGTCCGCAGCAAAAATCCCTCGAAAATTGCCAGCCGACAGGTGCGAAGCAGTTTTAGAAGAGCAAATTTTCGTCAAGTCGAGAAAAATGCCGCAGTGAATACT
>JAISIK010000003.1 GCA_031262065.1 Oscillospiraceae bacterium | reverse complement strand
CCCTGCCGATAATCTCGTGACCGCGCGCAAGCGCAAGCGCTTCAATCATCCTGCCCATCTGTCCATAGCCGCTGAGAAACAATTTCATTCCTGCGCCTCCTGCACCCGGAGTCCCGCCTCACGCATGATTTGCGCCAAAAGCGCGCGCTTCTCGTCGGGCATTTTATAAAGAGGCATGCGGAATTCGCCCGCTTGCAGCCCCATGAGGTTCATCGCTTCCTTCACAGGAATCGGGTTGACCTCCATAAAGAGCGCGTTCATCAGATCCAAATAGCGCAGCTGCAAATCCAGCGCCTCTTGCCGCCTGCCGTCCAAGAAAGCCTGCGTCATATCGTGCACCGCGCGGGGCATAATATTCGCCCAGACGGAAATCGTTCCCACCGCGCCGACTGCCATCAGGGGCACGGTAATATCATCATTTCCGCTGTACATCACAAAGTCGTCGCGCAGATAGCGGGCAATCTTCATCGCGTAGCTCATATCGCCGCTGGCTTCCTTGATGCCCATCACGTTCGGGTGCTCGCTCAGGCGGCGCACCACGTTTGGAGAAATCGAACAGCCGGTGCGCCCCGGCACATTATATAAAATGATGGGCGCGGAAGACGCCTCCGCCGAGAGCATAAAGTGGCGGTACATCCCCTCTTCGTTGGTTTTGACATAGTAGGGGCTGATGCACAAAAGCGCAGCCGCGCCCATCTCGGCGTAAATCACGCTCTTTTGCTTCTGCATCTGGCTGGAGTTCGAGCCACTTCCGGCGATAACCGGCACACGACCGTTGACCGCGTCTAGCACGCACTGCAGCGTGGCAATATCCTCCTCGAGCGAAGTTGAGGCGGTTTCCCCGGTTGTTCCCAAGGCTAAAATTGCATCGGTTTTGTTCTCAATATGCCAATCTACCAGCGTGCGAATCCGCCCGGTATCCACCGAGCCGTCCTTGTTAAACGGCGTGACCAATGCCACAACAGAGCCTGTAATCTTCTTCATAAACAAATCCTCCCTTTGCACACAAAGCCGCCATCTCGAACAAACATCTATAGCGCGGCGCATCTGCGCCACAATTCCTGCATTATACATCTAAATAATAGCATTCGGGAAGCAAAAATGCAAGAGCCTTGTTTTCTGCCCGCAAGGCAATCTGCAAATCGAAAAATCGCAAAAATTTTCAAAAAATGCTTGACAAATGTGTACCATTGTATTAGTATATTATTGTACTAATACAGCAAGCTGCATATGGCTTCATTCGCAGCTTGAAAACGAACTATGGAGGTGAGCTATTTGGGTTGGGAACTGCGGACGGACCGCCAAATTTGGCAGCAGCTGGCAGAGCTGCTGATGCTGAAAATTGTATCGGGCGAATACCCCGCCGGGGGGCGGATTCCCTCGGTGCGTGACCTCGCTTCGGAAGCGGGCGTGAATCCGAACACAATGCAGCGCGCGCTGGCGTCGCTCGAAGAAAGTGAACTGGTCACAGCAACGCGCAACACAGGTCGCTTCGTCACACAAGACGATGCGCAAATCTGCCGAACACGCGCAAAACTCGCACAAACAGAATTGGGGCTGTTTTTCGAGCGCATGATGCGCTTGGGCTACAAGAAAGAAGATGTCGCAAGCATGCTGACATCCAAAGAAAAGGGGGAAGAATTCGCATGAACGAACTTGTTACATGCACCGCGCTGAGCAAACGCTACGGTTCGCTCACCGCGCTCGACCACATCGACCTGCACATTGCGCCGGGGCGCATCATCGGTTTGCTCGGTCCGAACGGCTCGGGCAAAACCACACTCATTAAAATCCTCACCGGGCTTCTGCGCCCGACAGAGGGCAGCGCTACGGTAAACGGGCTGCCCATCGGTCACGAATCTAAGGCGCTCGTGAGCTATTTGCCCGAGCGGATGTACTACGCCAACTGGATGCGCACGAGCGATATGCTGCAGCTGTTTGCAGACTTCTACGCAGATTTCCATATCGATCGCGCAAAGGCAATGTGCAACGCGCTGGGCATCGGGCTGAAAACCCGCGTGAAGAGCATGTCCAAGGGCACAAAGGAAAAATTGCAGCTCATCTTAGTCATGAGCAGGCAAGCAAAGCTCTATCTGCTCGACGAGCCGATTGCCGGCGTCGATCCGGCTGCGCGGGATTTCATCCTGCAAACCATCCTCACGAACTACTCAAAAGACAGCAGCGTAATCCTCTCTACGCACCTGATTACGGACATTGAGCCGGTGCTCGACGAGGTCATTTTCCTCGGCAACGGGCGCGTGCTTCGCCACGAATCGGTAGACGCCATCCGTGAGGCGGAAGGCCGCTCGGTGGATGCTGTTTTCCGCGAGATTTTCCGCACTATTCCCGTTGGAGGTGACTGGCCATGTTGAAAAAACTGCTGAAGTATGACATGCGCGCAAACATGAAGGTATTTCTCCTTATTTGGCCTGCGCTGATCATTTTCTCCCTGCTCGGGCGTTTTTCGCTCACAGCGGATCTGCAAGGGCGGCTGGATACCATCTTCTCCACTGCGACCATTATAGTTTTTGTTCTGGCGGTATTCGCTGCGTTTCTTTTCTCGATTGTGCTGGCGATCACCCGCTTCTACTCCGGTCTTCTGCGTAACGAGGGCTACCTGATGTTCACCCTGCCCGTAAAGCCGTGGCAGCTGATTATTTCCAAGTACCTCACCTCGCTCATTACCATTGTCGTTACCGCGCTGCTGAGCGTAGTTTCCATATTCATTCTATGCAGCGGAATCCCTGGGTTTACGGCAGATTTGCATTTTTTCACCGCATTCATGAACCGCGAATTCCACGCAGGCAGCTATATCATGCTTGCGCTGCTGATGCTGGCAGGCGTATCGACCTCGATTTTCCAGATTTACCTCGCCTGCTCCATCGGGCAACTGTTCAATAAGGGGCGTATCCTCTTCTCCGCGCTGTTCTACTACCTTATTAACGTTGTATTAAGCGTTGCTTCCACTACCTTCGCCATTATCTTCGGCACAAGTCGCACACTCCAAGAAGCAGTTATCTCTATTTTCGAAGGGATGCACATCCAAACCGCTACCTTTGTTGCCCTGTCCATCTCTTTGCTGCTCAGCGCAGCGCTGTGCTGCGTGTATTTCTTCGTTACCAAATATATTCTGAGCAAACGGCTGAACCTCGAATAGTCATGCACATTTGCAGCCTGCCAAGAAGCCTTCGGGCTTTTCGGCAGGCTGCAGTTTGTGTATTTCGCCTTTGAAAAACGATTTGTTTGGGAATTCACTGCTTGTAAGAGCAGTGAATTTTCTGTCAAATTAACAAGCATCCTCCGTTTTCCTAAATGTAGTAGACCCAGCAATTTGTGGATTTTGTGACGAATAATTGTCAAAATGCACAAAAAAGGATGTCGAAATTTGTGCGTAAATTCAGTTTCTGAAAGGAAATCTGCATTTATTTCTCTTTCGATTTGTGGTATGATAGGTCGAATACGATTTGAGGAGAACTGCACAAATGAAACATGTTACAAAACGTCTGTTATCGATTTTGATGGTACTGTCCATCATCACAAGCCTGCTGGCAGGCATCACGGCGGTCTCCGCTGCCGGCACGTACAACACGGGCGTCCGCGGCGAACTCTGTACCTCCCTATCCTCGCAGGCAAAAGCCTATTACACAGGCAGTTACACATACGACACTTTATCCACCCTATCCGGCTCCACGCTGAAAAGCAGGATTTCCTCGTTGGTTACCTCCGACCGTGATACCGTCGGATACAACGGTTTGAAAACCTATTTTGCGCAAACCGACGCACACCTAGGTAGCTCTTCAAAGCTCAATCTCTTCTACTGCAACATTCCGACGAACAGCGCATGGGACGGCGCCGACAGCTACAACCGCGAGCATATGTGGCCGGACTCCTTAGGCGGCAACGCTGCGGAAGGCGACCTGCATTCGATGCGCCCAACCGACGCATACGTCAACTCCAAGCGCGGCAACTCAAAGTACGGCTATGTCACAGGTGGCAAGGACGCCACTGCTTCGCCCACGAACGGTAGCGTGGTCGGCGGTACATACGGCGGCTCTTATTTCGAGCCGCTGGATTTCGCAAAGGGCGACTGCGCCCGCGTAATTCTTTACGATTATGCAACCTACAGCTCCCTGAGCAGTATCACCACCGTGTTTGAAAGTGTAGACGTTCTTCTGGAATGGTGCGCCCTCGACCCTGTGGACGAATTTGAAATGACGCGCAACGACGTTGTGGAAGATATTCAGGGCTGCCGCAACCCCTTCGTTGACTATCCTGAGCTTGCTTGGATTATGCTGGGCAAAGAAATCCCCACAGATATGCCCACGCCGACAAACGAAGGCGGCTCTGCCTACACCGTTACCGCAGCCTCCTCCAATATCAATAACGGCACGGTTTCCATCAGCGGAAGAGTCATCACCGCAACGCCTGCAGAAGGCTGGTACGCCGCGAGCTATCAGGTCTCTCCCGAAGGCGCAGCAACCGTCGCCCGTGACGGCAACACCTTCACGGTGTCGAATATCACGGCTGACTGCACCGTCACTATCCACTTTGCGCAAAGCGCGGCTGCAAGCATCCGCTATATCGTACCCGACGGCGTAAGCGTTTCAGGTCCGACTGCGTCCTATGTCGGCTCTGCCATCACCCTGCCAACGGTCAGCGGCAAGCCGTCCGACACTTCGCAGAACTACTCGTTCTTCGGCTGGGCGACAAGCCCCGTAGTCGACACGACCTCTGTCTCTTCTTTCCTGAAATATGACGCAGGCGCGTCTTACCTTGTCGATGATACCGCGCTGACCTTCTACGCAGTGTACACCTACACAATTGCGGGGACGGGCGGCTCTTCCGATACCTTTACGAAAATCACCGCCGCAAA
>JAISIK010000072.1 GCA_031262065.1 Oscillospiraceae bacterium | reverse complement strand
GATTGGGGTCTCCATTCCCATTTCAATCCACGCGCCCCGTGCGGGGCGCGACATATGCTGGTTAAGCTCGTAGAAGCAGTAGTCCATATTTCAATCCACGCGCCCCGTGCGGGGCGCGACGACCGCTGCGAAGATTGATGCGCAGATTGTCCCAATTTCAATCCACGCGCCCCGTGCGGGGCGCTACCGCGAAGAAACGCGCTCCATTCTTCCCGTCATCATTTCAATCCACGCGCCCCGTGCGGGGCGCGACGCCTCGTACGAAATAAGCTCGAAATCGACTTATTATTTCAATCCACGCGCCCCGTGCGGGGCGCGACAGCAAAACTACACAAAATTCTCCCTATTAGATTGTGTGTTTTGCACAAGGTGTGCGTATTTTTCGGCGCACAACGATGAAATTCACCGCAGTGCCCGGGGGAATTGGCAGCGTATTATGCAATTTCCCGGTGCGAACCTCCCGGGGAAACGCTGTGCGCTTATGCTTCGCACGGCAGTCAGTGTGTGTACACCGATCGCATCGTGCGAGTTTTGCATGGTTATTTGTTTAACGAGGCGGTATATGCCGCTGTTTCACTGCAAGAGGCGAAGTACGCGCGGATTGAAATCGGCATCAACCACCCCGCAAGTTGGCATATGGAGTTGCGTCCCTCACGCGACAGCGAAAATCCGCAAAAGACTTGCTACACAGCAACGCGAACAGCGCTAAACAATAAGCGTGCCTTCGGGTTCGTAGGAAGAAGCAACGCCGAAATGCTCAACTTTGGTTTCGTAGCGGTTGCCCAAATAATAGAAGCGCAGGCTATCGCATTTTTCATCCATGAGCGCGCAGAGCTTTGCCTGCAGCATGCGGCACTGCGCGGCGTCGAGCAGGCATTCAAAAACAGAATTCTGCACGCGCTGCCCGTAGTTGACGCACTGTTTTGCAATCTGCCGCAGGCGTTTTCTCCCTGCGGGGCTTTGCGTGTTCACGTCATAGGTCACCAAAACCAGCATGCTTCCTCACTTCCACAAAAACGGCGGGTAGGCTTCCAAGTCGCCGCGCAGATGCCGCGCCAAAAGGAGAGCCTGCATATACGGTACTAGCCCCCACGGCATTTTTTCGCCCAAATACGGATGGGTAATGCTCTCCTTTTTTCGCTCTTGCCAGCTCCGAAGGAAGGATTTGCGGGCATCGTCCTTCATGAGAACCGCGCCGCTTTCCCGCTTTTCAAAGTCCGCACCGGAGATGACTCGATTGTTTATCAGCGTCAGGACAAAGCGATCCGCCATGCAAACGCGCAATTCTTCCATAAGGTCGAGCGCCAAGGAGCTTCGCCCCGGGCGATCGCGATGCAGAAAGCCGACATACGAATCCAGCCCCACCGATTCGAGCGCGGAAGCGCAGTCGTTTGCAAGCAAGCTGTAGGCGAAGGAGAGCATGGCGTTCACATTGTCCAGCGGCGGGCGCCGGTTCCTGCCATGGAAATAGAAATCTTCCTTGCGGTTCAGAATCAGGTCGTCGAAAACGCCGAAATAGGCTGCTGCGCCAACGCCTTCCAGCCCGCGCAGGGATTCCGGCGAGGTTTCGGCTAAGACTGCGGGCAGAAGATCCCGGATGCTGTCGGAAGCTGCACAGAGCTTTTCCGTATCCAGACGCAGGGCGTGATCGCGGCGGCTGCGTTCGATGCTTCGGCGGGCGTTATAGAGCTTGCCGAACAGAAAATTGCGGGCAATTTCGCAGCTGCGGGCGGGGTCGTCGGCGATGCGGTATTGCGTTCTTCGTAACAGAACATTCCCGTTGCTTTCGCCGCAGGCTCTTGCCAAGAATCGCCCCCGCGGCGTACAGAAGGTGAGGGCGACCTCCCGTTTTGCACAAGCGCCCATCAAAGCGGGAGATGCGCCGGAATAGCTGAAGCTGATAATGCCCGCGAGGGTATGCAAGGGGAAGCGCGCAAACTCCTTTTGCTCGCGATTGACGACGACGTTTTCCCCGTCTAGGCTCAAATAGGCGTCTTCGCTTGTGACGAACAGGGTGTTGAGCAAATGTCTCATGGCGCGTCCTCCATAAACTGTTTGAGATAGGCGCTGACGGAGGTGCTTTTCATCAGCTTCGGCAGGCATAAGTCATTGAGAGAGCAAGCATTGCATGAGGCTGTTGGTTTTACCTTCGGGGTGTGGCCGCGGCTGTAATAGGCGTGCATCTCGGACAAACTGTCGCGCACCGACTGCCGTAAATCCTCCGTAAACTCTACCTGCTGCCGCCGACGAAGCTCGCCGTAATACAACGCCCCGCAGGGAATTTCGCAGCAGAGCATTTCTTCTAAGCACATCGCCTGCGCGCAGAGCTGCATCTCGTCTGCCTGATGCTTTTTGGGCGCGCCGCGCTTATACTCCACGGGGTAGGGCTGCCAGAGACCGTCTCTGTCTTTGAGAGAAATCCCGTCTTGCGAACGATGAAATTCCACCACATCGCACTCGCCGGAAATCCCCAGTGAGGCGGAGAAGACGTTCATGCCTCTGGAAATGATGACGTCGCCGCGGCTTTCGTGAAAGCCCTTGTCGTGCGCCTTTTCGTGCATGAGATTGCCGCTGACCGTGCGTAGATTCTCCGCCCACTGCTGCTCGATATGAATCAGCGCCCACTGCCTGCGGCAGAAGACGAAATGCTGAAGCCCTGAGAGCATGAGAAAATCGCCCGATTCCATCATTCCCTCACTGTGCAGCTTACGCCTTCCGGGAAGGTATCTGCGATCGTGACTTCATAGTCGCCATACGAACGGGCAAGAGTGACGGCATCCCTGCGCTTGACGGAAACAGCTTCAAACAGCTTGTGCGCAGGGGTGTTGCCCAATTCGGAATCGTGCCGGAATATGATCAGCTTGCGCACAGCCATCTTGCCTCTGGCGGCGGAGTGGTCGTGCTCAAACATATTCAGAATTGCTTCCCACAGCAAGCCCAGGTCACTGTCGGAGAAGCCGGTGCTCTTGCGGGCAAGATTTGCAGAGACGTAGCCCTCCGCACGATACAAGGCGTAGGGGACGATGAATTTGTGCCCCATCTCGGTGTTCTTTTTGCTGAAGTCTTCCTTTGTGGTGATGGCGTTGCGGGTGATTGTGATTTCCTGCGGCGCAATGGGCTCAACGGATTTCGCGAAGCCCAGCTGCACAGGACCGCGCACCTGCCCGCAGTTGAGTGCTGCTTTGGTAAAGGTTGTCATTACCGCGCCGAAGGTGCGAATGTCGAAGAAGTTTTCGCACATAAAGTCGCGCAATTTGCTTTCGATATCCGGGTCTGCCTTTTTGGCGTCCTTGGCGGACTTTTCGTCTAAGCCCAAATGGCTGTATGCACGCTCGTCGCTGGTGTTCAAGGGGACATTGTCCTTGATGTAAATATCAAAGCCTGCCTCGTCCTCTTTTACGGTTTCGACAAAGTTGCGAATTTTCCGCTTCAGGCACACGTCGGTTACCAGTCCGCAGCCACTTTCCGGGTCGATACGCGGCATGTTGCCCGCATCCGGGTCACCATTGGGATTTCCGTTTTCAACATCGAAAAGAATTACAAACTCGTAGCGGTTTTGGATTGCATTGTCACGCATTTTCTTTCTCCTCCTTTTTTTCAAAACGCTTTTGTGTCGCATGGTAGTAGCCGAGCTGGAACGAACCTTGCTGCGCAAGAGATAAGCGGGCGGGGTAGTCTTCGCCGACCGGCGCCAGCGCAGAGGTCAGAAGCCGATTGTGATAGATGGCTTTCGGCGCAGTTAATTTGCGAAGATGCTTCTGCGCCAGATTGACAAGAATCGGGAAGACGCCTGCAGGGGTGGCGGAGGCGGAGTTGAAATACTTGTCCTTGATGGTTGCGTTGATGCCGGGATTGGCTTCCTGCTGTATCGCCTCCAGAATACAAAAAGCCTGTCCCAGACAATAGGGGATATTTTTGCTTGTGCTCAGTTCCATAGTGAGTACCTCCTTTGGGCAATCCGGGTGCGGATTTTTCAAATAATATGCTTTGATAATTGCAGCTCTTCCACGGGTGATTTCGCGCTCCGCCCGAATGCGCAGCATCACGCAGTTGAGCAGAGTTGCAGGGTATCGCGTGCCCGTAAGCACTGCGCGAATCAGCTCTCCCGCCATCACAGGGGCGGCTTCCTTGCTCTTTGCGTTTGGGTTGACCGTTTCATGCAGGAGCTGCCAGAAGGACAGCTGCTGCCTGCTGTCGAACTGCGGTTTGACGATTTCCAAGCGAGCCTGATGCTCCGCCATGCGTTTTACAAAAGCACCGAATGTGTCACGCAGGAAGAAGCGCACCGAAAGGCGGGCTGCGTTGGGCGCTAAGCCCAAGATGTAAAACTCCGACTCCGGCGAGATTTCCTCGTCCTCCCAGCGGGCGGTCTTGCCTGCTGCAATGCGATCCATCGCCGCTTTTAGGTCACGTTCATCTACGTTCGGAGCGCCGAAAAGACCTGCCATCATGGTTTGCGGGGCTACTTGCCCGCCCTTTGCCCAAAAAACAACGGTGGTATCGCCAAGCCGAACCGTGTGGGCGCGATCGGACAAGAGATAGTTCAGCGCCGTGCCGTAAGCGAAGGCAGCGGCCTCGCTTACAGG
>JAISIK010000042.1 GCA_031262065.1 Oscillospiraceae bacterium | reverse complement strand
AAATATTATACAAAGTCGGCTGTAACAGTGCTTCCGAAAGGGAGCTGTTGATGCTGCCCCACGCCCTTGTAAAAGGTGCCGCCAGCATTTGAAATGCCTGCGTGAGCGTGTTTGAACGGAAGAAGACCCAGAAAATTGTAACGAGCAGAAAGGTAGTCAGCTGCGAAAGAAGTTTCGGAAGTTTGATACGCGGCTTAAGAATTCTTGTCAGCACGCTCGTCAATCCGTGCAGGAGCCCCCACACAATGAACGTCAACCCTGCACCGTGCCAAAGTCCGCTGACAAGAAAAACGATAAGGATATTCAGGTATTGCCGTTTTTTCCCTTTTCGGTTGCCGCCCAGCGGGTAATAGATATACCGAGTCAGGAAAGATGTCAGCGTGATATGCCATCGCTTCCAAAAATCCGTAATATCTACGGCTTGATAGGGAGAATTGAAATTTTGCGGCAGGTCAATATTCAGCATAAGTGAAACGCCGGATGCCATGTCGCAGTAGCCGGAGAAATCAAAATAGAGTTGTAAGGAATACGCAAAGATAGCGGCTACAGCCTCGAAGCCGCTCAAGACCGCGACACTGCCAAAACAAGCATCGCTGATAATTGCAAAATAGTCGGCGAGCAGCACTTTCTTTGCCAGTCCGAGAGCAAAGGCAAATAAACCCTTTGATAAGTTGTCGAAATTTACAGCCTTTCTGGCAGGATCGTGGAACTGCGGAATCAGCTGTTTCGCCGTTACGATAGGACCTGACAGAATCTTCGGAAAAAAGAGCACAAACAGACAGTAATCCGCAAAAGAATAGGACGCTGTTTCTTCGCCGGTATTGTCTATCACAAAGCTGATTTGGGAGAAAGTGAAAAAGCTAATGCCCACCGGGACGAGAATACGAACCGTGAAACTCGTAGAAAAGACCGAGGAAAGCAGACCTGCAAAGGGTGCAGCGTATTTGAAAACAAACAGCAGGGCAACGTTTGCAACAACCCCGACAATTCGTATAATGCGCAGCAGAGAATCTGCGTTGCCTGTCTTGCGTGCTGCAAGCATGCCGCGGTAAAGCAGGTAGTTAAAAGCAACGCTGCAGAATAGAACCATGCCCAAGGGGATCGAGTAAGCCAAATAGAAAACGACAGAGCCAAGCAGCAGCCAAAGGATACCCCACCGGGCGGCTTTCAGCTTGCAAAGCGAAAAATAACCGATGAACAAAAGCGGGAAAAAGGCAAGAATGAAAATATACGAGTTAAAGTACATCGAACGCCATCCCTTCCGTCTGGTATGTGGTAGATATAGTCGAATAATAGCATGAATTTATAAATACTGCTATACTTTTTTAGTGGATTCGAGATAATTTCTAAATCGCCCCCTCTGACTATGTCAGAGGGGGCGATTACCGTTTTATAACAAGAGCATATTTGCAATGGCGAAGTAGACCAAAAGCGAAAGGGCGTCGACAATGGTTGTGATGAAGGGGCTTGCCATTACAGCCGGGTCGAAGCCGACCTTTTTTGCGAACATCGGCAGGGTGCAGCCGACAAACTTCGCAACTAAAATCGTCAGCGCAAGCGTCATGCACACGACGAGGGCAACGGTTGCCGTGACCTCGGTGTTTCCCATAAGCAGGCGATCGACGAGCATAATCTTTGCAAAGCAAGCGGCTGCAAGAGATACGCCGCAAAGAACCGCGGTGCGGATTTCTTTCCAAATCACGCGGGGCAAGTCCGAAAGCTCCAGCTCGCCCAGAGAGAGGGCGCGGATAATGGTAACCGACGACTGCGAGCCGCTGTTACCGCCGCTGTCCATCAGCATCGGAATAAAGGCGGTTAAAACGACCTGCGCTGCAAGGGCGCTTTCAAAGCCGGTGATAATCATGCCCGTGAAGGTGGCGGAGACCATCAAAAGCATCAGCCACGGGATGCGGTGTTTGAACAAATCGCCCACCGACGAGCGAAGATATGTCTTATCAGACGGCGTCATACCGCCCATGATTTCCATATCCTCCGTTGCCTCGTCTTCCATGACGTCCATGGCGTCGTCGAAGGTGACGATGCCGACCATGCGGTTTTCCGCATCGACCACCGGCAGGGCGAGGAAATCGTATTTCGAGAAGGTCAGGGCGACTTCTTCCTGATCGGTGTGCGTGTTGACGCTGATGACGTTCGACTCCATGATTTGGTCGATGGTTGTATCGTCGTCCTGCGCCAAAAGCAGATCCTTGACCGTTACCAAACCCAGCAGGGTGCGGCCGGATGTTACATAACAGGTATAGATGGTTTCCTTGTCCACGCCCGTGCGGCGAATGCGCATGATGGCGTCGCCCACGCTCATGCCGGGGCGAAGGGAGACGTATTCCGTGGTCATAATAGAACCTGCGGAGTTCTCCGGGTAGCGCAGAATCTCGTTGATATTCTTGCGCATTTCTTGATCCGCCTGCGACAAAATGCGCCGCACGACATTTGCGGGCATTTCTTCGACGATGTCTACCGCGTCGTCCACGTATAGCTCATCGAGCACCTCGCGCAGCTCGGAGTCGGAAAAGCCCCGAATCAGAAGCTCCTGCGCCTCGGGATCCATTTCCACGAAGGTCTCGGCTGCCAGTTCTTTCGGCAGAAGACGGAAGAGAATGGGAAGGCGGTCGTCTTCCATATCGTCGAATTCGGCTGCAATATCGAAGGGCTTCATGGTTATTAAAATGTCACGAATTGTGGAATACTTTTTCTCAGCCAGCAGCGCCTCCAGGGTGCTGCCGACGGTAATGGTACGTTCTGCCAATGTTGTTCCCTCCTGCATTCTAAGTAGTCAGGGTTTCGGAAGCAGACAAAGCAGACCGAAATGCCGCTAAAGGGCGCGCACTGCATGAACGCAGAGCAAGCTCGGCGGACTTCGATCTATGTTGCCGCTGGTATTACTGCCACTGCCGGCGTCCATGAAATTCACTCCTTTTGGGATAAAGTATAGTCTTTTCGCCATTCTCTATCTTATTCCCAAAGTGCCCATTTGTCAAGCTTGAGAAAGTTTTGCTTCCGCAAGCGGGTAAAATATGGTAGAATACACAAAACAGTATAATGAGGGAAGTGGCGGCGTGGTTGCGGATAGACTATATTATGTTAACACATATCAGACGGCGGCGCAGGCGCGGGTTTGCACTTGTGTGCAGGTGCGCGGCGGCTGGGAAATCACGCTCGATGCATCGATATTTTACCCGACGGGCGGCGGACAACCTTGTGATTTCGGGAAAATGGGCGCAGCAAATGTGCTGGATGTGCGCGAATGCGGCGATGCTGTGATTCATCTGTGCGATGCGCCCCTTGCAGTCGGAGAGCTTGTTTTGTGCAGCATCGATTGGAAGCGCCGATTTGATTTCATGCAGCAGCACTCCGGCGAACATATTGTATCGGGCTTGATTCACGCCCGCTTTGGCTATGAAAATATCGGCTTCCACATGGGCGGCGATGTGATTACGATTGATTTCAGCGGGCAGCTGTCCCCGCAGGAGTTGCGGGAGATTGAAGAGGCTGCAAACGAGGTCGTTTGGCGCAATTTGCCTGTGGAAGTCGTATATCCGAACGAGCAGGAGCTGAAAAACACGGTCTATCGCAGCAAAAAGGAGCTGACGGGGCAGGTGCGCTTGGTTCGCTTTGCGCAGGTGGATTTCTGCGCCTGCTGCGGTACGCATGTTTCCAATACCGGCGAAATCGGCGTTATCAAGCTGCTTGGTGCGGTGCATTTTCGCGGCGGCTCGCGGGTGGAGATGCTCTGCGGCGCAAGGGCGTATGCGTATCTGACCGCCGTTCACGAGGAAAACCGAAAAATCTCCAATTTGCTCTCTGCAAAGCAGGCGCAAACCTTTGAAGCGGTCAGCCGCTTAGCGGGGGAGCACAGCGCGGCGCAGTACCGCGTGGTGCAGCTGGAAAATGCGCTGTTTTCCCATATCGCCGCGCAGTGCGAGGGCGACACCCTGCGCTTTGAGCCGGAGATGCAGCCGGATTCCCTGCGCCGTTTGGCAACTGCAATCGGGCAGCGCGGCTTCTTTTGCGCGGTTTTTGCGGGGCAGGACGGCGCGTACAAATACGCCCTTTGTAAAGTCGGGGGCGACTTGCGGGAGCTGACGAAGCAGCTCAATGCCGCATTGCGCGGCAGAGGCGGCGGTAAGGACGGCTTTGCGCAGGGCAGCGCCTGCGCGACGAGGGCGGAAATTACGGCGTTTTTTGAGAGTCCGTCATGCATCGCGCTGGACAAGGATTAGAGAATCTGCTAAAATTAGGCATACGAGAAACGGAGAAACCAATGCTGGATAAATTGAAATTCGTAGAAGAACGATATATTGAACTTTGCGACCGCGCGGAGCGCCCGGATTTTTATAGCGACCCCAAGCAGGCGGCAGCCTACTTAAAAGAGCAGAAAGAGCTTGCGCCGCTTGTGGAGACCTACCGCGCCTACCTTCGTGCGCAGCAGGATATGGAAGATGCGCTGGAGCTGATGTCGGGCGAGGACGCAGAGATGAAGGCGATGTGTCAGGAGGAATTCTCCGACGCAAAGCGGCGCGGCGAGGAGCTGGAGCAGGAGCTGAAGTTCTTGCTGCTTCCGCGCGACCCGAACGACAATAAAAACGTCATTGTGGAAATTCGCGGCGGCGTCGGCGGGGAGGAAAGCGCACTCTTTGCCCACAGCTTATACCGTATGTATACGCTCTACGCAGCCGCAAAGGGCTGGAGCGTGGAGCTTCTCAACTATAACGATACCGAGCTTGGCGGTGTGAAGGAAGCGGACTTTATTATCAAGGGCGCGGGCGCGTTCTCGCGGCTGAAATTCGAGTCGGGCGTGCATCGCGTGCAGCGTGTGCCGGAGACCGAGTCCGGCGGTCGTATCCATACCTCCACGGCAACGGTTGCCGTGCTCCCGGAGATGGAGGAAGCGGACGTGGATATTCGCCCGGAGGATATTGAAATGCAGGTTTACCGCGCATCCGGCGCAGGCGGTCAGCATATCAACAAGACCTCCTCGGCGGTTCGCCTGACGCACAAACCGACGGGAATTGTGGTTGCCTGCCAAGAGGAGCGCAGCCAGTTCCAAAACCGCGAAAAATGTATGATGATGCTCTCCTCGAAGCTCTACCAAATGGAGCAGGAGCGCATCAATTCCGCAATTTCCAGCGAGCGCAAGAGCCAAGTGGGAAGCGGCATGCGAAACGAGAAAATCCGCACCTATAACTTCCCGCAGAGCCGTGTAACAGACCACCGCATCGGCTTAACGATTTATAAAATCGACGCGGTGATGAACGGGGCGCTCGATGAAATCATTGAGCCGCTCATTGCAGCCGCGCAGGCTGAGAAGCTCCAAGGCAGTGAGGCGGCAACATGATAACCCGCATGCTCAGCGCGCAAAATAGCGAGGATATTGCCCTTGCGGCGCAGTGGATTCGGGAGGGAAAACTCGTAGCAATCCCCACGGAAACGGTCTACGGATTAGCCGCGAACGGGTTGGACGAGCAGGCGGTATTGCGCATTTTTCAGGCGAAGGGTCGCCCGCAAGACAACCCGCTGATTTTGCATATTGCGCAGCCGCAGGAGCTGCGCAAGCTGTGCAAAGACATTCCCGCGAGTGCGTGGCTTTTGGCGGACAATTTCTGGCCGGGTCCGCTGACAATGGTGCTGCCTGCGCGCGAAATCATTCCGAAAAGCACGACTGCGGGGCTGGACACTGTTGCGGTTCGTTGCCCGAAAACGGCCGCCACCCGCGCGCTGATTGCCATGGCAGGCGTGCCGCTTGCAGCGCCCTCGGCAAACCGATCCGGGAAGCCTTCCACCACAACCGCGCAGCATGTTTTGTCCGATATGGACGGCAGAATTACAGCGATTCTCGACGGCGGCGCCTGCGAGGTCGGCGTGGAGTCAACCATTGTTGACCTCACGGGAGACATTCCCCGCCTGCTTCGCCCCGGCGGCGTGACGCCGGAGGAGCTAATAGCCCTGCTTGGCGAGCTTCAAATTGACCCTGCGGTGCTTGCGCCCGTTGCTGCGGACGCCGTTGTTCGCGCCCCGGGGATGAAATACCGCCACTACGCCCCCGCCGCGCCCCTCATTATCGTCACGGGCAGTGCGCAGGCTGCGGCTTTCTACATTCGGGCGCATTTTCAGCGCGGCGACGCGGTTCTCTGCTTTGAAGAGGAACTGCCGCTTTACCAAAACTGTAACCCCACGTCCTACGGCAGCTGCGCTGCGGCGCAGAGCCTGTCGAGCGGATTGTTTGCAGCATTGCGGGCACTTGACCGCCCGGATATCGGCACAATTTACGCCCGCTGCCCTGAGGGCGGCGGGATGGCATACGCTGTGGGAAACCGCTTGAAAAAGGCGGCAGGTTTTCACATTGTCAATGCGGAGGATGCAAGATGAAACTTCTGGGCATTACCGGCGGCAGCGGCAGCGGGAAAACGACGCTCCTGCGCGCCGCGAAAGGCAGGGGCTGGTTTACCATCGACTGCGACGCGCTCTACCACGGTCTGCTTCAAACAGACGAGCAGCTTGTCCGTGAGATTGCAGCTGCCTTTCCCGCTGCGTTTTGCGGCGGGAAGATAGACCGCAAGGCATTGGGCGGCATTGTTTTTGCAAACCCCGAGGCGCTTTTGCAGCTCAACGCCATTGCCCACAAGGCGGTGCACAAGGCGGTTGTGCAAAGGCTGGAGCGGGCAAAGCAAGACGGCTGCGCCTTTGCTGCGGTGGATGCCGTGGCGCTTATCGAAGGCGGGCTGGGAGCGTTGTGCGATTCGACTGTCGCCGTGCTTGCCCCGACGGAGCGGCGAATTGCCCGCCTGATGCAGCGCGAGGGCATCTTGCGCAAGTACGCAGTTGCAAGGGTGAACGCGCAGAAGACAGAGGAAGCCTTTTCCGCCATGACGGCGCACGTTTTGCGAAACGACGGCGACGACGAGGCGGCATTTGCACAAACTTGTGAAACATTTCTGAAAGGAGTATTCAATATGGAAGAGAAGAAATACGATGCCCGGCGCAAGGAGGTTCTTGCAGCCCCCAAAAACGGCTACGACCGCATTTCGGACGCAGACCGCGCTGCAATGGACGAGTTCTGCAAGGGCTACATGCAATTTATCAGCACCTGCAAAACGGAGCGCGAGGCGGTTGACTGGACAAGGGAAAAGGCGGAGGCTGCGGGCTTCGTAGAGCTTGCACCGGGCATGGAGTTAAAGCCCGGCGACCGCGTCTACCGCAGCAATCGCGGGAAGGCTGCGATGTTCGCCGTAATCGGCAGCCGTTCGCTGTCCGAGGGCGTGCATATCTGCGCCGCGCATATCGATTCGCCGCGCTTGGATCTGAAGCCGAATCCGCTGTATGAAGACAGTGAGATGGCGTATTTCAAGACCCACTATTACGGCGGAATCAAGAAATACCAGTGGACGACCACCCCGCTTGCCATTCACGGCGTTGTGGCAAAGAAAGACGGCAGCGTCGTAAAAGTCACCGTCGGCGAGGACGAGAACGACCCCGTGTTCTGCGTGACGGATCTGCTTGTGCATCTGGCGGGCGATCAGATGAAAAAGTCGATGGCAGACGGCATCACCGGCGAAAATCTGAACATTCTGCTCGGCAGTCGCCCGTTTGCGGACGACGAAGGCGCAGACCGCGTGAAATTTGCGGTTATGATGCTCATGAACGAAAAGTACGGCATTACGGAGGAGGATTTCCTCTCTGCGGAGCTGACGATGGTCCCTGCGGGAGGTGCGCGCGAAGTGGGCTTTGACCGCAGCTTGATGGCAGCCTACGGGCACGACGATCGCGTATGCGCCTACACCGCCTTCCTGCCACTGTTGGGCTTGGGCGTTCCGTCAAGAACGGCGGTGTGCGTGCTGGCTGATAAGGAAGAAATCGGCTCTGAGGGCATATCGGGCATGAAAGGGGAGTTCTTCGAGACCTTCATGGGCGATCTGTGCCATGCGCAGGATGTCTGCATGCGCCGCTGCTTTGAGAATTCCTTCTGCCTGTCGGCGGATGTGAGCAATGCCTACGACCCGATTTATGCGGAAACCTGCGATCGCCGCAACAACACCCGCATCAACTACGGCACAGGTATCTTTAAGTATACCGGCTCGCGCGGCAAGTCCGGCTCGTCCGATGCCTCGGCGGAGGTCATGGCGTATGTACGCAGACTCTTTGCAGATAATGATGTGATTTGGCAGACCGGGGAGCTTGGCAAGGTGGATCAGGGCGGCGGCGGCACGGTTGCTGCGATGCTGGCAAACCGCAATATCGAAACGGTGGATGCTGGCGTTCCCGTCCTGTCGATGCACGCACCGATGGAGCTTGTGTCCAAGCTCGATACCTACATGACCTACAAGGGCATGAAGGTCTTCTACGAAGATAGATGAAACCGACGTACCGGCAAGCAACAACGCTTGCCGGTACTTTTTACAGTTCCATAAAGATAGAAGCGGCAAAATTCCGCACGTTTCTTCCCCGCGTAGACGTACAATAGCTAGGAGTACCAATTGCACAAGGAAAATTAAACAAACTTATCAGAAAACGCCGTGGGCGGTTGCATTTTTTTGTGCAAAGTGGTATAATCCGGAATAAGGAAATTCGGTTTGGGCGAGGAATGGAGAGAATTTGATGGAACAAATGATTCATAATGCACTGAAGCGATTCTCGTTGGGCGAAGAGATTCGGGCGCATCACCTGCTTGGCTGCCACGCGGATACCCGCGAGGGCGTCCGGGGATTTGTCTTTCGCGTCTGGGCGCCGAACGCAAAGAGCGTAAGCGTCACAGGCGATTGGAATTTCTGGAACCCGACGGATCTGCCGATGACGTATTTGGAATACGGCGTGTGGGAGGCATTTTCGCAGTACGCGAAGGAGGGCGATGCGTACAAGTATCAGCTCCTGCGCGCAGACGGCAGCGCTGTGTACAAGGCAGATCCCTACGGCGTGCGTGCCTGCAATTTGCCGGAGACCTCCAGCCGCATCTGCATGCTGGACGGGTTTGCGTGGCATGATGCGGAGTATCGCCGCCGGCAGAGCAAGCGGAAGATACTCAACAGCCCGATGAATATTTACGAGCTGCACTTCGGCTCGTGGAAGCGGAAGGAAGACGGCAGCGTTTACAGCTACGCGGAGCTTGCGCGGGAGCTTGTGCCCTATGTGAAGGATATGGGCTATACCCACATTGAGCTGATGCCCCTAAGCGAGTATCCCTACCCGCCCTCGTGGGGCTATCAGGTGACGGGCTATTTCGCGCCGACTTCCCGCTATGGCGAGCCGAAGCAGCTGATGGAATTTGTCGATACCTGCCACCAAGCGGGCATTGGTGTGCTGCTGGACTGGGTTCCGGCGCATTTTCCGAAGGATGAGCAGGGGCTGTACGAATTCGACGGCAGCTGCTGCTACGAGTTGTCAGACCCGCTCATGAACGAGCACCGCGAGTGGGGCACGCGCATTTTCGACTACGGAAAGGGCGAGGTGCAATCCTTCCTCATTTCAAACGCCGTGTACTGGCTCGAGCAGTATCACATCGACGGGCTGCGTGTTGACGCGGTTGCCTCGATGCTCTACCTTGACTACGGGCGCACGGAGTATCACCCGAATAAGTACGGCGGCAGAGAGAATTTAGAGGCGATCGCCTTCCTGCGCAAGCTCAACCGCGCGGTGTTTTCCGTGCGGCGCAGCGCCATTATGGCGGCGGAGGAATCCACAGCCTTCCCGATGATTACCAAGCCCGATTACGACGGCGGGTTGGGTTTCCTCTTTAAGTGGAATATGGGCTGGATGAACGATATGATCGATTATATGTCGCTCGACCCGCTGTTTCGCAAAGGCAGCCATAATAACCTCACCTTCTCCATGACCTATGCGTATTCGGAGAATTACATCCTGCCGCTGTCGCACGACGAGGTTGTACACGGGAAGCGCTCGATGATTAACAAAATGCCCGGCGATTACGACGATAAGTTTGCAAACCTCCGAGCGTTCTACGGCTTTATGATGGCGCACCCGGGCAAGAAGCTGAATTTCATGGGCAACGAATTTGGGCAGTTCATCGAGTGGAAATACGATCAGGGGCTGGATTGGCTGCTGCTGGACTACGACCGCCACCGCCAAATGCGCACATACGTTCGCGACTTGAACCATTTCTACTTAGACCACAGCAGCCTTTGGAGCAACGACAGCGATTGGGGCGGCTTCCGCTGGATTGCAGCGGACGATTGCAACAACAGCATCCTGTCTTTCCGCAGGATTGACCGCCGCGGGCGGGAACTGCTTATGCTTGTCAATTTCTGCCCGGTGCTGCGCGAGGGCTACCGCATCGGCTTGCCGAAAGCGGGCGTCTATGAGCCGGTACTCTCCAGCGATGCGGAAATCTACGGCGGCAGCGGCGCAGCACTCTTGCCCGTCAGCACGGAAAAAATCCCCATGCACGGTCTGCCGTGCTCCGGCGCTTTCACCGTACCACCCCTATCTGCGACGTTCTATAAGAGAAAGGTTACGAAAAAAACAATATGATGAGGAGGAAATAGCATGAACTTTATGAAAAAGCACTGTGTCGCCATGCTTCTGGCAGGCGGGCAGGGCAGCCGACTGATGGTATTAACGGAGAATACCGCAAAACCTGCAGTTCCTTTTGGTGGCAAGTACCGCATTATCGATTTTCCTCTCTCCAACTGCGTCAATTCCGGCATTGATACCGTGGGCATTCTGACGCAGTACCAGCCTCTGGAGCTCAACGAGTACATCGGCAACGGGCAGCCGTGGCGGCTCAACCGCAGCCATGGCGGCGTGCAGGTGCTGCCGCCCTATGCCAAAAGCAAAAAATCGGAGTGGTACAAGGGCACTGCCAACGCGATTTATCAGAACATCCCGTTCATCGAGCGCTACGACCCGGACAATGTGCTCATCCTTTCGGGCGACCACATCTATAAGATGGACTACGCCGCGATGCTGCGCGATCACATCGCCAAGGATGCGGACTGCACCATCGCGGTGC
The DNA here is from genome assembly GCA_031262065.1 of Oscillospiraceae bacterium. Lineage (GTDB taxonomy): Bacteria > Bacillota > Clostridia > Oscillospirales > Oscillospiraceae > JAZOXB01. The sequence continues at coordinate 16,681 of JAISIK010000042.1, read as the reverse complement.
GCACCGTGCCGATTGAAGAGGCGAGCCGCTTCGGCATTATGAACACGGATGACGACGGCAATATCTATGAATTTGAAGAGAAGCCGAAAAAGCCGAAGAGCACCAATGCCTCGATGGGCATTTACATCTTCAAGTGGAGCGTTTTGAAGCAATTCCTGATTGAAGACGAGGAAGACCCCAAGTCGAACAACGATTTCGGGCAGAATATCATTCCCGCACTTCTGAACACCGGGCACAGGCTTTGCGCCTACGAGTTCAAGGGCTACTGGAAGGACGTCGGCACAATCAACTCCCTCTGGGAGGCGAATATGGACCTTTTGGGCAAAAACCCGGGCTTCAATATTTACGGCGAAAAGGGCAGGCGCATCTACGCCCGAAACTACGCAATGCCCTCGACCTTTATCGCGAAAGAGTCGAAAAATGTCAACTGCTTTATCGCGGAGGGCTGCGAGATTTTCGGAAGTATTGAGCACTCCATTATTTCCACCGGCTGCACCGTCGAGGCGGGCGCAATCATCGAAGACAGTGTGATTATGCCGAACGTGACGATTGAAGCGGGCGCGATTGTGCGCCATGCCATCGTCGGCGAGGACTGCCGCATCTGCCGCAGAGCAGTCATCGGCGGAAGTTTCCTCGAAGGCGAGCAGAAGCAGATCAGCGTCATCGGCAAGGCAAAGGTGATCGAAAGCAACGAAACCATCAAGCCCGGCGAGATTCGCTGAGAAAGGGAGGTATGAAGCTATGACTACGATGGGTATTGTATTTGCGAATATTTACGACAGCTCCCTCGGCGAGCTGACCAATAAGCGCACTATGGCGTCCCTGCCCTACGGCGGGCGCTATCGCCAGATTGACTTTTCTCTGTCGAACATGACAAACTCCGGCATTCGGCACATCGGCATCATTACGAAGCACAACTACCAGTCGCTCATGAACCATATCGGTTCCGGGCAGGAGTGGGATTTGGATTTGGAAGAGGGCGGTTTGGAATACCTCACCCCTTTTGCCATGGGGCATACCGGGTCCTATCGCGGCAAGCTGGAGGCTTTGAATTCTGCCATGTCCTTCTTGGCGCAGTCGAATGAAGAATACGTGATTCTCGTTGACAGCGGCGTTTTGTGCACGATGGATTTCCAGAAGATCATTCAGGCGCACATCGCTTCCGGCGCGGATATTACGGTCGTTGTCAAGGACGGTATCAGCAACGGCAAGAAGCAGCTTGACTTAGCTGTTAAAATGGATAAGGAAAACGCCGTGACGGATGTCGCGGTGGACTACAGCGCCGGCGAAACCTATTTGGCGTCGATGGGCATCTATGTGATGAGCCGCTCTTTGCTGATGCAAGAGGTGGTGGAGGCTGTTGCGCACAACCGCTATCATTTCGAGCGCGACCTTGTTCTGCACGGGTTTGCGGAAAAAGGGATGAAGGTTGCGGCATTCCCCTTTGATGGGGTTGCTTTGTTTAACGAAAGCCTAACAGAATTCTACCACAATTCCCTTGCACTGATCGATCCCGAGGTGCGCCACGGCTTATTCGGGCAGAAGCAAACGATTTACACCAAAGTGCGCGACGAAGTGCCGGTCTACTACGGCGAGTGTTCGCGGATTGACGACTGCATCGTTGCAGACGGTTGCACACTCGAAGGCGCGGCGGAGCATTCCATCCTCTTCCGCGGGGTAAAGCTCGGCGAGAATGCAAAAGTGCGCAACTGCATCATTATGCAGGACTCCGTGGTCGGCGAGGGTGCGGATTTGGAATGCGTGATTTTGGATAAGAACGTCATTGTGCGCCCCGGGGCAATTTTGCGCGGTACAAAGGATCACCCGCTGGTATTCAAAAGAGGAGAAATCGTATGAAAATAGCAATGGTTGCCTCCGAGGCGGCGCCGTTCGTCAAAACAGGCGGACTGGGAGACGTCATGCAGGCACTGCCGCAGGAACTTTCTAAGGCAAAAGGAAATGAAGTGTGCCTGTTTCTGCCATACTATAAGAGAGTGAAGCAAAACGCCGCCATTGTCGTCGAGGCGGTCGGTTCGTTTTCGATTGAGCATTCATGGCCGGAGAGCTATGTCGGCATTTTCCGTCTGAAATCGCGGCGCAAGAAATTGCAGGTCTATTTCATCGATAACGACTATTACTTCGGCGCGCGCAACACCATCTACGGCGACTTCGACGACGGCGAACGCTTTGCGTTTTTCTCAAAGGCAGTGCTTGCAGCGCTCTACTATATCGACTTCAAGCCCGATATTCTGCATGCGCACGACTGGCAGAGCGCAATGGTTCCCGTGTATATGCGCGCGCTGTACGGCACGTGGTGCCCGAATACGAAGGCGGTTTTCACCATCCACAATGTGGAGTATCAAGGCTGGGCGGAGTCGTCCTTCTTCGGAAGCGTCCTGCGCCTGCCGGACAGCTTCCGTGATGCAATGACCTTCGACGGCGCGATTAACGTGATGAAGGGGGCAATCGAAATCTCCGATATCGTCACGACGGTATCGAAGACCTATGCAGAAGAACTGCGCTATCCCTATTATGCGCACCGTCTTGACGGGGTTTTGCGCAGCAACTGGCTCTGGGGCATCACAAACGGCATCGACACAAGCGTGTACAATCCCGCGACCGACCCCGCCCTTGCGTGTCCCTTTGATGACATGGCGGGGAAGCAGAAGAACAAACGCGCCCTTCAAGAGGAAATGGGGCTCGACACTGCCTCCGATGCGCCGATTCTGGCAATGGTTACCCGCCTAGTCGGGCATAAGGGCATCGACCTGCTGTGCCATATCGGCAAGCGCCTGATGGAGCGCAATGTGCAGATGGTGATTATCGGCACGGGTGAGCGGCAGTACGAGTATGCGCTGAGCGCATTGGCACGGGAGTATCCCGGACGCTTTGCCGTGCGGCTGTGCTTTGATTCCGCCGTTGCTGCGCGGGTGTATGCGGGCGCTGACATGTATTTAATGCCGTCAAAGTCTGAGCCCTGCGGGCTTTCGCAGCTTATCGCCATGCGCTACGGCGCGATTCCCATCGTTGCCGCAACCGGCGGTCTGCGCGATACAGTCCCTGCCTATAATCCCGAAAGCAAAGAGGGCAGAGGCTTTACCTTCCAAAGTTACAATGCAGATGATTTCCTCGGCGCAATCGACCGCGCGGTGGGCTTGTACTACGGCGACCGTGCGCAGTGGGACGCGCTGGCATACAAGGATATGTGCAGCGACTTCAGCTGGAAACTTCCGGCTGAGGAATATATGCAGCTGTATCAAGAGGTATTAAGCAAATAAAACAGATATTTAGGAGGCTCCATGGATAAAAAGCAAGACAAAGATCTCCGCATCGAGAAGAAAATTCGCTGTGAGAAAGAACTACGCGATGCGCTGTGGCGCATCTACGGCTGCGACATCGCAGAAGCAACACAAAAGCAGGTTTACAGGGCATTGTGCATCGTCGTGCGCGAACTGCTGACGGAAAAGAACCGTCTGTATTTCAACGAGGCAGCGCGGGAAGAACGCAAAGAGGTTTACTATATGTCGATGGAATTTCTCGTCGGCACGAACCTGCGAAACAACCTTTCCAATTTGGGACTGGAGAGCGAGTACCGCAAGGTGCTTGCCTCCCATGGTTTCGATATCGATGCCATCTACGAAATCGAGCCGGACGCCGGGCTGGGCAACGGCGGTTTGGGGCGGCTTGCCTCGTGCTATATGGATGCTGCAACCGGGCTGGAATTGCCGATGACCGGCTTTTCCATTCGCTATGAGTTCGGCATCTTCAAGCAGAAAATCGTCGACGGCTGGCAGATGGAATTCCCGGACAACTGGTTGGAAATGGGCGATGTGTGGCTGCGTCCGCGCGAGGACGACGCGGTTGAAGTCAAATTCGGCGGCGAGGTTCGCGAGTGGGTGGATAACGGCAAATTCAAGGTTGCGCAGGTGGGCTACAATTCCATCATTGCCATGCCGCATGATATGTTCATCTCCGGCTACGACAGCGGCGCTGCGAACCGCCTGATTCTTTGGAGCGCGAAGTTGCCGCGCAGCTTTGATATGGCTGCTTTTTCCCGTGGAGACTATGTCCGTGCTTTGGAGCAAAACGCCATGGCGGAGACGATTTCCAAGGTGCTCTACCCGGCGGACGATCATATTCAGGGTAAGCGTCTGCGCCTGAAGCAGCAGTATCTGCTGGTTTCGGCGTCCCTGCAGAGCATCCTGAAAAAGCACTTTAAGAAATACCGCACCTATACCAACCTTCCCGATAAGGTCGCCATTCATATCAACGATACCCATCCTGCCCTGTGTGTGCCGGAACTGATGCGTATTTTGGTTGACGAGCTGGATTTCGGCTGGGAAGAGGCGTGGGACATCACCTGCCGCACGCTCTCCTACACAAACCATACTGTGATGAGCGAGGCGCTGGAGCGCTGGAATGTAGACCTCTTCCGCGAGCAGTTGCCGCGTGTGTACTCGATCTGCGTGGAGATTAACCGCCGCTTGATTGAGGGCTTGCAGCAGGCTTATCCCAACGATTGGGGCAAAATCAATTATATGGCGGTCATCTCGAACAATGAGGTGCACATGGCAAATCTCTGTCTGGCAGCCTGCCATGCGGTCAACGGCGTGTCGAAATTGCACACGGATATCCTGTGCAACGGGATTTTCCGCGACTATTGTCAGCTCAAGCCGGAGCGCTTCCTGAATGTGACCAACGGCATCGCCTACCGCCGCTGGCTGTGCCAGTCGAATCCGCTGTTGTCCGACTATTTAAGCGGGCTCATTGGCGACGGCTTCCAAAAGGATGCAAGCGAGCTGGAAAAGCTGATGAAATACCGCGAGGATTCGAGCGTACTGGCAGAGCTTCGCCGTATCAAGCGCCTGAATAAAATTCGCCTGTCAGACTTGATTGCCGAGCAAAACGGCGTGCGCGTTGACCCGGATTCGATTTTTGACATTCAAATCAAGCGCCTGCACGAGTACAAGCGGCAGCTGCTGAATATTTTGCATGTGCTATACCTCTACCGAAAGATTAAGGCAAAGCCCGACGCCGCCGTTGTGCCGCGCACATTTATTTTTGCCGCCAAGGCGTCTGCAGGCTTTGTGCGCGCAAAGCAGATTATCAGCTTGATTGTGGCGGTTTCAAACTTCATCAACGCGGATGCGGATGTGCGCGATAAGCTGAAGGTCGTTTTCATCGAGGATTACCGAGTGTCTCTGGCGGAGATTATTATCCCCGCGGCAGATATTTCCGAGCAGATTTCTGTTGCCGGCAAGGAAGCCTCCGGCACGGGCAATATGAAGCTGATGATCAACGGCGCTGTCACCATCGGCACGCTCGACGGCGCGAATGTCGAGATTCACGAGCAGGTGGGCGATGAGAACATCTTCCTCTTCGGCATGAAGGCGCATGAGGTCGAGGCGCTTTGGCAGCGCGGCTATAACCCCGGCGAATTCCTCACGCAGGAACTGCGCGACGTTCTGGATATGCTCACCTCCGGCGAGCTGGGGCAGCGCTTTGACGATTTGGTCAATTCGCTTCTGACCAAGCGCTTCGGCGTTGCAGATGCGTATATGACCGTTGCGGATTTCAACGATTACGCCCGCGCACAGCGCGAGGTGGCGAAGACCTACGCAGATGCGGAACTCTTTGCAAAGATGTCGCTCACGAATATTGCCAAGGCAGGCATTTTCTCCTCAGATCGCTCTGTGGGCGAGTATGCCCGCAACATCTGGAAGCTGAAGTAATATGCGGATACTCTTCGACAGCAAGCAGCACAAAACCCCGTTCGGAACACTCCGAACGGGGCAAAGCTGTATCTTGCAGGTTTTGATTCCGCAAGTCTGCGGCGCAACCGGGATGCAATTGGTGCTTGAGGATTGCGAAGGCAGAGAAACTGCGCGCCATGCCTTTACGCCGGGCACATTCGACGGTCAATATACGCCGTGGCGCTGCGAATTTACGCCCGATGCGTGCGGGCTGTACTATTACTGGTTTCAGATATTCAAGAGCGACGGCAGTTTTCGGCTCTTTAAGCAGGGCAATGACACCAATATGGAGGCAGGGGAGAAGTGGCAGCTGAGCTGCATTCCCGCTGATTTTACCGTGCCCGCGTATGCCCGCGGCGCGGTGATGTATCAAATTTTCCCCGATCGCTTTGCCAAATCCGGCGACTGCGACCTGCGCGATAAGCTGCAGCCCTATTGGGTGCATCAGGACTTGCGCGATACGCCGGAATTTCGCCCGAATGCGCAGGGCGAGGTGATGAACAACGATTTCTACGGCGGAAATTTTGCGGGAATCCGCGAAAAACTGCCGTATTTGCAGGAACTCGGCGTCGGTATTCTCTATCTCAACCCGATTTTTATGGCATTTTCCAATCACCGTTACGACACGGCGGACTATAAACGACCCGACCCCATGCTCGGTACAGCCGAGGATTTCAAGGATTTGTGCGACCGTGCACACGAGCTGGGCATGCGGATTATCCTCGACGGCGTGTTTTCTCACACAGGCAGCAACAGCATCTATTTTGACGCGAAACACTGCTTCGGAAACGGCGCGGTTTCCAATCCGTCCTCGCCCTATCGGCAGTGGTTTCAGTTCCGAAACTATCCCGACGACTACGAGTCGTGGTGGGGCATTCGTACCCTGCCTTGCGTGAAGGAATTGGAGCAAAGCTATCTCGACTATATCATTGAGGACGAGGACTCCGTGCTTGCGCACTGGATGAAGCTCGGCGCGGATGGATTCCGCCTTGACGTGGTCGATGAGCTGCCGGATGAATTTGTGAGTAGGCTCAAACGCCGCCTGCGCGAGATTTCGCCCGATGCGTTTTTGCTCGGCGAGGTTTGGGAGGATGCTTCCAATAAACGCGCCTATGGGCAGTCGCGGCGGTATTTTACCGATGCGCAGCTTGATTCCGTCATGAATTACCCGTGGCGCAGCGCGATTTTGAATTTTGTGCTGGGAGCGGACGACGGCGCTGCTTTTGAACAGTGCGTGATGAGCATTGCGGAGAATTATCCGCCGCAGGTGCTTGCCTGCGTGATGAATCCGCTCAGCACACACGATAAGCCGCGTGCCTTGACCGTATTGGGTGACTCCTTCACAGGCACTAAGGAGCAGTGTGCGCAGCGATTTCTTTCGCAGCCAGCGCGAGAACTTGCCGTTTCGCGCCTGCACCGCGCCGCTTTTTTGCAGTTTACCCTTCCCGGTATGCCCAGCATCTATTATGGGGAAGAGGCTGGTATGGAGGGCTTCGACGATCCCTTCTGCCGCCGCTTTTATCCGTGGGGTGCGGAGGATCTTGCGCTGCGGGCGTACTACGCCGCCCTTTGCAAGCTGAAAAACGAAACCCCCGCGCTAAAGCACGGCGACGTCTTCGTCACCGAGGCGGGGCAGGGGCGAATCGCGTTTGACCGCCGCACGGACGGGCAGACAGCGCATGTATATATCAACCAATCGCCGCAGGCTTGGCATATCCCGCAGCGCGGTACGCCTTGTTTCGCGCAGGGACTCGGCGCGGACTTCACGCTTGCGCCGAACGGCTTTTGCGTCTTGCTTGGAACCGATTCGTAATCTACACATATATTAGTAGTTAGGAGAAAAACTATGAAATTCAAAGACATGCCCTATGAAAGGCCGAATATGGACGCGTTCCGCAGCGCTATGGCAGCCTGCGTCCTGCGCATTCGGGAAGCAGACGACGCAGATGCGCAAATTGCAGCCATTGATGAAGCGGTGGCACTTCGCCGCGAGTACACGACGATGATGAGCATCGCCTATGTTCGCTACACCGTGAAAACCACCGACGAGTTTTATGCAGCCGAGCAGGATTTCTTTGATGAGAACCAGCCTTTGATTCAGGAAATCGAGGAAAAGCTCAACGACGCCATGCTCGATTCGCGTTTTCGGGCGGCGCTCAGCGAGCACTACGGCAGCCTCGTATTTACGAATCTTGAAATCGCGCGCCGCAGCTTCAAGCCGGAGCTGATGGAGCTGATGAAAGAAGAAAACAAGCTGCAATCGGACTATCAGAAGCTCTACGCCGCGATTACGGTGGAGTTTGACGGGCAGACCATGCCGCTGCCGATGTTGGGCAAGTATAAGGAAAGCCCGGATCGCGCCGTGCGCCGCGCAGCCTTCGAGGTCGAGGGAAAGGCGTTTGACGCAAGGCGGGAAACCCTCGACGAGCTGTTCGACAAGCTGGTGAAGAACCGCAACGCGCAGGGAAGGCTCATGGGCTACGAGAACTATATCCCGCTCGGCTACGACCGCCTCGGGCGCAATTGCTATACGCAAGCGGAGGTCGCTGCTTTCCGCGAGCAGATTGCAAATGACCTTGTCCCGATTATTGCGAAGGTAAAAGAGGCGCAGCGCAAGCGCATCGGCGTTGAGAAACTGTGCATATATGATAACGATTACCGCTTTCCTGACGGCAATGCCAAGCCCGAGGGAACGCCCGCAGAGATTCTTGCTGCTGCCAAGAGCATGTACTGCGCGCTCAGCCCGGAAACCAAAGCCTTTATCGAAACCATGTTTGACGACGAGCTCTTCGACGTGCTTTCGCAAGACGGCAAAGCGCCCGGCGGCTACTGCACGATGATTCCGTCATACAAAGTGCCCTTCATTTTTTCGAACTTTAACGGCACGTCTGACGATGTGGACGTGTTAACCCACGAGGCGGGGCACGCCTTTGCCTTCTACCGCGCCATGCGCGGCGGCGTGAATGATATGCTTATGCAGGCGACGATTGAGGCTTGCGAGTGCCACTCGATGAGCATGGAGTTCCTCACACAGGACTACCACAAGGACTTCTTCGGCAAGCAGACCGCAAAATATGAACTCGCGCATTGCGAGGCGAGTTTGGATTTCATCCCCTACGGCTGCATGGTTGACGAGTTCCAGCATCTGATGTACCAAAACCCGGATTTGTCGCCGGAAGAGCGCAATGCAACATGGCTGAAGCTGGAGAAGAAATACCGCCCGTGGCTGGATTTTGACAATCTGCCTTTCTATTCGCGCGGCGCGCATTGGCAGTGGAAGCTGCACATCTACCTGTATCCGCTGTACTATATTGATTATTGCATGGCTGCGACGATTGCCTTCCAAGTGTGGATGCTCTCTTTGAAGGAGCGTGAGACTGCATGGAAGAAGTATCTTTCCTTCGTCGATGCAGCCGGGACAAAGACTTTTGTGGACCTTTGCCGCGATGCAGGGCTGCGTGTGCCCTACGAAAGCGGCTGCGTTGCACAAATCGGCGCGGAAATCAGCGCATGGCTTGCGTCGCGGCAAGAATAAGTATTCATGATTTGCAAGCAAATATGCAGGTTCTTTGTATAATATGCAACAAACAACGGCTTGTCTTCCGATGGCCTTTGAGGCAGACATACAGATGTTACGTATTTGTAAAATTTTTTGAGTCTTTTTGTTGATTCGGGACGTAAACTGTGCTACAATGGATTAAACATTTTCCCAATTCGCACTTTGTGTGCATCTGCCCGCGCAGGGCAGACACGGGGATTGTTTGTAGTCGGTATTTTCTGTGTAATCACAGTAAATATAACACTAAATTTAATGGAGGTAAAAGAATGAAAAAGAATCTGAAAATGCTTCTTGCTATGCTTCTTGCACTGGTCATGATCGTGTCCGTGTTTGCAGGCTGTAAGAAGACCGAAAAAGCCAAGCCCGATGACAAAGTCATGGTCATCGCTGTTGAGGCGAACTTCGAAGAGAAGTGGAACCCGTTCATGGCTGAAAGTGCATATGACATGCAGGTCATGGAGCAAATCTTTGTCGCCCCGATGAAGGGCGTCGAGGGCAATGCTCTTGAAAACTGGGGCGGCAGCATCACCGCCGGCGAAGTGCAGGCAGATGGCAGCATGACCTACACCGTCACTGCCAATAAGGGCATGAAGTTCACCGACGGCGAGCCCATCACCATCGACGACTACATCTATGCGCTGTACGTAACTGCAGATCCTTCCTACACCGGTCCTGCGCAGTTGGTTGCAGAAGATATCAAGGGCGTCAAGGAATACTACTACGACGACTCCAACTACACTGCAAACAACGCAGCAGCGGAGGCTGAGGCAGAGAAGTATACTTTGGCAAACATCTCCGAGGAAGACTATGTTGCTTACTTGGTAGCCACGAACCTCGAAGGCTGGTGGGACGGCGATCCCGCAGGTCTTGTTGCTGAAGACTATACGTGGTCAAACTACATTGAAGACGAAGGCTTCGGCGATAAGTTGGCTGAGATTGACGCAACCAACCCCGACGAAATGCTTGCGCTTCTTGCTCTTATTGAGTACACCAACTACGGCGATTCCTACGATCCCTATAGCTACTACAGCGAAAAGGTCTATAAGGATATTAAGGACGCTGACCCGTCCTCTACCCCGGTTGATGAAATCGCTGGTATCGTGCGCGTAGACGACTACACCTGCACCGTTACTTACAACTCGGTCAATATCTACGGCGATCGTTCGATCAACCAGTACTTCATGCCTGAGCATTACTACGGCGAAATCGTCAAGGGTAGTGTCGGCGATATCTTGGCAAACGTTGAGCCTCTCGGCTCCGGTCCGTACATTTGGGGCGGCTATGATGCAGGTATCGTTACCGTCACTGCAAACCAGGACTACTTCGAAGGCGTTCCGAAGACCGGTACCATCAGATGGCTGTATGTTCCCCCCACGGATGCACTCACTGCTCTGATGAACGGCGATGTGGATATCGCTGTTATCGGCGGCGAGCCTGAGTACGTGGAAGAGATGGATGCAGCGCAGGATATCATCCGCTACGACCTCACCGACAACGCAGGCTACGGCTATGTTGGTCTCAATTGCGAGAATCTCAAGCTGGGCGTCCGCAAAGGACTCTTCAGCCTGATGAACCGCGAGCCCTCTGTCACTGCTTACTACGAAACTCTGGCAACCGTTATCGAGCGTCCCTCGACAACAGTTATTGCTGAGTATCCGCAGGATGCAGGCACGTACTATGAGTACAGCCCGGAAAAGGCTCTTGAGTACTTCGAGTCCGCAGGCTACAAGCAGGTCGATGGCAAGCTTGTCGACGCCAGCGGCAACCAGCTCGTTGTTAATGCCTATGTTGGCGGCAGCGGCATCGGTGACCACCCCTCCTTCACAATGCTGATGCAGGCTGCTGAAGATATGAAGAATCTCGGCGGCGAAATGCAGGTGCAGGACGTTGACTTCAACGTTCTCCAGGCAGCGATGAACGACGGCACGGCGGATATGTTCTGCCTTGCTTGGGGCGATGTCAATACTTGCGACAAGCAGAGCCAGTTCCATTCCGAAGGCGGACAGAACCGTTATCGGATTTCCGATCCCACTATGGATACCCTTCTCGAGCAAATTCTCCAGACTGTAGACCTCGAAGAGAGAAGTGCGCTCTATGCTGAGATGCTGGATTTGGCTATGGAACTTGCAATTGAGATTCCTGTTTATCAGAGATGCAATATCATCGCGTATAACCGCAGCGCTATCAACCTTGACACAGTCATGCAAGCCACTACCTTCTATGACTATGCAGATGAACTGTGGACAGTTCAGATGAACTAATTTGGATTTATAGTCCGAATCGGTTTTACAAATGAGTGAGGATAGCCCCCTCCGCGGAGGCGGAGGGGGCTATTTCTTGCAGAAGCTGATGATAACGCAGCGAAGCTGCGTGATTTACGGCATGGTTAGGCGTGCTGTATGAGCTTCCATACATTTAGAAGATAGGGAAGAAGGGGCGTTCATATGCGGCAATTTATTATCCGGCGTCTGCTGATCAGTATCATAGTGCTTCTTGGTGTGTCCATGATGCTCTATGCCCTGGTGCGCAGTATGCCCTCTGATTATGTCACTCTTGCAACCGCAACTAACCCCAAGGTGACTCCTGAAATGAAGGAGGAGCTTAGGAAAATCTACGGTTTAGATAAGAGTATCCCGGAAGGCTATGTGAATTGGTTGGGTTCTGCAGTGAAGGGCGAATTCGGCGTTTCGCTGAAATTCAATCGACCCGTAACCCAAATTATTAGCGAGTATGCGCCGATTACCTTTACGGTGGCGTTTATCGCGCTGGTGTTGGAGTTGCTTATAGCAATTCCGCTCGGCATTCTTGCTGCCAGAAAGCAGTACACTAAAACTGACTATATCATCACAACGTTGGTGTTTATTGGCATATCAATGCCAACATTTTTCTTTGCCGCGCTACTGAAGAAATGGTTTGGCCCTGCGGGGCTGAACTGGTTTCCTGCGTATGGACTTCTGCAGGCGCGCGTGATTTACAATGGTTTTTCTTTCGCAAAGCTATTGGACTACGCCCAGCATTTGGTGCTCCCCATTTCTATGTGGGTGGTTACCGGCGTTGGCAGCATGCTGCGCTATACGCGTACGAACATGCTCGAGGTTCTTAACGCCGATTATATCCGCACCGCCCGCGCAAAGGGTGTTTCGGAGCACAATGTCGTGTATTCTCATGGATTCCGCAATACGCTCATTACGCTCGTTACGCTGCTTGGTTCGTCGCTGCCGGGTCTTTTCTCCGGCGCGGCGATTACCGAAGGTCTCTTTGCTTTGGAAGGTCTCGGAAATATCGCGTTGACCGCCTCGCACCAAGCAGACGTGCCCTATCTGATGGGCTTTAATATGCTCCTTGCGGTTTTGACGATTATTGGATATCTGATTTCCGATATCCTGTATGCTGCTGTTGATCCGCGCGTCAGACTGAGTTAAAGGAGGGATAGTCATGGACGAAAAATATCAAGATTCCTTGAAAAAGGACGCGATGGACGCCTCCGAATTTAGCGGAGAAGTCGAGGATGTTGCTGCGAAGCAATTGTTTATGACCCCCGGGCAGATTGTCGCGCGGCAGTTCTTCCGCAATCGGCTGGCGATTGTTGGTCTGGTAATTTTGGTGATAGCGATTCTCTTCTGCGTTGTCGGACCGTTTTTGTCTCCCTATTCCGAGACAGAGATGTTCTACCTTGGCGCAGACGGGCAGGAAGTCCCGAAAGACGTGCCGAATTATTCTGCGCGCATTTCGGAAAGTGGTGCAAGACTCAACAAGCGCGCAGAGCCGGATTCGGTGCATTTGCTCGGCACAACAGAGCTTGGGCACGATATGTTTACCCGCTTGATGTACGGCGGCAGGGTTTCCCTGATGGTCGGTTTCATCGTCGTCTTTGTGGAGTTACTGCTCGGTGTGACGCTGGGAGGTATCGCGGGCTACTATGGCGGCTGGATTGATACGATTATCATGCGATTGGTCGAGATATTCAATTCCATCCCCTTTATTCCCCTAATGCTCATCATTTCATCGGTAATGATTAACCTGAAAATCCCGGAAGGCAATAAGATTTACTATACCATGGTAATCATGGGCGTCCTCTATTGGGCAGGCGTTGCGCGCTTGGTCAGAGGGCAGATTCTCTCCCTGCGCGAGATGGAGTATATGCAGGCTGCAGAGGCAGGCGGCATTCGCGGCTCTCGGAAAATCATGCGCCACCTCATTCCGAATGTTATGCCCCAGATTATCGTTATGGCAACGATGGATCTCGGCGGCGTCATTCTGACGGAGTCTACCATGAGCTACCTTGGCATCGGTACAAGTGCGATGTTTGCCTCTTGGGGCAATATGGTGCAGGCTGTTACCAGCGATGTTATTATGAGAAACGCGCCGTATCTCTGGATTCCTCCCGGGTTGGCAATCCTATTCGTCGTGCTGGCATTTAACTTTGTCGGCGATGGTCTGCGCGATGCGTTTGACCCGAAGATGAAAAGGTAGGTGAGCGAATATGTCTGATAAAAAAAGAGCCGGCGAACTTCGCGCCGTTAAAAAGGAAAATCTTCGCCACTACAGAGAGCTGAAGAAAAAGAACAAGCGCAAAATTTCCGAATCCGAGTATCTCACGCAGATGCGCGATGATAATAACCTCATTGAGATTGACGATTTGCATACCTTCTTCTATACGGATGTGGGTACGGTTCACGCAGTTGACGGCGTCAGCTTCGATATCCCGCGCGGTAAGACGGTCGGCGTCGTCGGCGAGTCCGGCTGCGGCAAGTCCGTAACCAGTCTCTCCCTTATGCGCATTTTACAAGAGCCGCAGGGGCAGATTACCGGCGGGCAGATTCGCTTTAATCGGCAGAAGACAGGGCAGCCGCTGGACTTGACAAAAGCGCCTGTGAAGCTGATGGAAGCCATTCGTGGTGGCGAAATCTCCATGATTTTCCAAGAGCCAATGACCGCACTTAACCCCGTCTTTACCATCGGACGTCAGCTCGACGAAGTAACGAAGCTACACAACAAGAGCATTACGAAGAAAAAAGACATTATGCGCCGCAGCATCGAAATGCTCGAGCTTGTCGGCATAGCCAATGCGATGGGCGTTTATAAGATGTACCCGCACGAACTCTCCGGCGGTATGCGTCAGCGTACCATTATCGCAATGGCGCTTGCCTGCGACCCGCAGCTGATTATTGCAGACGAGCCGACGACCGCGCTCGATGTTACCATTCAGGCGCAGATTCTCGACCTTCTTCGCAATCTCAAGGACAAGTTGAATGCGTCCATCATGTTTATCACGCACGACCTCGGTGTTGTTGCGGAAATGGCGGACTATGTTGTGGTTATGTACGCAGGTAGAATTGTTGAGCAGGGCACTGCAAAGGATATTTTCCTTAACCCCGCCCATCCCTATACCATCGGCTTGATGAAATCCAGACCGAATATGCTGGAAGAAGGGGAGCGGCTCTATTCGATTCCGGGGAACGTCCCGAACCCGATCAATCTGCCGAACTACTGCTACTTCCGCAATCGTTGCGAAAAGCGCAAGGACGTTTGTGCGGGCGAGTATCCCTGCCTGCTCTCGCTGTCTCCGACCCACAAGGTCGCTTGCCACCTCTATAACGGGAGGGAAGAATAATATGAAGAATATGCAGAGCAACGAAACGCTTGCGCTGGAAGTGCGCGACTTAAAAAAGTATTTCCCCATCAAAAAGGGCGTCACACAGCACACGGTAGGTCATGTCCGCGCGGTTGACGGCGTCAGCTTCAGCATTCCCCACGGAAAGACCTTCGGTCTTGTCGGCGAATCCGGCTGCGGGAAGACGACCATCGGTCGTACCATCCTCCGCCTGATTGACCCGACGGAAGGTTCGGCGATCATCGACGGCGTGGATGTCTTCAAGCTCAAGAAAAAGCAGCTGCGCAAGATTCGTCCGAAGTTCCAGATGATTTTCCAAGATCCGTTCTCGTCTCTCGACCCGAGAATGTCTGTCGGCGCGATAATCGGCGAGGCTGTGCGCGAGCACAATATTGTCCCGCGCTCGGAGCACAATGCGTACATTCTCAAGGTCATGAAGCAGTGCGGTCTGCGCAGCTTCCAAGTTGACCGTTATCCGCACGAGTTTTCCGGCGGACAGCGCCAGAGAATCTGCATTGCGCGCGCCTTGGCGCTCAACCCGCAGCTGATTATTGCAGACGAGCCGGTTTCTGCGCTGGACGTTTCCATTCAGGCGCAGGTTATCAACCTGATGAAGGACTTGCAGGAAGAACTGGGGATTTCCTATCTGTTCATTTCCCATGACCTCTCCGTTGTGGAGTATATCTCCGACTATGTCGGCGTTATGTATCTCGGCTCGCTCGTGGAGATGGGCAGCAAAAAGGCCCTCTTTAAGGAGCCGCTGCACCCCTACACGCGTGCGCTTCTGTCGGCTGTCCCCGTGCCGAACCCGGAGGTAAAGATGAACCGCATTATCCTCGAAGGGGATGTGCCCTCGCCTGCAAACCCGCCGTCCGGCTGCAAGTTCCACACGCGCTGCAGGCAGTGCATGGAAGTTTGTAAAAACTTTGAGCCGAAAGAAAACTGGGTCAGTGAAGACCATTACGTCAAGTGCCATCTGTACGATGCGAATATTGCAGAAACGGCAGACGCGGCGCTCGATACAAAGTCTGAGTGATAATTGAATCCGGAGGCAGCAGCAAACGAATTTGCTGCTGCCTCTGTGTGACTCAAAGCAAATTCAGCTTGAAGCGGCTTCCTTTTTCTGTCTTCTCATAGGCGCGGAAACCCGCGCTTTCAAAGCATTTTCTTGAAGCGCAGTTGGTATCGTAAATTTCATTGACAAAAATGCAGGGATATTGCAGGAATTTTGCCCTCTCAATCAGCGTTTGGATGACCCTTCGCCCGATTCCCTTGCCCTGATACGCGCGGTCTCCGATTACGATGGGCATGTCTTTCTGCCAAAATGTCACATCCCCGATCGGCACAAAGTTCCTGTCTTGCAAGCGCTCGATGAAATACAGTTCACCGTGCGCGTCCAGATATTCGTACATTCTTTTTAGACGCTGCGGCGTGTAGGGCTCTGTATCTCCGTCAATGAGAAATACCGTTTGCGGGTCTCGATACCACTCCAACGCAAAATCATGCTTTCCGTCGTAACGCCGCAGGCGAGTCAGCGCATCAACCGACAAAAACTCCGGCTGTCGGGTTCCCAAAATCGGCATAGCAATCCCTCCGTTTCCCCTATTGTACAACAACGAACAGCACATCGCAAGAATAACGCCAAGCGGGAAGCACGAAAGTGCTTCCCGCTTTTGGGTTAGAATCATGCGTTTGCTTTAGCATAACGCATAGGGTTTGGCTTTGGGGTTCGTTTCGTTTTGAAATTTGCAGCGC
>JAISIK010000013.1 GCA_031262065.1 Oscillospiraceae bacterium | reverse complement strand
GTGTACGGCGCGATGTATCGGCTTTCTGCAGCGGAAACACAGCGGCGGATTCTGCAATTTGCCGCCCTGCTGAAGCTCACGCAGGACGACCTTTCCAAGCAGTCGCGCGCGCTTTCGCTAGGGCAGCGTATGAAGGGCGAGTTGTGCCTCTCGTTTATCAACGAACCGACCGTGATCTTTCTCGACGAGCCGACGCTTGGCTTGGACTTGCCATCCACCAGAGCAATCCGCCGTTTCTTGAAGCAGTACTGCGTGGAGCATAATGCAGCGATTATCCTAACCAGTCACGATTTGGGGGACATCGCGCAGACGAGCACCGACCTTTTGATTATCAACGCAGGCGAGCAGGTGTTCTACGGCGGCATCAACGAACTGCCGAATCACTTTGAGAAGAGAACCCGCATTCGCTACGAGGTGACCGCGCCCGATGCTGCAGAAAAAATCTGCGAAAAAATCCCGAACACAACATTCATCGGTCTGGAAGCTACGACGCTTTGCCAAACAGCGCAGGTGAACGACACCTTGAATGCGCTGTATCAGCTCAGTGCAATTCTTAATCTGCGCATGGAAGAAACCCCGTTCGAGGATATGATTGAGGACATTCTGCATGAAGGATAGGCGTTTTTTGCGAGCAGGTTTCGGCTACTGGCTGAAACTGTTCTTCAAATATAAGAGCAATGTGTTTTTCTCCTTTTTCAGCGAACTGGCAGTTCCCATGTGCATCAATATTCTTTTTATGGCGGGAATCAGCGGGTTTCGCGCGGGTCAATTGCTCGATTTGATTGCGTATATTGTTGTGGCGAATGTAATTTACACCATTTCTTTTACCTATATGGAAAGCACGGTTGCAGAGGATATTAAAAGCGCAGGATTAACTTACAAGCTCTTAGAGCCGATTCCCCCGCTGGTGTCTTACATATTGTCGGATCTTGCGCTGAAGGTCATTCGCCTGCTGCTGTTTTTTGTCCCGGTGCTTCTTGTTTTGCTGTTTCGGATGGAAGCCGCGCTGCTTGCGCCTGCGTTTCTTTCCCTGCTTTTCGCATGTACCATCGGCTACTGCCTGTCCTTTTTGATTGGCTGCTTGGCATTTTGGGTTACGGAAATCTGGGGCTTCAGCGCGATAAAGACGATGCTTTTGGCGGTCTTCGCAGGCTCGGTTTTCCCCCTGTCCGTGCTTCCGAACGCACTGCAGCGGCTCCTTCTGGCAACGCCCTTCCCCTATCTCAGCTATGTCCCCTCCGCGCTTCTGTTGGGGGATATTTCCATCGCATCGTCGGGCGAGTTGCTTCTGACCGGCGGCGTATGGTGCGCAATTCTGTCTGCGCTGGCTTACTGCGTCTGGCGGGCAGGGCTTAAAAAATACGAAAGTGCAGGTGTTTGAGCAATGCGACTTCGTGCATGGCTTAGCTACGGAATACGCAAGGGTCTGCGGTATCGGGTGAATACCCTCAGCTGGTTTTTGGCAGATATTGCGCTATACAGCTCCATTTCGCTTATGTATGTGTTGCTCTCGTCGGCGTTCGGTTCTTTCGGCAGCTATTCGCGGATGGAGTTGGGCTTGTATATTTCCACGTATTTTGTCATCAATAATCTCTTTGCCATTTGCTTCTCCGAGGCGGTTTCCGAATACGGACAGGCAATCCTCCGCGGGGATTTCTCTTATTATCAGCTTACGCCCGTAGGCGCACTTCGCAGCTTGATTCTGCTGAACTTCAATTTCCCTGCGGCGCTCTCCACCCCGTTTCTTTTGGGCGCAAATATCTATTTTCTTGCAGCACTTTCGCCGAGTCCTTGGCAGATTGTATTGTACTATCTCGGCATCGTGTTTGCAGTTGCGGTTATGCTGTTTCTTTTTCAGGCGATCTCCGCATTGCTGCTGTTCGGCATTCGCTCGGGCGCGGTAAGCGCCTCAGTCACACAGCTGTTTTCCATTGCTGAAAAGCCGGATACCGCTTTTCACCCTGCGGTTCGCAAGGTCTTCACCTTCATCGTCCCCGCTTTTCTATTCAGCGCAATCCCCGCAGGGATACTCTTAGGCACAAGTTCGCCGCTGCAGACCGCTTACCTGCTGCTGTGCCCGATCCTACTGTTTGTTATCTTTCGGCTGTTGGAAAGGTTCGGTGCGCGGAAATATACCCAATCGGGGGGCTAATATTGCACAGGCAGGAATCCCGCGCCGGACGTTTCGGGATTCCTGCCTGTGCAAATTTTATTCGTTGTGCCTATAAAACTGCCACGCTGCGTGGTGTATAGGAATACTCTGTGGGGCTAGTAAAATTTAACAAAAAGATAGATAAAAACACTTGCAATTATAGGCAAAACGTGGTAACTTCAAAGTACAGGCGGTTGCTGCTTGTGCAATACACCGAAAAGAGAGAAAGGCGGAAAGGAAGATGGGTAAGAAATTATACAGGCTCGTGGCGCTGGTGCTAATAATGGTTATGCTGGCGCAACTTTTGCCGGCGGGGGCATTGGCAACAGAAGCGGGAATACAAGACAGCGCATCGGACGTACAAGGGGACACAATCGCCCAAACGGACGATGCGCTTTTAGATACGGGCAGGCAGGCGGCAAGCGCCGAGTCAGCCTACGTCGTGAGCGAAGTGGAGTCGCTGCGCGGCGAAAATGAGAAGCATTTCCGCATGAGCGACGGCAGCTTCATGGCGGTGTCGTACGGCGAGGCGGTGCACTATCAAGATGCGTCCGGGAAGTGGACGGACATCGACAACACGCTGACAAGCGCGGCGGAAGAGCTGCAGGCGGTCAACGGCACGGAAATTCGCAAATTTGCAACAGTCATGGAGGAAGACGGCTACCTGTTCACCGCGCAAAGCGGGCAGTACAGCGTGCGCTTCTCGGC
>JAISIK010000071.1 GCA_031262065.1 Oscillospiraceae bacterium | reverse complement strand
TTTCCTGCTTGGGCGCGAGTTTAATTATTGCCTATTGCAATTGCAGGATACAATACGGCGAAACTACCTTTATCAGCAAAAACTTTTGGGGCATAAAGAGCGAGTACACGTACGCCGAGATAACCGCAATTCGCGGCAAGGACCGGGATGTAAAAGTATACCTCGGAAAACACAGGGTGCGCATTGACCAATTGGCAGTCGGAAAAAACGAATTCCTTTCATTCGCAAAGAAACAGTATCGAAAGCTACATAACGGGAATCCCATTCCCGCCGCAAACGCAAAAAGCGACTTTTTTAGCAGCATATTTAACGGAAATGTTGAAGAACCGGGCGGCTTTATTATTGTCTATTCTCTGATAACCGTTCTCTGCCTCGGCATGACAATTTTTTGTCTTATCTCTGCCGCACGCAGTGATAATGTTGAAGTTTTACATCAATCTTTGGTCTTTTCCCGTTACGAAATACAAGAGAAAAGCCTTTACGTCTATGTTGATGCAGCCCCCCTGCGCTACCAAATCCCATCTTATAAGAAACTGCTGAATAACGCAGAGCGTTTCCTCACAAAATGCGATGCGGAAGAAACGTTTTATGTCGGATACAGTGACAAAAGCGAGGCGAGAACGCCGCGTTACGAGGTTTATAGCATTGTCGGGGAGGACGGGACGGTTTACCTAACTGCGGAGGCTGTCCTCGAAGACATAAATTTCAATCTCATAGGCATCAGTTGGGCTTGTGGAATACTATTCATTCTCAACGGTGCTTTGTTTGCCGGTACAGTTTATGTCGGGCGGCATCCCGAGAGATTCAGCCCCCGCGTGATTCGCTTGTTTTTCAAACCCGGATATATTAAAATCCCTGAAAGAAAGCTGCAGTCGAAACGAAGAAGAAAATAGCTTCTGCTCTATAGAACGCACACTCTACCCGATACGTCTGACAACCGAAGAAAGCAGGCGCAGCGACGTTGCATTCGTCGCTGCGCCTGTTTTGTTGTCTATTCTTATTTCTTTCTCAGTCGCGCATCTCGCCGCCGCTCCCTCTTGCGCAACTTTATCATGCGCTTGAGGTCATGCCACGGACGATAAAGGATCGCAACTGCAAGCAGAAATACCAGAAAATCTGCCGCTAGCGCAAACGCCGCCACCACAGGCGATATATAAAGAAAACCGATTGACGCCAAAACCGAGACAATAACGCTTCCAATCATATCTCCCGCAGTTCTTCTTTCCGGAGGTTCAAAAACACGCAGCCATCCCGTCGCCAACATTAAAACTACAACGACAAGAAGAAAAGGATGACGGTAAAGTAGATACAGGACGAATGCCTTTATACTGAGCAAGAACCACGAAATACCTATCAACCATGTTCGCCTGCGCAAAGCCTGCGGGTTTATCGGGGTATATCTTTCTTTCAACTCCAGCCCTCCTTATTGGGCGCAACAGGAACGCAGGTTCGGGAATCGGCGGGGTTAGTCGCTATCCATCGCGACGATGCAGGTGCTCAGCACGCGGCTGATAATTGGCGTGCAGACCGCGCTGCCCGAGCCGCCGTTTTCCACCACGACGATAAACGCCAGCGGGTACTGCGAATTGCGCACAAAGCCTGTAAACACGGCGTTGGGCTGTTTCCCCTCGCCCACTTCCGCCGTGCCGGATTTCGCGCAGGCGTCCAGCCCCGCAAAATTCCACGTGCCGTAGACATTCTCCACGGCGTAGTGCATCATCTCTGCAAGCGCGGCTGCCGTATCCTTCTCGATCATGCGCCCGGTCATTTCGGTGGACGCCTCGTATTTGGAAGAATTGCCGCGGGTAATTTTCTCCACAAAGTAAGGCTCTGCCGCCTTGCCGCCGTTTGCAATCGCGCCCATGAAGACCATGTAGCTACAGGGGTTAATCTGGTCGTTATACTGCCCGATTGCCGCCCACGCGGTTTCATATTTTCCTGCCTTGCTGAGGTCAAAGCTGCCTGCTGCGGTATTTACGCCGTCAAAATGCAGCTGCTCTGCTACGCCGCTGCGGCGGGCGTATTTCGTAAGGGTGTTTGCCCCAAGCTCCCCTGCAATTTCGGCAAAGGCGCAGTTGCAGGATTGGGCAAGCGCCTGTTCAAAGGTAACCGTGCCGTGCACGCCGTTACAGACGAGTGTTTCCCCTGCGATTTCGATGCTGCCTGTGCAGGTAAAGGTGCGCGCCGAAATATCGTCGATTTCCTCCAAGGCGGCTGCGGCGGTGAGCACCTTAAAGACAGAGCCGGGGGCATATTTTGCATACAGGAAGCGGCTGTAGTACGCACCGTCATAGGTATCCGGGTTTCCGGCAATATCGGGGACGTTATCGGGGTCAAAACTCGGAGAGGAGACGGCGCAAAGAATCTCGCCCGTCTTATAATTATACACGCCCACCGTGCCCTTGCGCCCGTCGAGCGCGGCGTAGGCAGCTTTTTGCACATCTGCGCTGATTGTGAGCTTCATAACTGCGGATTCGTCCGTTGTGGAGTAGGTGCCGTTCAGGCGGTCGAAGCCGACAAGCTCCGCGCCGTATTCATTGAGCAGGAAGGGCGTAATATTCCCCTCGCGATCGCCCAGCAGGTGCAGCATCGCCTTGCGGACAGATTCGCTTTCCGCGTAGCTTCTCCCCGAAGTGGCATTGAGCACCACCGTGCCGCTGCGGTCTGTGATTACGCCGCTGTTCATAACGCCGTTACTGTACACATGAGGGCTGCTTTGGAACGTGACCCAATCGGGCGCAGAAACCATATAGCGCACAATCACAACCGCCATGCCGAGCAGCAGAGCGCCCGCCAGCACCATGGCAAACCACGCGCGTTTTGCAAGTTTATTCATACAGCGGCGCCTCCTCCACGCGGGCTGCCTTCACGGCAAAGCTCGCATTTTGGCGGGTGTCGGCAGCCTTAATAAAGGCAATCAACCCCCACGAGCATATCATGCTCGAGCCGCCGTTAGACACAAAGGGGAAGGTTACGCCCGTGAGTGGGAGCAAATCCATCGTGCCGAACACATTGAGAATCGTCTGCATCAGCAAAACGGCAACCGCAGCGCAGGCTGCGATCGTATAGAAGCTACTGCGCCCCGCTTTTGACGAGCGGACAACAAAAAACGCAAGGATAACGATTGCCGCCACCATGGCAAGCGCGATGATTAAGCCCCATTCTTCGCCGACGAAGGCGAAGACTAAGTCCGTATCCGAGGCTGCGACATGTTTCAGCCAGCCCTTCCCCGCGCCAAGCCCCAAGAGCCCGCCGGAGGCAATGCACATCATCGCTCTGGTCTGCTGGTAGCCGCCCGAAAGGGCATATTCCCAAGCATGCCCCCACGTGGAAAAGCGGCTGAGAACATGCGGGCTGAATCGCACCGCCATCACGCCCGCCAGCCCGGTTGCTGCGCAGGCAAGCGAGACGGTTGCAAAGCTGCCCGAGCGCAGGAATGCAATTACGAGGAAGGTTACGAAGAAAATCAGCGCCGCGCCGAAGTCGTTCATCAGCGCAAGGCAGCCGCAAATTGCTGCAGAATAGATAATAAAGGTAATCAAATTCCGCTTTGTAACCACGCGGTCAAGCGTAGACGCGCCGACATAGATGAAGCACAGCTTCACAAGCTCCGACGGCTGAAAGGACATCGAGCCGATCATAATCCAGTTTTTCGCGCCGTATATTTCCTTGCCGAAGGCAAGATTGACTGCCAGAAGCCCAAGCCCGCATACTGCAGCGACATAGCGGAACTTCTTCGCGCGCGACAGATTGCGCATGGAAAAGCTGATGATAAGGTAGACAAAAATGCCCGCAATTAAGGTAAACAGCTGCTTATACAGCGAACCGGGGCTATCGGACGCAATGACGGAAAAGCCGATTGTACACAGGAAAAACGCCAGTGTTTCCACCTCATAGCCGCTACGGTGCAGCAGGCGCAGTGTCAGAAGCAGCACCCACTGCAGCGCAATGAGCGAAAGGAAGCTGACAAGCACCGTCTGCGCATACTCCGGCGCAACTTGCATCCACAGTTGGCAGGCTGCAAGCACCTGAAAAATGGTGAGCAATAACAGGGTCAGTCCCGGCGAGGACTGGTGCTTTGGGCTTGTGCGGCTGTAGGTCTGCTCCTCGACTTCCTCCTGCGTAACGGGCACGAGCTTCATTTCCACGCCGCCCAGAGAGACGACGTCGCCATATTCGATTGCAGCCACTGCAATCTGCTCGCCGTTGACGCTGACCGCGCCCCGCGCGCCGATGTCGGAAAGCGACCAACTGCCGTCGTCATAGCGGGTCAAAACCGCATGCGCACGGGAAACCGTGGGAAAATCCACGACAATATCGCTGCCCTTGCTGCGACCGATGATGCTCTCCCAGTGGGTAATCGGCAGTTGATTGCCGTCCGGCATCACCAGCCATGCCCATGTCTCGGGTTCGGGCTGAAAGGTAAGAAGCGGACGGGCGCAACGCCAAAGAATCAGCAGCGCCAAGAGCGGCGCGACTATGCGCAAAATTGTGCAAAATGTGGTGGCAATCGCCACGCCGTCACTTTGGAAGAACGCCGCGACCTCGCCCGCAATTTGTGTAATATCCAAGAGTATTCACCTTCTGTCTGCGCCTATTCGTAATCTACATCGTCAATCTCATACTCGTCTTCCGGCTCAAGCTCCATGTCGTAGCCGGGGTCAACGGAAACATGGGTGTAGTCGGGCGGCGCTTGCGCGGGTAAATCGTCGACGGTGCGGATGGTGTAATAGAGCTGCGTCTGCATGGGCAGACGCTTCTTCTTCAGCTTCTTGTTCACCGCATCGGAAATGAGCGTGTACAAGACTGCAAAGACCGGCACGCCCAAAAGCATCCCTGCAAAGCCGAATATGCCGCCGAATACCAAAATCGACGCCAGCACCCAAAAATCGGAGATGCCAAGTTTCTCTCCGAGAATGCGGTTTTCAATGATATTTCCGTCAATCTGCTGCAATACCAAGATGAAAAGTGTGAAATACAGGGCGTTCAGCGGGCTTTCAATCAGCAGCAAGAGCGCCGAGGGAATGAGCCCCAAGAAGGGACCGAAAAAGGGAATAATATTCGTTACGCCGATAATCGTTGCAATGAGTGGCGCGTAGGGCATGCCCATGAGCAGCATCCCGAAGTAGGTAATCATCCCCACTAAAATCGCGTCGAGGATTTTTCCCATCACATAGCCGCCGAAGATTCTGTTGGTGCGCCTTGCAATTTCGAGCAAACGGTTGGCATGCTCGGCATTGAAGACCGCAACCGTGATTTTCTTCGACTGCGACATAAGCTGCTCTTTATAAATCAGAATGTGCACGCCCGCCACAATGCCGATGAGCAAATTGAAGACTGCCTTTACCACAGAGTAGACCGAACTTGTAAGCCCTTCGAGGAAGGCACTTAAATCAATGCCTTTCAGCCAATCTATAACGTACTGCAGGACGTTTTCGAGATTGGTATCGAGCCACTGTTCGAGCCTTGTCCCGCGAATCATGCCGTCGACCCAATCGTTGATAGTTGTATAGTACAGCTGCAGCTTCTCCGGCTGCAGGAGCTCTTCCAAGCTCTTAATCAGATTCGGAACAATAAGCGCAATGAGCGCGTAGATTGCCAGAAGCAGCGCCAAGACCGCCGTAATAACCCCCGTTACCCTACCGATTTTATTTGCCTTTTGCTCGCTCAGGCGGCGTTTGGACAGGAGCTTTCCCACCAGCCGCTGCGTGAGCTTCATCACAGGATTCATCACGTAAGCAAACAAACAGCCAAAGAGCAGGGCGGAAATGATGCTTAAAAACTCCTGAATCAGCGCATAAAACCCGCGGATATTGGAAAACACGACGCCAAAAATAATGGACGCAACAATCACGAGAAATGCCGTGAGCCCCCATTTGAAATATCGTTCGTTTCGGTGCAACTTCATCTTCTGACACCTCCCATTCTTCCTCTATTTTACAGTATCACAAAGCCGTGCAATCGTCAAGAATGCTGTGCGCTTCGGGCGAAAAATAATTGCTTGCGCAAACGGTACAAGCGTGGTATGGTTGCAGCAGAGGTGATTGTCATGTCGAAATCGGAGAGGCAAAAGCTCAAGCTCCTGTATCTGCGCGACTATTTGAAGGAAAACACCGACGAGGCGCATCCCGCAAGCACACAAGCGCTGATTGCGCATTTGGCGGCGCAGGGCATCCGCGCTGAGCGCAAGAGCATTTATGACGATATGGAGGCGCTGCGCGAATACGGCATAGAGGTCTGCCGCAAAAGCGGGGCGCACGGCGGGTACTACGTTGCTGCGCGGGATTTTTCTCTTGCCGAGCTGAAAATGCTGGTTGATGCGGTGCTCTCCTCCCGCTTTCTCACGCCGCGCATGTCGATGGAATTGAGCCGCAAACTTGCAGCCCT
>JAISIK010000058.1 GCA_031262065.1 Oscillospiraceae bacterium | reverse complement strand
CCCACAGGGTTTCCGATATACTCCAAATCCACGGCATAGTCCTGCTCATAAAGCTGCACGGTTACAACATTGCCGCCTGCGCCGATGAGATTCTCCTTGATTTGCTCGCTCGTGCCCTTGATGGTGGAGAGAATGGTGATAATCGATGCAATGCCGATGATAATCCCCAGCATTGTCAGGAAGGAACGCAGCTTGTGGCTGAAGACGCCCTGAAACGCCTGCTGTACACTCTCAAACATATCGCTTTCCTCCCTTTCTTAATAATTGTACAGGTCATCGATACTGCCTTCGACCGTCTTTGCGCCCTGCCTGACATCCTTTCCGTAGGGGAAGGCAATCCAGTCGTCTTCGGAAAGGCCGCTGTAGATGCGCGTATAGCTGCTCCAAACCACGTCGCCCGTCTCCACATAGCGCTTTTCGAGCAAGCCGTCCTCGCCGCGCACATAGACATAGCTCTTCGCGCCCTCTTTGCGCAGGAACATGTTGTCCAAATACATGCCGTCGCCCGCCTGCCCTTGTCCGAGGAAGACGCCCACGTAGCTGTTTTCCTGCAGAGCGGCGTTTGCGTTGACCTGCACAGTGGCAGTATAGCTGGTAACATTGGGATTGCCGTCGTAATAGTAACTGTCGCCGCTATACGGGAACTCCGAAATCTCCACGATTTCGCCCGGGACTTCTTTGCCGAATTGATCCCAAGAAATCACGCGAACCTTTGTGCCGATCGGGTATTTCTCGCGGTCAAACTCACCGATGGGCACTTGCACATAGTAACTGCCGCCGCCGGAGACGACCGCCACGGGTCTGCCCTCCATCATTGCGGTTTCGTAATCCAAAATGCCGACAACCACGCCGTCGTACTGCGCATAGATAATCCCGTTTTCCACCTCGGTTTTCATGCGCTCATGAGCGACCTGCGCCATGCGGTAGGCAAGGTCCAAATCGCGAATCTCCTTTTCCTTCTCTGCGCGCATCTTGGCAATCTCTGCGGGCGTATAGCCCGAACCCGGGTCCCACGTACTTGCGGTATCGCCGTTGCCTGAATTGCTGTCGTCCGGTGCTTCCTGCGGCATATCTTCCGGCACGAACATAGAAAAACGCAGTTCATCTTCCTCGCTGCGCGTGAGCTTCATGCCCCAGCGCTCCAGCAGTTCGCCTTTCAGCGCGTTTTCTTCGCGCACCTCAAAGGCAACCCAAAATTCCGTATTTTCGCCCATGAGTTCGCGCAAAAACGCCTCATCAAAGGTCATTCCCTGCTCGCACAGCCAGCGGGAGGGGTTCTCCTGCGTGCCGTCGCCACCAAACAGATACGGAAGCTCTGTAATCGGTTCTAAAGGCTGCGTCGGCGGCTCGGTGGGCGGTTCGGTTTCGGGGGGCGGATAATAGGGCTTCATAGCGTTGATTTCCTGCAGCGCCTTTTTTGCCCGCTGCAAATTCAGCTCCGCCTGCTGCACGGCGATTGCCTGCCGCTCAAGCTGGATATCGGAAAGCGTCGTATCATAGCTCAAAATCGGGTCGCCTACGGCAACACTCTGCCCCTCTGTGACGAAGAATTCCGTAATTTCCTGCGTTTCGGAGGCGTAGATTGGCTGGAGCTTGTCTGTTGTGACAAGTCCGCTTCTCTCCATTTCATCGCCGTAATAGGACGTTAGCACATTGGACACCCGAATGACCTGCACGGGATCGCCGTTTTCACGCAGATACCACAGCACGCCGACCAGAATTGCCGCAACCAGCAGCAGACTGACCGCCGAAATCAGAAAGGCTTTCCACTTCTTATTCATGCTGCTCACCCGCCTTCCGCGCATCGGTCAAAATGCCGTCACGAATGTAGCACAGGCGCTTGGCGCGCTGCGCGATTTCCTGCTCGTGGGTAATCATAATGATGGTTGCGCCGCCCGCGTTGAGCTCGTCGAAGATATCCATAATTTGCCTGCCGGAAGCGCTGTCGAGTGCGCCGGTCGGCTCGTCTGCGAGGATCAGTTTGGGGTTTCCGACAATGGCTCTGGCAATGGCTATGCGCTGGCACTGCCCGCCGGAGAGCTGGTTCGGGCGAAACGCCAAGCGGTCGCCCATGCCCATGGTCTCAAGTGCCTGCCGCGCCATATCCTGCCGCTCTTTTTTCGCCACGCCCGCATAGAGAAGCGGCAAGGCGACATTGTCCACCGCGCTGAGCTTCGGCAGCAGATGAAAGCTCTGAAACACAAAGCCCAGAAGCCGATTGCGAACCTGCGCCATGCGGTTTGCATTGGCGCTTTGCAGATTCTCCCCTGCAAGCAGGTATTCCCCGCTCGTGGGCACGTCCAGACAGCCGATGAGGTTCATCAGCGTCGTCTTCCCAGAGCCGGAGGGTCCCATAATGGTGAGATACTCCCCTTCTTCTACCTGCAAACAGATGTCCTTGAGCACACGCACCGTCTGCTTGCCCTGCGGATAGTCCTTGCAGATGTTTGTCATTTCAACCAGCATCGGCTCAACCTCCTGAGGGAATTTCCACTACACCGGGCAACACGCTGATGCCGCCGGTATCTACGCCGTTACCTGCGTCGTAACCGCCGTCATATGCCGGCTCTTCATCGATGACATAATCATCGCCCAAGTCGCCGCCGTTTTGGGTATCGACCCGCACCGTCGGTGCGCCCTCGCGCACGGCTTCTTCAGGGAAGGCAATATAATCCTCCGCACCCAGACCGCCGATAATCTCATAGCTTCCAAGCAGTTCGTCATACGCGCCGACGCTGATGCTGCGCTTTTCAATTTTCTCGTCGCTGCCTTCCGCCCAGACCCAGTAGTTCCCCTCTTCGCCCATAACGAAGGATTCGCTCAGCCACATGCCCTGCAGGTTTCCTTGCCCGACATTCGGCTCAATATATACATGCTGCCCGATGAGAAGCCCCTCGGTGCTGCTAAGCTCGATATAGAACGGATAGCTGCTTGAGTCTACAGTGTCATCGCCACCGTAGCCGCCAAAATAGACCACGCCGCCGGAACTGAGGTCGCTTCTTCCCAAGTCATTTTCCGTGCCGATTTCCGTAACCGTGCCCGTCCATGTGAGAGAGGTATCGATACGCGAGCGGAGAATCACCTGCGTACCTACAAAAATATCGTCGCGGTTTAGCTCGTTGATTCTGCCCTTGACGCGGTATGCGCCGTCCTGCGTCAGAACAATATACGGCTCTGTGCTATACTCGTCGCCTTCGGTAATCGACTTCACCTTGCCGTCGATGGTCGAAGTAATCTCGCCGCTTTCGGCATTCAGGCGCAGCGATTCCAATTCCCGCTCCTTAACCGTGATGGTATATTTCGTCTCCTTGATATCCGCCTGCATCGACTGAATCTGCACCGTATAGGAGAGCTTTTCCGATTCCGGCGCGGCATTTTTCTCTTTTTCCAGCTGGGCAATCTGCGCCGTCATATCGGTGATGTCGTTCTTCATCTGCTCGATTTCGAGCACTGCCTTGTCTATGGCAAGCTGCATTTCCTCGGTATCATAGGTGAAGAGCACCTGCCCTGCAGTCACGCTATCTCCGACCTCCACCATCAGCTCCGCAATTTTGCGCGAAGCATCGCGCTCGATTTTCACTTCATTCTGCGCCACAACAACGCCCGCGCAAATGTCGAACGCGCCGATGCCACTAAGCCCCGTCAGTTCTCCCACTGACTGCACGTTGATGCTCGTTTGCCCTCCCGCACAAGCAGCCAGCAAGCTCACAAGCAAGGCAAGGGTCAGGGCAATGATTTGTTTTCTCATGGTATTCGTCCATCCTTTCGGCGAATGTGATATGGCTGTTTGACGAGGATAGTTTGCGTATGTTCCGAGAAAAAAACAAAAAAGTCGAAAAATAGGGCGTGTATAGATAAATGCAAATATCCGATAGAATGGTGAATAGAATTGCGAG
>JAISIK010000034.1 GCA_031262065.1 Oscillospiraceae bacterium | reverse complement strand
GTTACCGGCGTCGGCCCGAAGGCTGCGCTTGCAATCCTTTCTGCGACAACGCCCGAGCGCTTTGCCCTTGCGATTATGTCGCAGGACGAGAGAGCGCTGACCATGGCGCAGGGCGTGGGAAAAAAGCTGGCGCAGCGGATTATTCTGGAGCTGAAAGACAAAATCGGAAGTCTGCAGGACGCGGGCGGCATAACAATGCCCGTCGGCGCTGCGCCGGAAGCGGGCAATGCGCTTGCCCTTGCGCAGGCTGCGCTTTCGGAGCTTGGCTACAGCCAATCGGAAATTGCGTCGGTACTGCGGGGAATCGATACCGCGCAAATGACTACGAGCGAAATTGTGCGGCAGGCGCTGCGCGCGATGGTGGTGAGGTAAGCAATGAGTATTGATTTTTCACAGGATTTTGACGCGCCCATCGTTACGACAAACCTTACGCCCCGCGACGAGGAAGAATTCTCCCTGCGACCGAGGCGGCTGAGCGAGTACGACGGGCAGGAGAAGGTCAAAGAGAATCTGCAAGTTTACATTGAAGCTGCAAAGCGCAGAAACGAGCCGCTCGACCACGTGCTGCTTTACGGCCCTCCGGGGCTGGGCAAAACGACGCTTGCGGGCGTAATTGCCAACGAAATGGGCGTGAATATCCGCGTTACCTCCGGCCCCGCGATTGAAAAAGCGGGCGATTTGGCGGCGCTTTTGACCAATCTTGCGGCGGGGGATATTCTGTTTATCGACGAAATCCACCGCCTGAACACGGCGGTGGAGGAAATCCTGTACCCCGCCATGGAGGACTACAGCATCGATATTATCGTCGGCAAAGGGCCGTCCGCGAACTCCATCCGCTTGGATTTGCCGCGCTTTACGCTCATCGGCGCAACAACGAGAGCGGGGCAGCTCTCCGCGCCGCTTCGCGACCGCTTCGGCGTTTCCTTCCGCTTGGAAATGTATACTGCGCAGGAGCTGCGGCGCATCATTACCCGCTCGTCTACGCTCTTCGGCATCGAAATTGATGCGGGCGGCGCGATGGAAATGGCTACGAGAAGCCGCGGCACGCCGCGCATTGCCAATCGCTTGCTGCGCCGCGTGCGCGATTTTGCGCAGATTTACTACGACGGCGTGATTACAAAAGAAGCTGCGGATCATGCCCTCAGCCGCTTAGAGGTGGACAAGCTGGGGCTCGACGCGACCGACCGCCGCATGCTGCGCGCAGTGATTGAATTCTATAACGGCGGACCTGTCGGGCTTGATACGCTTGCAGCAACCATCGGCGAGGAGGCAGTGACGCTTGAGGACGTCTACGAGCCGTATCTGATGCAAATCGGCTTTCTCACGCGCACGCCGCGCGGCCGCTGCGTTACGCAGCTTGCCTATGAGCACCTGAAATTGCCGTATACAAAGGGAGAACAGCTGACTTTTTGAGCAAAATGCAAAATAATCTGGCTTCAGAATCAGATAATTTCACAAATGTTGCCAATTTACAAAAAAATATTTCATTAACTATTGACAAAATCCTCGGCGATGGTATAATGACCTAGTCTACAAAACTGTCGGCGTTTACGGCAATTGTGCCGTTCGCATATTATCAACCCTGTGTTAGACCAACAAGCATTTTTGGATGGAGTAAGCGTCAGGGCAAAACACTTATCAAGAGAGGTAACGAAAACATGTACGAAGACAAGACTTTGAATTGCAAGGAATGTGGCGCGGAGTTCGTGTTCACCGCAGGCGAACAGGAATTCTATGCTGAGAGAGGCTTCCAGAATGAGCCGCAGCGCTGCAAATCCTGCCGTGACGCTCGCAAGAACGCTGCTCGCAGCCCGAGAGAATACTTCACTGCAACCTGCGCAGGCTGCGGCGGAGAAGCTCGCGTCCCGTTCGAGCCGAAGACCGATCGTCCGGTCTACTGCAGCGAATGCTTCGCAAAGATGAGAGAGAACGGATAATCCCGTTTTTAATCGGATAAGACATGAGAATGCGGCACTTTCAATCGAAAGTGCCGCGTTTTTTATATTATGGCTCGTCTTTTGCAGGTGTTGTTCGGGCTGTGATTTCTTCGGGGATTGCGAGAAGCGCTTCATACAGTTCCTCGCTCACGCGGTCGAAGTAGTTGCCCTCGTAGAGCGCGACTTCCTTGTTTACATCTAAAACCGCGAAGCGTTCTGCGCGCCCCGCGCCGTAATCGGCAATTGCCAGCGGGGTATAGCTGACGTCGGAGATTGTCGTGATCCCCGTAGCGCTGTCCTTCGTAAATTCCAGATTCAGTATCAGGGAAGAGGCGACGTCGTTTTCATCCGCGGCGCAAAAATCCCCGAGGCTGTAGGCGAGAACAACGTCCTTCCGCGCACCCGATGCTGATGCAATTTGCCGAACTTCGACCTCGCCGATGCGGTGAGAATGTGTGCCGAGGATTACATCCGCCCCGTTTTGAAACAGCAAATCGGCGATTTTTTCCTGCGTTTCGCTGACTTCGGAGATGTTTTCGCTGCCCCAGTGCAGTGCAGCAACGATAATATCCGGGTTTTGCGCTTTCGCCGCGCCAAGCACGGCGCTAATACCGCTTTCGTTGATTTCCAAATAATCGGTGGTGTAGTCCGTGTATAAAAGGTTCACGCAGTGCTCCGCGCCGTCGGGCAGGCTCATGCTGTCAAGCCCCTTTGTGAAGGCGACAAAGGCAATGCGGATACCGTTGACTTCGCGGATATGCACAAGCGAATCCTCGCGGTCAGCGGCGCTTGTATACGTGCCCAAGGCGCTGATGCCGGCACTTTCGATGATGGTTTTTGTCTGCTCCAATCCGCGCAGACCTTTGCGAATGGAATAGGAGTTTGCTGTCTGTAAAATGTCAAAGCCAACCGTGCGAAGTGCGGTTGCGAATGCATCGGGCGCATTGTTCCTGTCGTATGGCTCGCCGAAGAAGTTGCCCTCGAAATTGCCTATGGTAATATCCGCGCCCGACAGGGTGTCGGCAACGCCGGAGAGAAAGGGCGTAAAATCATACGCGCCGCTTACTTGCTTTGCATCTTTCAAAACCGCCTCGCTGAGGAAAATATCGCCCACTGCGGCGAGGGTTGCAACCTGCGTTTCCCCGCGACTGCGCGGCTGCGCCGCGCCCTTGCACGATGTGAGAAGGAGAATCGGTATAGATAACGCGAGCACGAGCACGCACTTGCGGAAAAGAGATGTCAAAATAAGCCCTCCAATCGGTAGTAGAGCTATTGTACAATATTTCGCGCTTGCGCACAAGTGCGATTTGCCGCAAAGGCGCGGCACTTGACGAATATGCTATACTTATATACAGGTTTACCACGGCGAAAGGAGTTGCCATGGCGCAGTATAAACGAAGCAGAAGGAACAAGACGCGCGACGTCTTGCGGAGCATTATTATGGTTGTGGCGATTGTTGCAACCGTGTGCACATCAATAATTTTGGCAAATAAACTTTTCGCAGGCGCAGGCGACAATCCGCAGGAAGCGCCGCGCATTGATGTCAATACTTACGAAATGGACGCCTTTTATCAGGACGACGGCTTCCTGCGCTACGATGCAGCAGAGCATATGGTTGGCATCGATGTTTCTGCGCACCAAGAGGAAATCGACTGGCAGGCGGTCAGCGCGGCGGGCGTTGAGTTTGCCATCATTCGGGCGGGTTTTCGCGGATATGCGGAAGGCTCTTTGAATGAAGACGACTATTTTCGCGCCAATATGGAGGGCGCGCGTGCTGCGGGGCTGAAAATCGGCGTGTACTTTTTCTCACAGGCGCGCAATGTCCAAGAGGCGCGCGAGGAGGCGGAGTTTGTCTGCGAATTGCTTGCCGACTACGCGCCGGATTTGCCGATTTTCTTCGACTGGGAGCTGGTGGAAGACTCTGCGCGAATTACAAGCGAAGAGGGGATTCCTCTCACGCAGTGCGCAATCGAATTCTGCGAAACGGTGAAAGCTGCGGGCTATGATGCGGGCGTGTATTTTAACCAATCCTACGGCTATATGTATTTCGATTTAGAGCCGCTGCAGCCTTACACGCTGTGGCTGGCGCAGTACAATCCCAAACCGAATTTCTATTACAATTTTGATTTGGTGCAGTATTCCGACGCGGGCAGCGTGGACGGAATCCCGGGAAAGGTCGATTTGAATCTTTGGATATTGCTTGACTAATAGAGGCGGGTGGTGTTGCGAGATGCAACACCACCCGATTGTTATAGTTTCTCCGGCTTGAAGCTGTCCTTCAAACTGACCGAGCGATTGAAAACAGGCTTCTCGGGCGTGGAGTCGCCGCTGTCCGCGCAGAAGTAGCCCAGCCGCATGAACTGGAAAGAGGCGGAGGGCGCAGTGGCGGCTAAGCTAGCCTCGACCTTGCAGTTGTGCAGAACCTCGAGGGAGTCGGGATTCAGGCAGTCTAAGAAATTCTTGTCAGCGGCGTCGGGTTCTGCGTCGAGGAAGAGGTTCGAGTACAGCCGCACCTCCGCATCCACCGCCGTGCGGGAATCGACCCAGTGGATGGTGGATTTAATCTTGCGCCCGTCTGCGGGATTGCCGCCGCGCGACGCGGGGTCATATTCGCACAGAACTTCCGTAATATCGCCGTTTTCGTCCTTGACACAGCCTGTGCATTTTACGACGTATGCGCCCTTCAAACGAACCTCATTGCCGGGGAAGAGGCGGAAAAATTTGCCGACCTTTTCCTCCATGAAATCCTCTTTTTCAATCCAAAGCGTTTTGGAGAAGGTGATTTCATGTTCGCCGTCTTCCGAGCGATTCGGGTTATTCTCCACGGAGAATCGTTCTTCCCGGTTTTCGGGATAATTTGTAACAGTCAGCCGCAAAGGATGCACAACCGCCATAACGCGCGCCGCAGTTTCGTTCAAATCCTCGCGCAGGCAGTGCTCCAAAAAGGCGTATTCGACGGTGGAGGCGGACTTTGCAACGCCGATGCGTTCGCAGAAGTTGCGAATCGCCTTCGGCGTATAGCCTCTGCGGCGAAGCCCGGCAAGCGTGGGCATGCGCGGGTCGTCCCAACCTGCAACGTGCCCTTCTTCGACAAGAAGACGCAGCTTGCGTTTGGACATTACCGTATAGTTGATGCCGAGCCGCGCGAACTCGATTTGCCGCGGTCTTGCAGGCAGGGTGCAGTTGTCAATCACCCAGTTGTAAAGGGGACGGTGCGCTTCAAATTCAAGCGAGCACAGCGAGTGCGTGATATGCTCCATCGCGTCTTCAATCGGATGGGCAAAGTCGTACATCGGATAGATGCACCATTTGTCGCCTGTTGTGTGGTGCGGCATATGGTTGATGCGGTAGATTGCGGGGTCGCGCATATTAAAATTGCCGGAAGCCAAATCGATTTTTGCGCGGAGGGTCATCGCGCCGTTGGGGAATTCGCCTGCGCGCATGCGGCGAAACAAGTCCAGAGACTCCTCCATCGGACGGTCGCGGTACGGGCTTCGCGCGGGCGTGGTCAAATCGCCGCGATATTCGCGCATCTGCTCCGGCGTAAGCTCACAGACGTAAGCCAGCCCCTTTTTGATCAGTTCTTCCGCACACTCGTACATTTTATCAAAAAACTGCGAGGCATAATAGAAGCGGTCGCCCCACGAAAAGCCCAGCCAGCGAATATCTTCTTGAATGGCCTCGACGTATTGGACGTCTTCTTTCGAGGGGTTGGTGTCGTCCATGCGCAGATTGCACATACCGCCAAACTTTTCGGCGATACCGAAGCTGATGCAAAGCGCCTTGCAGTGCCCGATGTGCAGGTAGCCGTTCGGCTCGGGCGGGAAGCGCGTGTGCACGGACATGCCTGCATACTGCCCGCCTTCGGAAATATCCTCCGCGACAAAGGCTTCTATAAAATTGTTGCTCTCCGGGAGCGTTCCCTCAGCGAACATAGTTGCTCATCCTCTCCTCGTATTGGCAATGATTATATAGCAATATCCCGAATTTCGCAATGAAAATTCTGAAGATTCGGAGAAAAACAGGGAAAACAGCACCGCCGCATTTTTGCAGAAAATAAAAACAATCTGTGAAAATGTGAAATTTTGGTTGTCAATCGGGCGGAAGTATTATAGAATAGATGCAGACAAATCTGCGAAAAAGGAGTGGTTCCCCATGAACGAGCCAAAATTCCACCGCATTTTGTTAAAAATCAGCGGT
The DNA here is from genome assembly GCA_031262065.1 of Oscillospiraceae bacterium. Taxonomy (GTDB): domain Bacteria; phylum Bacillota; class Clostridia; order Oscillospirales; family Oscillospiraceae; genus JAZOXB01. Next base: position 23,332 of record JAISIK010000034.1, on the reverse strand, counting down.
GAAGCCCTCGCGGGCGACGCAAGTCGCGGGCTGAATTTTGATGTAATCGGCAGTGTTTGCGACGTGATTAAAGACTGCCTGAAAACCGGCGTGCAGGTGGGCATCGTCGTCGGCGGCGGTAATTTCTGGCGCGGCATCAAGGACGGCGGCGACCGCATGGAGCGCACCCGTGCAGACCATATGGGAATGCTTGCCACGGTGATTAACTGCCTTGCCCTTGCCGATTCTTTAGAGCAGCGCGGCGTGGAAGTGCGCGTGCAGACCGCTATTGAAATGAGCCGCATTGCAGAGCCGTATATTCGCGGCAAAGCGATCCGCCACATGGAAAAGGGCAGAGTCGTCATTTTCGGCTGCGGCACGGGAAACCCGTTTTTTTCCACGGATACCGGCGCAGTCCTTCGCGCGGCTGAAATCGGCGCGGACGCCATCTTGCTTGCGAAGAATGTAGACGGCGTATACTCCGACGACCCGAGCAAGAACCCCGATGCGGTGAAATTCGACGAAATCACCTACGACGAGGTGCTGGCAAAGCACCTGAGCGTGATGGACAGCACCGCAACATCCCTATCTATGGACAATAATATCCCCATTATCCTCTTTGCGCTGAAAGACCCGGAGAATATTCTGCGCGTGGTGATGGGAGAGAAAATTGGTACAGTTGTTAAGGAGGAAAGCGAACATGGTTGATTTCAAAGAGTTTACAAGGAAAATGGAGAAGACGCTGGAACACCTGCAAGAGGAATTCGGTGCGGTACGCGCCGGCAGAGCCAACGCCCGTGTGCTCGACCGCGTAATGGTGGAGTATTACGGCGTGGATACCCCTGTCGGGCAGGTCGGTTCGATTTCATCCCCCGACCCGCGCACGCTGGTGATTCAGCCTTGGGATGCAAGCCTTCTTCGCAAAATTGAAAAAGCGATTCAGGTTTCCAATCTCGGCATCAATCCGCAAAACGACGGCAGAGTGATTCGTCTGTCCTTCCCGCAGCTCACGGAGGAACGCCGTCTTGACCTGTCGAAACAGGTCAAGAAATACACGGAGGACGCCAAAGTTGCAGTGCGCAACATCCGCCGCGATGCGATGGATTATATCAAGGCGCTGAAGAAAAAGTCCGAGATTACCGAGGACGACCAAAAAACGGCGGAAAAAGATTTGCAGGACTTGACCGACAAGTATATCAAGAAGGCGGACGAAGCCTGTGCGGTTAAGGAAAAGGAGCTCATGGAGCTATAAGAATTTCAGCAGCCGCCGAGTCATTTGGCGGCTGTTGTTTTGGAGATATGTATGGGTTTGTTTCGAAAAAAAGAGGCGGTTTCGCAGGCGGTTCCCACGCACATTGCCATTGTTATGGACGGCAACGGGCGCTGGGCGCGCAAGCGCGGTTTGCCGCGCAAGGCGGGGCACAAGGTCGGCGCGGAGGCGTTTCGCACGATTGCCAATTACGCGAAAACCATCGGGCTGAAATATCTGACTGTGTACGCCTTTTCCACGGAGAACTGGAAACGCGCGGACGAGGAGGTGCATGCAATTATGCAGCTTCTCGAGCAGTATCTGCGCGAGGCGATTGCCGATATGGACAAAAACCGCGTGCGCTTTTGCTTCTTCGGCGATTTGACGCAGTTGTCCCCGGCGCTTCAGGAAGAGGCGCGGATTGCTGCGCAGCGCTCGAAGCGCTATGAAGGCGTGCAGGTGAATTTCTGCCTGAACTACGGCGGCAGGGTAGAAATTGTCCGCGCGGCGCAGCGCTTTGCCCGCGATTGCGTGGAGGGAAAATGTGCGCCGGAGGCGCTGACGCAGGAGGGCTTTTCCGATTTGCTGTACTCTAGCGGTGTGCCCGACCCGGAGCTGGTTATCCGCCCGGGCGGGGAACTGCGAACCTCAAATTTTTTGTTATGGCAGTCGGCGTATGCCGAATACTATTTTACAGATGTGCTTTGGCCCGACTTCGGACCGAAGGAGCTGGATAAAGCGATTGCTGCATACAACGCACGCAACCGCAGGTTTGGAGGAGCGAAATAATGGCAACAAGAGTGATTGCTGCGGCGGTGGGGCTTCCGATTCTGCTGGCGACTGTCCTGCTGCTTCCGCCGCTCGCGACGGCGATTGTGTTTGCGGCAGCCTGCGCGGTTGCTGCATATGAGATGCTGTGGAGAACGGGCTTTTTGAAGCACCGCCGCATTGTCCTGTATACGGCTGTGATGGCGGCTGCGGTGGTGCTGTGGTCTTGGATGCTCGCCTGCGCCGTTATAACCCCGAAATTCTTGTGGCTGAGCGCGCTTTTGGGGCTGTTTGTCTTCTTCACCGCGCTGTTTTGCGAGCTGCTCTCTGCGCATAAGGAGCTGAAATTCTCCTCGCTGTGCATTGCGGTGTTCAGCGGCATCGTCTATCCGATGATGATTGGCGCACTGGTGCGCCTTCGCGGGATGGACGGCGGGCAGTACTTTATTCTCGTTGCCTTCCTGCTCTCGATGGTTGCCGATTCCGGCGCTTATTTTGTCGGCAGAGCCTTCGGCAGGCACAAACTTGCGCCCATCATCAGCCCGAAAAAGACGGTGGAGGGTGTGATTGGCGGCGTTGCCGCAAACGTGGCTATGATGCTGCTTTTCACCCTGCTTCTGTCTAAGGCGTTCGGCTTTGCGCAGGTGCACTATCTCTACGCCGTGGTTTACGGCGTGCTGGGCGCCGGTGCATCGACCGTCGGCGATTTGACGCTGTCTGTTGCCAAGCGGCAAACGGGCATTAAGGACTACGGCAACCTCATCCCCGGGCACGGCGGCATTCTCGACCGCTTCGACAGCACGATGCTCGTAGCCCCCTTGACCGAAATCCTGATTTTGCTGATTCCCTTTGCGGTGAAGTGATATGACGAAATATGTATCCATTTTGGGCAGTACCGGCTCGATTGGCAGGCAGACTTTAGAGGTTGTGCGGCAGCTGTCGGTTTCAGTTGTCGCGCTGACTGCGGGGAAGAATGTCTCTTTGATGGCGCAGCAGTGCAGGGAATTTCGCCCGCAGCTTGCCGTTATGGAAAGCGAGGAGAGTGCGGCGCAGCTTCGGCAGCTCCTTGCGGGGCAGGAGATTACCGTACTTTTCGGCGAAGAGGGGCTTCTTGCAGCGGCAGCCTGCGAAATGGCGGACACCGTTGTTACCGCGCTGGTGGGCATGGTGGGGCTGCGCCCGACGCTTGCAGCCATTGCCAAAGGAAAGCGCATTGCTTTGGCGAACAAGGAGACCTTGGTTTGCGCGGGCGAGCTGGTTATGCGCGAAGCGAAGGCATTCGGCGCGGAGATTATTCCAGTCGATTCCGAGCATTCCGCGATTTTCCAGTGCTTGATGGGGTGTAGTGACCGCGCGGAAGTTCGGCGGCTGATTCTGACCTGCTCCGGCGGGCCATTCTACGGAAAAACGCAGCAGGAGCTGCAAAATGCAACAAAGGCGGATGCCTTGCGGCACCCGAACTGGCGCATGGGGGATAAAATCACCATCGACTGCGCAACCTTGATGAACAAGGGTTTGGAACTCATTGAGGCGATGCGCCTGTATGGGCTTCCTGCGCAGAAGGTGGATGTGCTGATTCATCGGCAGAGCATTGTGCACTCGCTGGTGGAGTTTCGCGACGGCGCGATGCTGGCGCAGCTTGGTGTGCCGGATATGCGCGTGCCGATTCGCCTTGCGCTGACCTATCCGCAGCGGGCGGAGAACCCCGAAAAGGGCTTGGATTTGGCAAGCTGCGGCGATTTGACGTTTGCGCTGCCGGATGTAGAATCCTTTCCGTGTTTGCAGCTTGCTCGTGACGCTGCGCAGCGCGGCGGTAATGCCTGCGCAGTGCTCAACGGCGCGAATGAGGCTGCGGTTTCGCTGTATTTGGCTGATAAAATCGGGTTTTATGATATTGCGCGTATGGTTCGCCATGCGCTCGAGACCGTGCCTTATGAAGAGGCGCAGGAACTCGAAGGCATTCTTGCCGCCGATGCGGCTGCTCGTGAGGCTGTTTTAACTTTGCTGTGAGGTGGATGTATTGACCATTTTCTATATTCTTCTGGCGATTTTCCTGTTCGGCGTTCTGATTTTCGTGCATGAATTCGGGCACTTTATCTGCGCCAAGCTCTCCGGCGTGCAGGTGAACGAATTCTCCCTCTTTATGGGGCCTGCCATCTTCCAAAGGAAGAAAGGTGAGACGACCTATTCGCTGCGCTGCATTCCCATCGGCGGCTACTGCGCCATGGAGGGGGAGGACGAGGCAAGTGACAATCCGCGCGCCTTCGGCAATGCCAAGCTGTGGAAGAAGCTGCTGATTTTAGTGGCAGGTTCGGGGATGAATTTCATCGCGGGCTTTCTGATTACGGTGCTGGTTGTAACCGCGTCTGCGGGCAATGTCCCGACGACGCAGCTCAGCGGCTTTCAGGAGGGAAGTTCCCTTGCCTCGGAAACAGGGTTGCAAGTGGGCGACCGTTTCTACTCCATCGACGGCGAGCGCATTTATATTTTCGGAGATATTCCCATGTTCTTGGATCGCAATGAGAGCAATGTCTATGACATTGTTGTCCTTCGAGACGGTCAAAAGGTTTCCCTTCATGACGTTGAGATGAAAAGGCAGAACTACGAGGGAGAGATGCTCTACGGCTTCAGTTGTGCCAGAGAGGAAAAGGACATCGGCAGTGTTCTGTCCAATTCGTGGAATAGTTGCCGCAACTTTACAAGGCTTGTGCGGCTGGGCTTGCAGGATTTGTTCACGGGCGCGGTCGGTATGGATGAAATGTCCGGCCCTGTGGGCATTGTGTCTGCGGTAACCGAGGGCGGCGCGCAGGCGGAATCAACGGGCGACGGCGTTTTGTATGTGCTCTACCTCTTTGCGTTTATCGCCATCAACTTGGCAGTGATGAACCTCCTGCCGATCCCCGCGCTCGACGGCGGACGCGTGGTGGCTCTTTTGATTACAGCCGTGGCAGAAAAGATTCTCCGCCGCAAGGTCAATCCGAAATATGAGATGTACCTGCACGGCGCGGGTATGGTTTTGCTCTTGGCATTTATGGCATTTATCACATTCAAAGATATTTTCAAGCTGTTTGGAGGCTAAGTACGTGACGAGGCAAATCGAAGTTGGAAACGTAAAAATCGGCGGCGGCGCGCAGGTGTCCATACAGTCGATGCTGAACACCGCCACGACGGACGTCGAGGGCAGTCTTGCGCAGCTAAACGCGCTCAAGGAAGCAGGCTGCGAGATTGCAAGGCTTGCCGTGCCGGATTCGGCTGCGGCGCAGGGCTTTGCGCGCATCGCAGCGCGTTCGCCCCTGCCGCTTGTGGCGGATATTCACTTCGATTATCGCCTTGCCATTGCGGCTGCCGAGGGCGGCGCTGCGAAGATTCGCATTAACCCGGGAAATATCGGCGGGGAAGTGCGCGTAAAAGCGGTGGTGGACTGCTGCAAGGCGCTTAAAATCCCGATACGCATCGGCGTTAACGGCGGTTCTCTGGAGAAATCGCTACTACAAGAATTCGGGCATCCCTGTGCGCAGGCGCTGGTCAAAAGCGCCTTTTCGCACATTGCCCTGCTGGAGAAATTCCATTTTGAGGATATTTGCGTCTCTATGAAGTCGAGCGATGTGCCCATGATGATGCAGGCGTACAGACTCTTACATACGCAGTGCGACTACCCGCTGCATCTGGGCGTAACGGAGACGGGCACGCCGTATATGGGAACTATCAAATCCGCTATCGGTATCGGCGGGCTTTTGTGTATGGGCATCGGCGATACAATTCGCGTGTCGCTGACTGCCGACCCCGTGCAGGAGATTAAGGCTGCGAAAGCCATCTTAAAAGCCGCGGGACTTCGCAAGCAGGGTGTGAATTTGATCGCCTGCCCGACCTGCGGACGGACGAAAATTGACTTAATCGGACTTGCCTCGCAAGTGGAAGATGCGCTGCGCGATTGCGATAAGAATATCACGGTTGCCGTGATGGGCTGCGTGGTCAACGGGCCGGGCGAGGCTCGCGAGGCGGACGTCGGCATTGCAGGCGGCGACGATTGCGGGGTGCTGTTTGTCAAAGGGGAGTTGAAGGAACGCTTGCCCTATCCTGCGCTGTTGCCCGCCCTGCTTGCGCATATCGAGCGGCTGTAATCGAGAGAGAAGAATCATGTCAAACGCTTTTTTAGAGATGTTTTATGAATATTCTTGCGAACAACCGCTGCTCGAGCTACTGGAGCAAGCGGTCGTTTGTCATGCGCAGGTCGATAGCGAGGAAAAATCCATGCGTCTGACCGTGCGCTTTGCAAAGTATGTACCTGCCGCAGATTTAGAGGCGGTTGAGGACGCGCTGCGCGCGCTCTACGGGGCAAAACTGGTGCAAATTCACCCCAATTTCCCGCCGCAGTCGCTGGCAGACCTACAGCCGCAGGAGCTTAATCGCAGCATCATTTCGCAGTATTCTCCCGCAGCTGCAAGTCTGGCAGGCTGCAGCTGGTGCTTGGCGGAAGGCAGCAGCACGCTCCGCCTTCTCGCTAACGGCGCGGAGGCGCTGCTTGCGTACCTGCCCTTTGCGGAGCGCTATATTTTCGAGCGCTTTGGCGTGGAAACAAAAATCACGATTGAATCGGAAGCAGACTGCGAGGGCGACGCTCTCTTTGCGCAGACAGAGAAGCTGCGTAAGGATGCAATGCGCATGGCGCCGCAGCCGGTTTTCGTGGAAAAGGAAAGCGCGCCTGCGATGATTCTCGGGAAAAAATCCGCCGGGAAAGTGACGCAGATGCGCAGCATTATGAACGACAGCAACGTCACAAAGGCGATTGTTGAGGGCAAGGTTTTTGCGGTGAACCACCGCGCATTGCGCACGGGCTCGCATTGGATTGTATCCTTTGATATGACGGATTTCACGGGCTCGGTGCGCGTGAATGCACGCATGGAAACGCAGGCTGCAAAGCCCGTTATCACGGCGATAAAAAAGCCGGGGATGTGGCTGCGGGTGCAAGGGAAAATTGAATACAACACCTTTGAGGGCGATATTGTTCTTACGCCCCAATCTATCGAACCCATTGCGGCGCCCATGCGCGAAGATACCGCGCAGCAAAAGCGTGTCGAGCTGCATTTGCATACCACCATGTCGCAGATGGACGCCCTGACAAAAACCGAAGAAGCGGTGGAAACTGCAGCAAGATGGGGGCACAAGGCAATTGCCATTACAGACCACGGCGTGGCGTCGTCCTTCCCGGATGCACTGCATGCCTCGAGCAAACTCGTTGCGGGCACGGACAAGCCAATCAAGATTCTCTACGGCTGCGAGGGCTATTTTGTCAACGATGTGGACGACCGCATTGCGGTGCACGGAGAAGCATCCATGCCGATTGACGGCGAATTTGTTGCCTTCGATTTGGAAACGACGGGCTTGTCCTGCGTGCACGACGGGATTATCGAGATTGGCGCGGTAGCCTTTCGAGACGGCGTCGCGGTGGATACCTTCCAATGCTTTGTCAATCCGCACCGCCGCTTATCCTCTAAAATTATTGAGCTTACCGGGATCACCGATCCAATGCTGCAAGGCGCGCCGGATATTGCGCAGGCGTTGCCGGAATTTCTGCGCTTCTGCGCAGGACGCCCGCTTGTTGCGCATAATGCAGACTTTGATATCGGCTTTGTAACAGCCGCAGCATCGCGACTGGGGCTTGCATTTGCGCCGACGAGCATCGACACGCTCGTGCTGGCGCAGAGTCTCCTACCGCAGATCGGAAAGCATAAGCTGAATCTGGTTGCAGACGCCCTAGGGCTTGCGGAATTTCATCACCACCGCGCTTCCGACGACGCCAACACCTGCGGCAATATCTATCTGCGCCTTGCAGCGATGCTCAAAGAGCGGGGCTTGGAAAATATCCAAGAAATCAATGCCAATATGCAAAAACTGCGAGTGGGCGGGAAGCTGCGCGACCGCCATGCGCGGCATATCATCCTGCTTGCCAAAAATCAGCTGGGGCTGCGCAATCTATACCGCCTGATTTCCGACTCCCATTTGCAGTATTTTAAGCGCACGCCCCGCATTCCCAAATCGCTGCTGCAGCAGCTGCGTGAGGGGCTGATTATCGGCTCTGCCTGCGAGGCTGGAGAGTTTTTCCAAGCGGTGATTGCGCATAAGAGCGATGAGGAGTTAAAGCGCATTGCCGCGTTCTATGACTATTTGGAAATTCAGCCGCTGTGCAACAACCGCTTTCTAATTGCCAAGGATTTTGCCAAAAGCGAGGAGGAGCTGCGCGAGTTTAACCGCACCGTTGTGCGCATCGGCAAGGAGATGGGCAAGCCCGTTGTGGCAACGGGCGACGTGCATTTCCTAAACCCCGAGGACGAGATTTACCGCCGCATTTTGCTTGCAACAAAGAGCTTTGACGACGCAGACCGCGAGAACCCTTTCTATTTCCGCACGACAGACGAGATGCTCGAAGAATTTGCCTATTTGGGTGAGGAAACCTGCTTTGAAGTTGTCGTAAAGAACACGAATTTGATTGCCGATATGTGCGATTTGGTGCGCCCCGTGCCGCGCAATCTCTTTGCGCCGAAGATTGAGAACTCCGCGCAGGAGCTTACGCAGTGCGTGTATGATAAAATGCGGCAGCTCTATGGGGATCATCCGCCGGAAATTGTGACAAAGCGCGTGGAAACGGAACTGGGCGATATTATCAGCAGTAAGTACGACGTGATTTATATTTCCGCGCAGCGACTGGTGCGCAATTCGCTCGAGCATGATTATCTTGTCGGTTCGAGAGGATCGGTCGGCTCATCCATTGTTGCCTACCTTTCGGGAATTACGGAGGTCAATTCGCTCCCCGCGCACTACCGCTGCGAGGCGTGTAAATTTGCGGACTTTGCCGTAGCGGAAGGAATCCAGTGCGGCGCAGATTTGCCCGACGCGCTGTGCCCGCAGTGCGGCAAACCGCTTGTGAAGGACGGCTTTAACATTCCCTTTGAGACCTTTTTGGGCTTCGGCGGCGATAAAGTGCCGGATATCGACCTGAATTTTTCGGGGGAGTATCAGGCGCGTGCGCACGCCTATTGTGTGGAAATGTTCGGCGCAAGCCATGTGTTCCGCGCAGGGACTATCGGCACGGTGGCGGAAAAGACCGCCTACGGCTTTGTAAAAAAATTTCTTGCTGAGCGGGATTTGGAAGTGTCCCGCGCGGAGGAAAATCGTCTTGCGCTCGGCTGCGTGGCGGTGCGAAGAACCACGGGGCAGCACCCCGGCGGGCTGGTCGTGATTCCGCAGGAGAATGAAATCTGGGATTTCTGCCCTGTGCAGCACCCCGCAGACGATACGGGCACGGAAACCATTACCACGCATTTTGAATACCACTCCATGGAGGAGAACCTTCTCAAGCTCGATATGCTCGGACATGACGACCCGACGATGCTGCATATGATGTGGGAGGAGACCGGCATTGATGTGCAAAAAATCCCTCTCGATGATGCCGATACCATGTCAATCTTTGTTTCGAGCAAAGTGCTCGGCTATGAAAATGACGCCCTTTTGGGTCCCACAGGCGCAACCGGCATTCCCGAATTCGGCACGAGTTTTGTGCGCGGCATGCTTGTGGACACAAAGCCGGATCGCTTCGACACGCTGATTCGTCTTTCCGGCTTCTCCCACGGTACGGACGTATGGCTGGGCAATGCGAAAGACTTAATTCTGGAGGGGACGGCAAGCGTCAGCCAAGCAATCGGTTGCCGCGACGATATTATGCTGTACCTCATCTCGAAGGGGCTTCCCGAAACCCTTTCCTTTAAGATTATGGAGTCGGTGCGAAAGGGCAGAGGTCTGCCCGGCGATTCTGAGCAGAAAATGCGCGAGGCGGGTGTTCCGCAGTGGTATATCACCTCGTGTAAGAAAATTCAGTATTTGTTCCCCAAGGCGCATGCCGCAGCGTATGTAATGATGGCGTTTCGTATTGCGTGGTTTAAGGTGCATCGCCCCATTGTTTTCTACGCGGCGCACTTCTACCGCCGCAGTCAAAAGGGCAATTTCGACGCTGCGATGATGACGCACGGCATGGAAACGGTTATGCAGAGCATCAAAGCAATCAAAGCCAATCCCGACAGTTCCAAGAAGGATGAGGATTTGCTTACCACCTTGGAAGTCTGCTATGAATTCTATTTGCGCGGCTTTGATTTTGAAAACATCGACCTTTACGAATCGCACGCGACAAAGTTTCTGATTAAGGAGGGCAAGCTCCTGCCGCCCTTCATTTCCGTAGCGGGATTGGGAGAAACCGCCGCATGGGATATGTATCACAATTTCAAAGGAAGGAACTTTATTTCCATTGAGGACGCGGCAGCCTGCGCGAAGCTCTCGTCTGCCAATATCGAGGCGCTGCGGTATGCCGGGGCGTTCGGCGATTTGCCTGCGTCCAGTCAGATGTCTTTGTTCTGAATTGTCGGTGCAATCAACAATTTTGTCGGGTTCTTTTCGTATATTTGCACAAAAAGTGCAGCGCGGCGGCAAAATTTGATTGCTGTTTTACAAGTTTTCCGCTATACTGGAAGTCGAAATATGCGAAAATAATTATTTAAGGAGTGGCGTAAAGTATGCAGCAACTTGAACAACAATTTCATATTCATTGTGTAGAAGGCGACGTCGGTCGCTACTGCATCCTCCCGGGCGACCCCGGCAGATGCGAATCCATTGCGCAACTGTTTGATAACCCTGTGCATGTGGCGCAAAATCGTGAGTATAATATCTACACAGGCACACTGCTGGGCGAAAAGGTCAGCGTTTGCTCCACGGGTATCGGCGGTCCGTCTGCTTCTATCGCGATGGAAGAGCTGCACAATATCGGCGCGGACACATTCATCCGCGTAGGCACTTGCGGCGGCATCAAGCTCGACGTGCAGTCGGGGGACATCGTTGTTGCAACGGGTGCGATTCGCTTTGAGCATACTTCCATGGAATATGCGCCCATCGAATACCCGGCAGTTTCCAATTTGGACGTTGCCATTGCACTGCGGCAGGCATCGCTTGCCATGAATAAGAAAACCCACGTGGGCGTGGTGCAGTGCAAGGACGCTTTCTACGGGCAGCACAGCCCCGCGAAAATGCCCGTTTCCTACGAGCTTCTGCAGAAGTGGGAAGCATGGAAGCGCCTCGGCGTTTTAGCAAGCGAGATGGAGTCGGCTGCGCTGTTCGTCGTTGCAGACGCTTTGGGCGTTCGCTGCGGTTCTTGCTTCCACGTGATTTGGAATCAGGAGCGCGAGAGCGCCGGCTTGGATCAGAAGATGAGCGAAGATACCAGTTCTGCGGTAAAGGTCGGCGTGGAAGCGCTGAAGCTGCTCATTGCGCAGGATAAGGCAAAATAGTTCGATACATTCGGGAACATTCCCGCTTTTCGCTCGTCAAATTAATAGAATGAGAGGTGAGGATTGTGGCAAAAAACTGGTGGAAACCGTGGCTGAAAATCGGCATTATATTGGTGCTCGCCGTGGTTTTGTACTGCATTGTCTACTCTGCCGCGAAATCCCGCCTGTCAAAGTATATTACAGACCCCGATATGGGCTTGTACAGCGCACTCACAAAGGGCGAGTTTAACTATGAGGATTTGCTCATCGACACCGCAACCGACTACACGGAAAAAATCCTCACCGCATCCAAAGAAGAGCGAAACAGCTTTGGAAAAGGCGTGCAACAGTGATTTTAAACGCCTGTTCGCAAAAAAATGCTTACCAGCACCCCGACTGCGATGTATCGCAGTCGGGGTGCGCTGTATACCCGGAAAAAATATTCAGAATTTTTCAATTTTCACTTTACTTCGCTAACGAAGTAGTGTACAATCATGCTAAAGTAATTGGCGGAGGGATTTTTATGTCTCAAACCGAAAAGCGGCAATTGTTTGATTTTCTGGCAAGCCTGCATACAGGCGAGGAAATCGAGACCCTGCTGCGCGATTTATGCACAGATAAGGAAATTGAATATATGGCGCAGCGGCTCGAATGCGCGCGCTTGCTTCTGCGGGGGAAAACCTACCAGCAGGCTTCGCAGCTTGTAAGCGTTTCCTCGGCGACGATGAGCCGCGTGAATCGCTGCGTGCGCTATGGCGGCGGAGGCTACAGCAAACTGCTTGCGCAGTTCGTGCAAGAAACGGAGGACGGCAATGAATCAAAGTAAGGAAAAAATTACGGTCGATCAGCTGCAATCGCTTTATGCGCGCGCCGGATTTCGACCCTATCATATGCGAAAATTTGAAGAGTACGCCCTATATTTGGAGAACAAACGCTTTCTCAACAGCGAATCGCTTATCACCTTTCACGACCGCAACGGCAAGGTGCTGGCGCTTAAGCCCGACGTCACGCTTTCCATTGTAAAAAACACGACCGCAACGAAAAAATCGCCGGAAAAGCTCTACTATACGGAGAGCGTCTACCGCCTCGACCCCCAATCGCGCGAGTACCGCGAAATTAACCAGATGGGTTTGGAACTTTTGGGAGAGGTGGATAATCTTGCGCAGGCGGAGGTTTGCCTGCTTGCGCTGGAATCGCTGGCTGCAATCGACGATGATTATGTGCTCAGCCTTTCGCACATGGGGATTATCTCCGCGATTTTGGACGCCTTTGCGCCCGACAGTCCCGGAAAACAGCAGGAAATTTTAACTGCCTTTCGCATGCGCAGTCCCCATGCCGTGCGGCAGATGGACGAGAAACTTTCCGCGCTTGTCGGTCTGCGCGGAGGCATTGGGCAGGTTGTGGAGAAGTGCCTTTCTTGCGTGCAGTCGGATACAATGCGCGAAGCCTGCGCGCAGCTTTTGGAGCTTGACGAAATTCTGGGACAGCAGCGTATCAGCATGGATTTATCTGTTTTGCAGGATTTGTACTACTATAATGGCATTGTTTTTCAGGGTTATGTGCCCAAAGTGCATCGCGCGGTGCTCTCCGGCGGGCGATATGACCGCTTGGTTGAAAATCGCGGCGGTATCGGCGCGATGGGCTTTGCGGTGTATCTCAACGATTTGTCAGCATACCAAGCGCCTGCCGACTACAGCGAGGAGATTGTCCTGCAATATGACGAGAAGGACGCGGCGCACGACGTGCTTGCAAAGGCGCAGGAACTGCGCGCGCAGGGAAGCGCTGTGCGCTTAGAGAAGCGAAGGGGAGAAAAGAATGCTTAGTGTTGCGCTGCCGAAGGGTCGGCTGGGAAATAAAGTCTATAAACTTTTGGAGGCTGCGGGCTATGCCTGCCCCGAACTGCTGGAGGATTCCAGAAAGCTCATCTTCACCAGCGAAGAAAACGGCGTAAAGTATGCGCTGGTCAAGCCGTCGGATGTGGCAATTTATGTGGAATACGGCGCAGCCGACATCGGCGTAGTGGGTAAGGATATTTTGCTGGAAAGCGGCGCAGATGTGTATGAACTGCTCGACCTCGGCTTTGGAAAATGCGACCTGTGCGTGGCTGCGAAAAACGGCTTTGGCGAGGACAGAACCAGAGCCCTGCGCGTGGCAACCAAGTTCCCGCACGTAGCAGAAGCGTATTACCGCGCGAAAAACCGCGAGATTGAGACGATCAAGCTCTTCGGATCGATTGAGCTTGCGCCGATTTTGGGTCTTTCAGACGTGATTGTGGATATTGTGGAAACGGGAAAGACGCTGATTGAAAATGACCTGTCTGTGCGCGAGACCATTGCGCCGGTTTCCGCAAGGCTGATTGCCAATAAGTCCGCCTGCAAGTTCAAGGATGCGGAAATCGAGCGCATCGTGCGTGAAATGGAGAAGGCAATATGATGCGCCTATACGAAAACTTGCGGGAAATCGAGGATTTGCTGGCGCGGGAGGAAAGCAAGGGCGCAAACGTAGAGCGGCAGGTGGCGGAAATTCTGGAGGATGTGCGCGAAAACGGCGATGCAGCCCTGCTTGCATACTCTCGGCGCTTCGACTGCCCGCATTTAGCATCGACGGAAGTTTTGCCGGAAGAAATAGAAGCCGCTTGTGCGCGGATTTCTCCCGATTTTATGGAAACCCTGCGTCAGGCGAAGGAGAATATTACCGCTTACCACGAAATGCAACTGCGCGAGGGCTTCCGCATGGAAAAGGCGGACGGCGTGATTTTGGGGCAGCGGGTGATGCCGATTGAGAAAATCGGTATTTATGTGCCGGGCGGCACGGCGAGCTATCCTTCCACGGTGCTGATGAACGCCATCCCGGCAAAGCTGGCAGGCGTGAAGCTGCTCGTTATGGTTACCCCCGCCGGGCGTGACGGCAGCATTCGCGATGAAATACTGGCTGCGGCAAGCCTCTGCGGGGTGGACAGAATTTTCAAAATCGGCGGCGCGCAGGCAATCGCCGCGCTGGCTTACGGCACGCAGAGCGTCCCGAAGGTCTATAAAATCGTAGGGCCGGGGAATATTTACGTTGCCACGGCGAAACGCATGGTCTTCGGGCGGGTGTCTATCGATATGATTGCAGGGCCGAGTGAAATTTTAATTGTTGCGGATAAAGCGGCGAATGCGCGCTTTCTTGCTGCGGATCTGCTCAGTCAGGCGGAGCATGATGCTTTGGCGTCGGCGGTGCTGGTTACGGACGATCGTGCGCTTGCTTTAGCGGTGCAAACGGAGGTCGAGCGGCAGCTTTCCGTCCTACCGCGCGCGGAAATTGCCCGCAAATCCATCGATGTCTATGGAAAAATCTTGCTTGTAGAAAATATAGACAGGGCAATCGAAATTGCCAATGCAATTGCCCCTGAGCATTTGGAGCTTTGCGTTGAAGAGCCCTTTTCCTATCTGGATAAGGTGAAAAACGCCGGGTCGGTCTTCTTGGGTGCGTACACCCCCGAGCCGCTGGGCGACTATTTTGCAGGGCCGAATCACACGCTCCCCACATCCGGCACTGCAAAGTTCTCATCGCCGCTGAGCGTGGATGATTTCGTGAAAAAGAGCGCGTATTTGTACTATCCGCGGCAGGCGCTCGAAAAATCCGGGCAGCGGGTTGCGGATTTTGCCCGCCGCGAGGGGCTTGACGCCCATGCGCGCAGCATCACAATTCGCATGGAGGGCGCAAAATGAGCAGCTTTTTTCAGCTGAGCGGCATCACGCCCTATACGCCCGGCGAGCAGCCGCGCGACAAGGCGTATGTAAAGCTCAATACGAACGAATCGCCCTTTGCGCCCTCGCCGCGCGTGCGCGAGGCGCTGGACGCAGACGTTCTCAATCGCTATCCCGACCCCGCCGCAGCTGCGCTGACGCAGGCACTTGCAGAGCACTACAGTGTATCTGCCGAAAATGTTTTTGTGGGAAACGGCAGCGACGAGGTGCTTGCCTTTGCGTTTTATGCTTACGGCAAGCGGGGGATTTCCGCGCCGGATTTGTCCTATGGGTTTTACCCGGTTTTTGCGGACTTTTTCGGGCTTGCGCTCAAGACGATTCCGCTTCGCGCGGACCTCTCCATCGACCCGCAAGACTACTGCAAGCAGTCGCAAACAGTGGTTTTTGCCAATCCCAATGCGCCGACGGGTCTATACTTGCAGCCCTGCGAGATTCGCAAAATCGCGGCTGCAAACCCGAAACGCGTGGTCATCGTTGATGAGGCGTATATCGATTTCGGCGGGCAGAGCGCGGCAGGGCTTACAAAGGAACTGGGCAATTTGCTGGTTGTCGGCACTTTCTCGAAGAGCCGCAATCTGGCGGGGGCGCGGGTAGGCTTTGCCATTGGCGACGCTTCCTTAATTGCGGATTTGAATACGCTGAAATTCTCCTTTAACCCCTACAATCTCAGCACGCTTTCCATACAGGCGGGCGTTGCATCGCTGCAAGACGCTGCGTATTTTGAAGCCTGCACGAAAGAAATTATAGAGAACAGAGCATGGAGCGCCTGCGAACTGCAGAGGCGCGGATTTACCTGCACGGACTCCCTGGCGAATTTTCTCTTGGCGCAGTCGGCGAAAATCAGCGGCAGGGAACTCTACCTGCGATTAAAGGAAAAGGGCGTGCTCGTGCGCTATTTGGGAAACAAACGCATTGAAAACTGCGTGCGCATCACCATCGGAACGCGCGAGCAGATGCAGACCCTGTTTGACAAAATTGATGAACTATGTACGGAGGGATAGAAATGCGCAGTGCAGATATTACAAGAAAAACAACAGAAACGGAGATTTCCCTAAGCCTGAATATTGACGGAAAAGGCAGCTATGATATTCAAACGGGCGTGGGCTTTTTGGATCATATGCTCGAGCTCTTTGCCCGTCACGGCTGTTTTGATTTGCAGCTGCGCTGCGCGGGGGACTTGCGCGTGGACGCGCACCACACGACGGAGGATATCGGCATCTGCCTCGGACGCGCTTTTGCGCAGGCGGCAGGCGAGCGGCGCGGCATCACCCGCTACGGAAGCGCGCTTTTGCCGATGGACGAGAGCTTGGTTTTGTGCGCCGTGGACTTCGGCGGGCGCAGCTATCTGCGCTATGACTTGCAGCTTGCAGCGCAGCGGGTCGGCGATTTTGACACGGAGCTTGTAGAGGAATTTATGCGCGCCTTTTGCGCAAATGCGGGAATGAACCTGCACATAAAGACAATCTCTGCGGGAAATACCCACCACATGGTGGAAGCCGCCTTTAAGGGTTTGGCGCGCGCTTTGCGGCAGGCGCTGCGCGTGGATGCCGCGCTTTCTGAGGAAATCCCCTCGACAAAGGGAGCGTTATAATGCTGGCGATTATCGATTACGGCGTGGGGAATCTCTTTTCCCTGTCCGGCTCGCTGGGAGCATTGGGTATCGATTCTCAAATTACGGCGGAGCCTGCGGAGATTGCCGCGGCTGACCATTTGATTCTGCCCGGCGTGGGTGCGTTCGGCGATGCAAGGGCAAAGCTGGATCGAACCGGCGCGCTGCCGAGCCTTTTGGAGGCGGTGAAGCGCGGCACGCCGCTGTTGGGCATTTGTCTGGGCATGCAGCTTCTGTTTGACGAGAGCTTGGAATATGGCGTGCATGCGGGCTTAGGCTTGCTAGCCGGGCGGGTTGTGCCGATTGCGGACGATCTTGAAGATGCGAGAAAAGTGCCGCACATGGGCTGGAACGAGCTTGTGATTGCAAAGCCCTGCCCGATTCTCAAGTATACCAAATCGGGGGAGCATGTGTACTATGTGCACTCCTTTTACGCCCGCGACTGTGCGGGCAGCACCGCCGCATGGTCTGACTACGGCGTGAAAATACCCGGCGTGGTGCAAAAAGACAATGTGTTCGGCACGCAGTTTCATCCGGAAAAGAGCGGCGTGACGGGACTCAACATTTTGAAAGCATTTGCGGAATTGTAGGTGAGCGAGATGAAAATTTTTCCTGCAATCGACCTGCGCGGCGGACGCGTCGTGCGTTTGACGCAGGGCGATTATGCCCGTATGGACGTCTACTGCGACGACCCCGTGGCGCAGGCGAAGGCATTTGCAGCGGCAGGTGCAAAAAACATACACTTGGTTGACCTCGACGGCGCGAAAGAGGGAAAACCCGTGAATTTTTCGGTGATTCGTGCTATCATAGAGGAAACGGGGCTCTTTGCGGAGGTCGGCGGCGGCATTCGCGACGAAGAGCGTGTGGAAATGTATCTGCGCTGCGGCGCAGGGCGCGTGATTTTGGGTACTGCCGCTTTAGAAAACCCCGCCTTTCTTCGCAAGATGCTCGGTATTTGGGGCGAGAAAATCGCCGTGGGCGTGGATGCCCGCGACGGCTTTGTCTGCACGCGCGGCTGGGAAGAAACCAGCCAAACCGCAGCTTCTGCTTTCTGCGTATACCTGCGCGATATTGGTGTGAAGACCGTCATTTTCACGGATATTGCCAGAGACGGCGCTCTGCAAGGCTGCAATCTCGAATCCTACCGCGCCCTGTGCAAAATCGAGGGCTTGCAGGTGATTGCCTCCGGCGGCATTTGTTCTTATGAGGAACTCACGGCGCTCAAGGGCTTTGGCTGCGCGGGCGCGATCCTCGGCAAGAGCTTATATACAGGGGCGTTGAATCTGGAAACCGCCTTGGCGCAAATGGGGTGAAAGAATGCTTGCGAAACGAATAATTCCCTGTTTGGATATCCGCGCACAGCGTGTGGTCAAGGGCGTTCAATTTGACGCGGTGCAAGATGTAGAAGACCCGGTTCATCTCGCAAAGCGATATAACGACGAGGGCGCGGACGAATTGGTTTTCTACGATATTACCGCATCGTATGAGGAAAGGCGGCTCTTTACGGAGCTTTTGCAGGCGGTCGCCTCGGAGATTTTTATTCCTTTGACCGTCGGCGGCGGCATCAACGCGCTTGCGGATTTTGACCGCGTACTCAAAAGCGGCGCAGACAAGGTGAGTGTGAACTCCGGCGCTATTAAAGACCCTGCGTTGATTTTGCATTCCGCAAAAAAGTACGGCGACCAGTGCGTGGTGCTGTCGATGGACGTTAAGCGCGTAGACGGGCGGTTCACCGTCTTTGCCAAGGGCGGTCGGGAGAACACCGGCATCGACGCGATTGCATGGGCAAAGCGCGGGCAGCAAAACGGCGCGGGGGAGTTGGTCATCAACAGCATCGACACCGACGGCGTGAAGCGCGGCTTTGATTTGGAATTGCTGGAGGCAATTTCTGCCGAGGTGTCCATCCCGATTATCGCCAGCGGCGGCGCGGGCTGCATTGCGGATTTTGTTAAGCTGTTTCAAAGCGTTCCCGGAGTGGATGCGGGGCTGGCAGCCTCCATTTTCCACTTTCAGCAAGTTTCCATAGCCGATATAAAAAACACCCTGTTTGCGCAGGGAATTCCAATAAGAAGGTGAAGCCATGATTGACAGACTGAAATTTGATGAAAACGGACTGATTCCGGCAATTGTGCAGGATTTTTACAGCAGAAAAGTTTTGACTTTGGCATATATGAACCGCGAAACGCTGCAAGAAACCATCGACAAGGGGCTGACCTGCTTCTACAGCCGCTCGCGGCAGGCGCGTTGGCTCAAGGGCGAAACTTCAGGAAACTTCCAGCATGTGGTGCGCATTTGCGCAGACTGCGACTATGATGCGCTCGTGGTCGAAGTGGTCAAGGACGGTCCTGCCTGCCACACAGGGGCGGATTCGTGCTTCCAAAATGCGCTCGTTGAAGGCGCAGCGCCGACGTTTTCAATTGACGCTCTATATGAACTTCTCACAGCCCGCAAGGCGGAGCTTCCCGAAGGCTCGTACACGACCTACCTCTTCCAAAAAGGCTTGGATAAAATCCTGAAAAAGGTGGGCGAAGAGAGCACGGAAGTAATTATCGGTGCGTTGAAAAGCCGCGAGGAATGTATTTATGAAATCGCGGATTTGACCTATCATCTGCTGGTTTTGATGGTACAGATGGGCATTTCGCTCGAAGACCTTCGCAAAGAGCTGGCATCGCGCCATGTGATTGACAAAAAGGTCAAGCAGGAGACGATGAAATGATACGTTCCAATGCCCACACGCACTGCAATTTCTGCGACGGACGCGCAAGCGCCGAAGAGCTTGTCCGCACCGCCATTGCCAAAGGTTTCGATGCGCTGGGCTTTTCGGGGCACTCCTACACGCCCTACGATACATCCTACTGCATGACCGACATTCCCGCCTATGTTGCGGAGATTCGCCGCCTGCAGGCAAAGTACGCAGGTGAAATTGCGCTCTTTTGCGGCGTGGAACTCGACGCCTACGGCACGCGATTGTTCGAGCCGGACTATGTAATCGGCTCGCTGCACTGCGTGAAGCATGGCGGGAACTATTTCTGCATGGACGAAAGCCCGCAGAAACTCGAAGCTGCGATTGCTGCCTTCGGCGGCGATGAAATGGCGCTGGTGCGGGCGTATTACGAACAGCTGACCGCCTTTGTGTGCAGAGAAAAGCCGGACATTGTCGGGCATTTTGACGTGCTGACGAAGTATAATCGCGGGCATTTTGACGAGGAAAGCGAAGAATATTTGGCGATTGCCCGCGAGGCGATCGAAAATATCCTGCCATGCTGCAAGCTCTTCGAGGTGAACACCGGCGCGATGGCGCGGGGGCTGAAAACCCTGCCGTATCCTGCGCCGAAGCTCCTGAAAATGCTTTTAGAGCTTGGCGCAGAGGTGATTGTTACGTCTGACTGTCACGACCCGGAGCGGCTGGATTTTGCATTTGCGCAGGCGCAGGAACTGCTCAAAGAGATTGGTTTTCGGGTGATGGTCGTGCTCAAGCCCGAGGGCTTTGTGCACGTACCCGTATAATCCATATGGAAGAGAGAGGATTTGACGGCGCTGCCTTGACGCAGGAGGAAAAGCAACTGCTCGCGCGGGTTATCGGGCAACTGGAACGGGCGCAGGAGCGGGAGATTGCAGCCGCAAGCTGTTTTCTGACGCCGCGCGAGCAAATGCTTCTTCGCAGGCAGCGCCCGCAGACGCTGTTTTTCGGCGGCACGGCGAACGCGCAGCGCGCAATGGCGTACTATTTGCCGGACTATCTCAGCCGAGAGGCGTATTTTGACGACGGTCCGATTGCCTGCCTGCACGCGCACTTTTATGCTTCCGAGGCGCCGACGCACCGCGACTTCCTCGGCGCACTTTTGGGCGCGGGCATTCGCCACGACACGATAGGCGATATTGCCGTGAGTGAGGGCATGTGCCAATTCTTTGTCACGGCAGCCCTTGCGCCGTATTTGCTGGAGAATTTCACATCCGCCGGGCGTACGCACCTGAAACTGGAGCAAGTGCCGCTTTCGCAGGCGCTTGCGCACACGCAGGCTATGCGCGAAGTGCGCGTAACGGTCAGCTCCCTGCGGCTCGACAGCGTGCTGGCAGCCGTGTTTCATCTCAGCCGCGGCGATGCTGCGGATGCCGTGCGCGCTGGTCGCGTGCGGGTGAACTATGCAGACTGCCTGAAGCCCGACCGCGCGCTCTGCATGCAGGATGAAATCTCCCTGCGCGGCGTGGGAAAGCTGCGGCTCTTAGAGGAGCATGGCGTAAGTAAAAAGGGCAGAATCGCCGTCACGGCGGGCATATACTGTTGAGCAAAAAGTACCGAACGTCTGATTCGGTACTTTTTTTATCGAAATCGTGTCAAATTTGGGCGAAAATCATACGATGAAGTGGGAGGGATTGAAACAATGTATGACTATTTTTTTACCTTTCGTACGGTAACGAGTGCACAAAGCGCGGCAAAAACATTAACACGCGCGGGCATTCGTAATGCAATGGCGCGAACAGCGCGGCAAGTGCAGCAAATGGGCTGCGGCTATTCCATTCGCGTTTCGGCGAATAACTACAACGCTGCGAAGGATGCCTTGCGCCATGCCGGAGACAGGTTCAGTAAAATATATATGAAACTGCCCGACGGTTCGTGGCGGGAGGTTTAATCATGATTTATTTTGACAGCGCGGCGACCACCCTGCAAAAACCGCAATCGGTATTTGCGGTGGTGCAGCATGCGATGCGTACCTGCAGCAGTGTCGGACGCGGCGGACACCCCGCTGCAATGGCGGCGGCAGATGCCGTATATTCCTGCCGCGAACGGGCGGGACAGCTTTTTGATGCAGATGTGGAGCAGGTGGCTTTTACGCTCAATGCGACCCATGCGCTCAATATTGCAATTAAGAGCATTGTCCCGCCCGGCGGGCGGGTTGTGACTTCCGGCTTTGAGCATAACGCGGTGACACGCCCGCTACACGCTATCGGCGCGCAGGTTGTTAAGGCAACAAGCCCGCTGTTTTCTCAGGAGAAAACGCTGGCTGCTTTTGAGCGTCAGCTCACACCGGGTACTGCGGCTGCGGTCTGCACGCATGTTTCCAATGTCTTCGGCTATATTTTGCCGATAGAGGGTATTGCGCGCTTATGTAAAAAAAGAGGAATTCCGCTGATTATAGACGCTTCGCAGTCTGCGGGCACGCTGCCTGTTTCCCTGCGCGAAAGCGGCGCTGCCTTCATCGCCATGCCCGGACATAAGGGGCTGTATGGTCCGCAGGGGACGGGAATTTTGCTCTGCGCCAACGGCGGCGAACCGCTTCTTGAGGGCGGCACGGGCAGCAATTCCGCCTTTTTGGAAATGCCGGACTTCATGCCCGACCGCTTAGAGGCGGGCACGCACAATGTATCCGGCATTGCGGGGTTGCGCGCGGGAATCGATTACGTTCTTTTCCGTACGCCACAGCGGATTTTTGCGCATGAACAGCACCTGCTTCAGCAGGCTCGGCAGGTGCTCTCCGGGTATCGGAATCTACAACTTTATGCGGGCGATTCTCAAAGCGGGGTTCTGTCCTTCCGCGCGCAGGACATGGACTGCGAAACGCTGGGGCAGGAGTTTGCCCGCTTCGGCATTGCCACACGCGCGGGGCTGCACTGCGCGCCGCAGGCGCACGAGAGCGCGGGCACATTTGAGAGCGGCACGGTGCGTATCAGTTTCAGCGCCTTTAATACCGCAAACGAAGTGCGGCAATTCGCGGGCGTTTGCCGCAGAGTATTTCGCAGGCAGTAGAAAATTGGGCATTCGTGCTTGCTATTACGGCGAAAATCGGATATAATCAATGCACTACTGTATAAGCGGAGTTTTGCTCATGAATGCGTTGATTCGCTATTTTAAGGAATTCATCTTGATGATTCCGACCATTAAAATCATGGACATCGTCGATATCCTTGTGGTTGCGGTGCTCATTTATAAAGTAATCATGATGATCCAGCGCACGAGTACGGCGCGAATCGCAAAAAGCGTGGTGATTATCCTTCTGCTTACGGTTGTCACGCGGCTGCTGAACATGTACTTGATCAGCTATCTGTTCGACAATGTGCTGGAAATCGGGCTGATTGCGCTGATTATCATGTTCCAGCCGGAGCTGCGGCGGGGCTTGGAGAAGCTGGGGAGCAAAACCTTCCGCGAGCTTCTCTCTACGAAGCATGAGCAGCGGGAAATGGATCGCGTCATCGCGCAGACGGTCGAGGCATGTGAAATCATGTCCAAAGAGCGAACGGGTTTGCTGATTGTATTCGAGCGCACCACTTCGCTGCAAGACTATATGCGCACCGGCACGGTCATTGATGCGCGTCTGTCTTCGGAGCTGCTGCGCAATATCTTCTTTACCAAAGCAGCCCTTCACGACGGCGCGGTGATTGTAAGAGGGGAGCGCATTGCAGCTGCCGGCTGCGTGCTGCCCCTTTCCGAAAATCGCAATCTCAGCAGCGACTTGGGTACGCGGCATCGCGCGGGCATCGGTATGAGCGAGGTCTCCGACGCGGTGGTGCTCATCGTCTCTGAGGAAACGGGGACAATTTCGGCTGCAATCAGCGGCATGCTCAAGCGGCATCTTGCGCCGCAAACACTGGAAAAACTTCTGACCAAAGAACTGATTCCCGATGTAGTAAAGAAATCCCGCAACCCCATCAAGAGAATGCGTGAACTGCGTAA